>CAZSDY010000110.1:0-12152 GCA_964605765.1 uncultured Ectothiorhodospiraceae bacterium | reverse complement strand
GTCGTGCGTGGCGGCAGCGCGAGTGGCGGTGTGCGTATGAGAATAGCGGACGGGCGGGGGCACCCCCGCGCGGTAGCGGCGGGCGCGGAGCGTCTCGGCAAGCGCCACGAGCGCGTCGAGCGCACCGGCCGCGGCCACCTTGTCGCCGAAAACGATGACCGGGTCGCGCGCACCGAGCAGGATCCCGGCCGCATGGGCGACGCCCGCGGGATCCGGTTCGCTGCATGCGTAGAGCGTGGAAGGCATCAACGCCGGATGCCGTGTGCGGCTCTCCATGACGTTCATGGGCAACGACACGAACACCGGGCCCGAGGGAGCCTCTCTCGCGGTCTTGAACGCCCGGTGCATGATGGGTGCCATCTCGTCGGCGCTTTGCACCTCGACGCTCCACTTGACGAGCGGTGCGGCCATGGCGACCAGATCGTGGCCGAGCAGAGGCTCCCTGAGGCGCAGGCGCGTGTCCTGCTGGCCCGCGGTCACGATGAGCGGCGTCTGTCCTTCCCAGGCGTTGTACAGGGAGCCCAGCCCGTTGCCGAGGCCCGGTGCGACGTGCAGATTGGCAACCGCCACAGCGCCCGATGCGTGTGCGTAGGCGTCAGCCATGGAGACCGCGACGGCTTCCTGCAGGGCCATCACATAGCGCACCTGCGGGTAGTGGCGGAGGCTCTCGATGAGCGGCAGCTCGGTGGTGCCCGGATTGCCGAAAATGCGCTCTACGCCGTGTGCCAGCAGCGACTCCATGAATACCTGCTTGCCGGTGAATTCGGATGCCATGGCGATCTCTCCTCGGGTCGTGGTCCGGGAGGGTACAGGATTCCGCTGTGCCTGCAACGCTTGTGGCACAGCGCCACCCGCGGGTGTAGGGTAGTGCCCGTCCGCAAACGTCAGTTTTTCTCTCGCAAGCACGCCACGAGCACAGTTTGGCGTGCGTGTAGGCACGGTTACTCGGCGCTTTGCGAATCTTCGCGTCTTGGCGAGAGTGGTTCTTTGTGGACGGAAACACGGTAAGGGCTTGCGAAACAATCACTCCATGTTTTGGGGCGTCGAGGCGCCCGACCGGCAAGGCGCGAGAAGGGCGCATAGTCGTTCCATGTAAGCGAACGAGCAATGCTACCAGGCGCGATGGATCGGCGGTGCAAAGCATGGAGTTATTGTTTCGCGAGCCCTGTGACCCGGCCAGCAACGCGAGGGGCTGCAATGTCAGATCTGGATCTCGTCATTCGAAACGGCACGGTGGTGACGGCTGCCGACACGGCGCGTTGTGATGTGGGCATCCGCGACGGCCACGTCGTGGCGCTCGCCGATGCGCTGCCCGGCGCGGCGGCGCAGATCGACGCCACCGGCAAGCTCGTGCTGCCCGGGGGTATAGACAGCCACTGCCACATCGAGCAGGAGTCGTCCATGGGGATGGTCTGCGCGGACGATTTCTACTCCGCGAGCGTCTCGGCCGCGTTCGGCGGCACCACCACCATCATTCCGTTTGCGGCGCAGCACCAGGGACAGTCGCTGCGCGAGGTGGTGCGCCGTTATCACGAGCGCGCCGCGCCCAAGGCCGTGATCGACTACGCCTTCCACCTCATCATCTCCGATCCGAGCGAGCAGGTGCTGGGCCAGGAGCTGCCCGCTCTCATCCGCGATGGCTATACCTCGTTCAAGGTCTACATGACCTACGATCTGCTGAAGCTCGACGATCGCCAGATGCTCGACATTCTCGCCGTGGCGCGGCGCGAGGGCGCCATGGTCATGGTGCACGCCGAGAACCACGAGATGATCGGCTGGCTGACGGACCGCTTGCTCGCGGGCGGCCACACCGCACCGCGCTACCACGGCGTCGCGCACGCGCGGCTCGCCGAGGGCGAGGCGACGCACCGCGCCATCCGCCTCGCCGAGCTCGTCGACGTGCCGGTGCTGATCGTGCATGTCTCGGCCGGCGAGGCGATGGACCAGATCCGCGCCGCGCAAGGCCGCGGCCTGAAGGTCTATGGGGAGACCTGCCCGCAGTACCTGTTTCTAACCGCGCAGGACCTCGACCGCGAGGGCATGGAGGGTGCGAAGTTCTGCTGCAGCCCACCGCCGCGCGATGCGGCGGCGCAGCAGCTCGTGGCGCAGGGACTCGCCGACGGCACCTTCCAGGTGTTTTCCTCGGACCATGCGCCGTATCGCTTCGACGAGACCGGGAAGCTCGCCGCGGGGCCGAACGCCCCGTTTCACCGCATCGCCAATGGCGTGCCCGGCATCGAGCTGCGCCTTCCCCTGCTGTTCTCGTACGGGGTGAGCGAGGGGCGCCTGACAGCCGAGCAGTTCGTGGCGCTCGCCTCGAGCAATGCGGCGCGGCTCTATGGCTTGTATCCACGCAAGGGCACGATAGCGGTCGGCGCCGATGCCGACATCGTGATCTGGGATCCGCACGAGGAACGCACGGTGCGCTACGATCAGTTGCATGACGACGTTGGTTACACTCCGTACGAGGGGATTGCCGTGCGTGGCTGGCCGCAGACCGTGCTGAGTCGTGGACGGGTGGTCGTGAATCGGGGCGAGCTCCACGCGGACAGGGGCAGCGGGGAGTTTCTCCCCTGCGAGGCGCCAGCGCTTGCGCGCCCGCTCGGTCGCCTCGCCGGGGAGCTCGATCCGGCGCGCAACTTCGGGGCGCGCCTGATCTGAGAGGGAGCAGACTATGTCCAGACGACTGAAAGTGGCCGCCGCGCAGCTCGGCCCCATCAATATTGCCGACGACAGGGAAAGCGTCGTGCAGCGCCTGCTCGCCATGCTCCGCGAAGCGCACGCCTCGGGCGCGAAGCTGGTGGTTTTCCCGGAGCTCGCGCTGACGACGTTCTTTCCGCGCTACCTCTACGGATCGCGGGCGGAGATTGACGCCTGGTTCGAAGCCGCGATACCCAATGCCGCCACGCAGGCGCTGTTCGACGAGGCCGCGCGCCTTGGCGTCGGCTTCTATCTCGGCTACGCGGAACTCGCCGAGGAGGCGGGCAAGCGCAGGCACTACAACAGCGCCGTGCTGGTGGGACGCGACGGGCACATTATCGGCAAGTACCGCAAGGTGCATCTGCCGGGGCAATCCGAGCCCACCCCCGGTGCCTCGTTCCACCACCTGGAGAAGCGCTACTTCGATTACGGCAACCTCGGATTCCCGGTGTGGCGCGCTTTCGATGCCATCGTCGGCATGTGTATCTGCAACGACAGACGCTGGCCCGAAACCTACCGGGTCATGGGTCTGCAGGGGGTGGAGATGGTGTTGCTCGGCTATAACACGCCGACAGCCAACATCCACGGCAGAGACGAGCAACTCTATCTCAAATCCTTTCACAACCACCTGAGCGTGCAGGCAGGCGCTTACCAGAATGCCACCTGGGTCGTGGCCACGGCCAAGGCCGGCAGGGAGGATGGGCACGAGCTGATGGGCGGCTCATGCATCGTGGCACCGACCGGGGAGATTGTGGCGCGTGCGACGAGCGTCGGCGACGAGGTGGTCGCCTACGATTGCGATCTCGACCTCGGTAAGGGCCTCAAGGAGACTACCTTCGCGTTCCACAAGCACCGGCGCATCGAGCACTACAAGCTCATCACCGAGCGTGTCGGCGCCGAGCCGCCGGCAGATTGACGTCGCGCCGGACGGATAAGGCTACGAGTGGGGACGCCCGCAGCCTCTTTGAATCCGGTTTACTCGGGTTCGTTCGCGAACCCTGAGCGTATGGCCCCGAGCGCCATGCCAACGGCGACCAGCGTCGGGTCTATCACCGGGATACCGAGCGCGGCTTCGAGCCCGGCGCGATGAGGCGCCATGCCGGCGCAGCCGAGTATCAGGGTGCAAGCGCCGTGCTCGTCACGCAGGCGCTCGCCCACCGCCAGCAAGCGCTCGGCGGTTCTCTGCTCGTCGGCAAGCGCCAGCACACCCAGATCGATGGCGATGTCGCCCGCAAGCTTGTCATCGACGCCAAGCTCGCGCGCATGGCGCAGATGCCGCGGGATGGATTGTTCCAGGATGGAGATGACGCCGAAGCGATCCGTCTGCACGGCGGCGGCGAGCAGTGCCGATTCCGCCATGCCGAACACCGGCCGTTCGGTGCATGCGCGCGCTTCCTTCAGGCCCGGATCGCTGTAGCACGCGATGACGAAGGCGTCCGCGCCAGCTTCCTCGCGCTCGACGAGCCGGCAGATCGGCTCCACCACGCTGGCCACGTGCGCGTCGGTCTCGATGGCCGGCGGGCCTTCGAGTAGCGTGATGCAGTCGATGCGGGCACCGTCGGTCGCTCTGCGCAGCGGCTCCAGCGCCGCGCTGATGCCGTCGGTCACCGACGCCGTGCAGTTCGGATTGACGACGAGGACCCTCTCTGGCATGACGCTCTTTCTCTCGGCTGCAATGGTTGGCGCGGCGCCGGCGATGACGCCGCAACGTCGCTCGCCCGCACGTCCATCATGGTAGTGCGCGGCGACGGGCCGCTCAATCATGTTGCCGGCGCAGCGCTGTTCCTGACGGCATTATATGGCCTGTTTCGCGTACAATGATTTCCCTCGGATGCGCGGGAGAGCCACATGAAATTCTACAACAACGTCCTCGACCTCGTCGGCAATACACCGCTGGTCAGGCTCAATCGCCTGGCAGATGCCAGGAAGATGGCTACCGTGCTGGTCAAGATGGAGCAGTTGAATCCGGGCGGCTCGGTGAAGGACCGCATGGCCGTGAACATGGTGCGCCGTGGCGAGGAAGCAGGGCTCATCAAACCCGGCTGCACGCTGGTCGAGAGCACCTCGGGGAACACCGGGCTGGGGCTGGCTATGACCGCGGCGGTGCGTGGCTATCGCTGCGTGTTCACCATGCCGGACAAGATGAGCAAGGAAAAGATCGACATGCTCAAGGCCTACGGTGCCGAGGTGATCATCACGCGCACCGACCTGGATCACGAGCATCCGGACAGCTACGTGGAGGTGGCCAAGCGCATCGCACGAGAGACCCGGGGTAGTTTCTACACTGATCAGTACTACAACATGACCAATCCCGAGGCGCATTATCTCACCACCGGCCCGGAGATCTGGGAGGATACCGACGGCCAAATAGATGCGCTGGTGGGCGGTATCGGCACCGGCGGCACCATTTCGGGGGCGGGCAAGTATCTCAAGGAAAAGGCGGCCGAGGCGGGCCGCGAGATCAAGATCATCTGCCCGGATCCGCAGGGCAGCATCTACTACGACGAATTTCACACGGGCACGCACGGCGAGACCAGCATCTACCGCGTGGAGGGCATCGGGCACGACTTCATGGTGGGCACGCTGGATTTCTCCGTGATCGACGACGTGCGGCCGATATCGGACAAGAACTCGTTTCTCACCGCGCGGCGCCTCGCGCGCGAGGAAGGCATCTTCTGCGGGGGGTCCACCGGGACGGCGGTCTACGGCGGTCTGCAGGTCGCCAAGGAGCTGGGACCGGGGAAGCTGGTCGTCATCGTGCTGTGCGATTCCGGCGATCGCTACCTCAGCAAGGTCTTCGACGACGACTGGATGAAGGACATGGGATTCCTGGATATCGAGCAGCGCCTGGGTACCGTGCGCGAGGTGCTCAAGCTCAAGGGGGGAGATGTCCAGTTCGCGAGTCCGGACGAGCATCTCTCCAGCGTGGCGCATCGCATGGCGGAGCTCGGTATTTCGCAGATGCCGCTCAGCGGCGGCGACGACAGCGACAGCGGGGACCTGATGATGATCCACGAGGTCGATCTGCTGCAGAGCCTGGTGAGCGGTGATTGCACCCCCGACGACCCCGTACGCCAGGCGGCGAAAGCACTCCAGGGACGGGTATCGCTGGACGAGCCCCTGTCGCGCGTGCAGCAGGTCTTCGATGAGCACAATGTCGCCGTCGTCATGGAGGACGAGGCGGTGATCGGCGTCATCGCCAAGATCGACGTCGTCGAGTATCTGGCCGCGCGGTCGTAGCTCGCGATTCGTTCATCCGGCGCACGATCACCCGTCGTGCCTGGTTGCCGAGCCGAACTCGGCCTCCATCTCGCGGCGCAGGGCGACGGCCGGGCCGTGCGGGTCGATGTCGACGTCGGACCAGGCAATCGGTGTACCCGATTCCAGGTCCCTGTTGACGCGCACGTCCTTGGCGAGGCCGATGGGCAGGCCTCGCGCCGCGAGCGCCTCGTCGCTCGGCATCAGCCTGCCCCACACGGTGTACCCGCCTTCCCCGTCGAGCCGCTCGCCGGCGCGCAACGCGCGCTTCGCCGTCGCCACCACGTCGCCGTTTAGCGCCACGGGCGCACCGGTCGGCTCATGGCGCAGGGCGGCGCTCGCCACGCTCACCCCGAGCTCGAGGCCGATCAGGTGATTCGGCCGGTACAAGCAGGCGTAGCGCCCGCTGCTGTCGGTCTCGAGGCCGTACTCCGAGAAGCATCTCGCCACGTAGTCGTTGGGCGCACGGAAGGTCACGTACACGCCCCAGCGGAGATCGCGCTCGATCGCGGACCCGTCGCGCGCGAGCGATGAGACCACTTCCACGGTGGCGCTTCGCGCCAGGGTGCCGCCGCATTCGCGCGGGATCAGCGTCTGCGCCAGCGCGCGCGTATCGCACGGCGGAAACGCGAGCCCGCCCGACGCGGGAGTGAGGCCGGCGGCGTTGGCGACGGCCGCCATCTCTATGGCAGACTTGGTGCCGTCGAGGAATGAGTTGAACATCTTGGGGTTCATGCCGCTGCGCTCCGCCTGCGCACGCTCGATGCCGTAGAAGTCCCACACCGTATCCGGCGTAGAGGCGTGATACGCCGGCAGATACTTGGTGCCCTTGCCGGCGCACACGACCTCGAAGCCGCAGGTGCGCGCCCAGTCCACCATCTCCACGATGAGTGCCGGCTGGTCGCCATAGGCGAGCGAGTAGACCACGCCCGCGCCCGCCGCGCGGCTCGCGAGTGCCGGACCGGCCAGCACATCGGCTTCCACGTTCACCATGACGAGATGGCGCCGCGCATCGATGCACGCCAGCGCGTGACGCACCCCGGCTATCGCGTCGCCGGTCGATTCGATGACGACCTCCAACCCCTCGGCCTCGATGAGCGAGCGCGCTTCGGTGGTGACAAAGCAGGCCCGCGTCGCGCGCGCCTCGTCGAAGCCGCCGGCCTCGTATGCCGCTGCCGGCCAGCCGGCGGTGGCAAGGGTGCGCCGTGCGCGCCCCCGGTCGAGGTCGCAAACGCCCATCACGTGCATGCCGGGTGTGTGGCGGGCCTGGGCAAGGAACATCGAGGCAAACTTGCCGGCGCCGATGACCCCGATGCGGATCGGATCAGCGTTGCGGTCCCGGAGTAGGCGATGCAGGTTCACACGGAGACAGTACACCATCGGTGCGTCAAGGCAAGATACCGAAGCCCGGCGGCAGCATCGCAGAACTGGCACGGCGTTTCCCGAAGCCCCGGCGGTGGCAGTGTAGAACTGCACTGCCGTCATCCGGGAAGGAGGTTTTGGCTTGGCGAACCTCAAGTTCTTGACTGCTGGCGCGTGGCTTCAAGGGGGTCAGCGCTCAGGTCCGGGAAAGCCGAGGTCAGCATGCACATTGAAGCGTCGTATGCTTCGATGTGTGTCCTGACCCCTCGAAGCCCCGCGACAGCAGCCTCGCACCGAAACATCGTTTCTCGAAGCCCGGCGGCAGCAGTCTCGAACCGCATCGATCGACCAGGGGGATGGCGCGGTCGGTCGGGTACGGGGAAGACGCTATCCATATCACCGGACCCGCGCAGGCTTGAAGTACACTGCGGCTGACAGCACGGAAAACAGGAGCGCACTCATGCGGCGCAGGAAGTCGAGAGCCGGTAGCGCGAGACCCGCGCCACAGGTGCGCGACGCCGGCCTTCATCATGGCCCCACGCCACCCTACGACCTTCTTTCCGAGGCCGATGCCCGGCGGATCATCGACGCCAGCCTGGCGCTGATGCGCGAGACAGGTGTCGGCTTCGAGCCACATCCACGCGTCATGGATTTGTTTGCCGACGCCGGTTGCAGCGTCGCCGCCGATGGCCTGGTCAAATTCGACCCGGACATGGTCAGGGACGCCCTGCAGTCGGTGGCCAAGAGCGTCACGGTCTGGAACCGGCCCGGCACCGGTTGTATCCAGATTGACAACCGTCATACGTGGTTCCTGCCCGGCATGACGGCCATCAAGGTCAGCGACCTGGAAACCGGCGAGCCCCGGGAGAGCACGCGCGAAGACCTGGCCGCCATCACCCGCGTCGCCGACGCGTTGCCCCACATCGACGGGGTCTGCGTCGCCTGCAAGAACGTCGCGCGTTCGGACATCCACGGCGAGATCGACGAATTCCGGGTGCTTGCCGAGAATACCACCAAGCCACTCGAGTATCTGTGCGAGAACGCCGAGTCCCTGGGCGTGGTCATCGATATGGCTGCCGCCATCCGGGGTGGCAGGGAGCGGTTGGTGGAAAAGCCCTACTTCCTCCATATCATCACCCCGCTGCCGCTCTACTATGCCAGGACCCATAGCGATCAGATCATCGAAGCGGTGGAGGCCGGGGTTCCCGTGGTCACCGGCACCGTGGCAATCGGCGGCGCCTCGGCCCCCATCACCATGGCGGGCTGCCTGGTGCACAGCCTCGCCACCGACTTTGCCGCCACCGTGCTGTCTCAGCTCGTGCGCAAGGGTTGTTTCTGCATCGGTGGCTCGGATGTCGGGTTCATGGAACCGGCCACCGGCGGCGTCGGCGGCTTCTCCCAGACGGTGCTGGCCGACATGGTCATGTGTCAGGTTTGCCGTCTCCTGGGGCTGCCCTCCATCACCGGCATTGCCGGCGGCGCCTCGGCGAGGCGCTTCAATCAGGATGCGGTGTGGGAAATCTCGGCAACCATGATGCAGACCTTCTTCAGCCGTCCGGCCACCTGCGATTATCTGGGCCTGCTCGACGAAGGCATCACCTACTCCCTGCACGCCCTGGTCTACTGCGACGAGCTGGCCGGCCTGCTGCGCAAGCTGTGGCAAGGCATCCGCATCGACGACGAGATGCTCGGCATCGAATTGACCCGCCGGGAGGGCCCGCGCGGCAACTATCTGGCACAGCGCCACACCGCCGAGCATTGCCGCTCGGAGCTATGGAGCTCGCGCTACTTCGGCCCCAATCTGCCGGTCAGCTCGGGCGTCAAGCCGGACGAGGACCTCATGCAGCGCATCGACGAGGACCTGCGGGAAATGCTCGCCAATCACCGGCCCGAGCCCTTGCCCGACACGGTCCATCGGCAGATCAAGTCGATCCAGGAAACCTTCGAGGCGCAACCACGACTTGCGCGTGGCGATTCACTCTGAGGGGTTGCACGTCATCGAACCGCGCCGACCTGATGCCCTATGGCGGGTGCAAGGATTCGGGATTCGGCCGCGACGGCCCGCGCGCCGCCATTCGCGACATGACCGATGGGTGGCTCGTGACCATTACCCCGATCGGGTGAGCGGGGATCGCCGCTCGATGCGGTGGCCGCGAAACTGCGCGGCGGAAACCCCGGCGATGCGGCCGAACACGGAACCGGCCATGAGGCCGGTGCCGCCCGGGTAGTTGAAGTAGAACAACCCGCCGACCAGCTCGCCCGCCGCATACAACCCCGCAACGGGCCGCTCGGCCGTGTCGAGCACCCGGGCGGCGGTGTCGATGCGCAAGCCCCCGAAGGTGAACGTGATCCCGCAGGTGACGGCGTACGCCTCGAAGGGCGGCGTGTCGATGCGGTTGCACCAGTTCGATTTCGGTATGGCGAGTCCCTCGGTGCAGCGGCCGTCCTTGACGGTCGGGTCGAACGCGACATCGGTGCGCACCGCGGCGTTATACGCGCGCACCGTATCCAGAAACGCGGCGCCGTCCACATCCTCGAGATTCGCGGCCAGTTCTTCCAGCGTGTCGGCACACACCCGTGTCACCTGACGGATGCGGTACTCGTCTCGAAGCAGGTGCGTGACCTTGGCATCGAACACCTGCCAGGCAAACTGTCTCGGCTGCTCGAGCACGGCGCGCCCGTACCTGGCATAGGTGTAGTTGCGAAAATCCGCGCCCTCGTCCACGAATCGCCGGCCACGCGCATTCACCATGATGCCGAAGGGGTAGCTGTGCTTCTGGAAATTGTCGCCCACCGCGAGGTCGCCGAACTCCGGCGCATTGCGCTCCCAGCTAACCGCGTGGCACCCCGACCAGTTGCCGTAGGACATGGCCCCGATGTCCATCGCCATCGCAATGCCGTCCCCGTTGTTGAAGCGCGTGCCGCGCACCTTCGCGAGGTCCCAGCCCGGCCCCAGATAGCGTGTCCGCCACGCCGCATTGGATTCGAATCCGCCGCAGGCGAGCACCACGGCACCGGCATGCACTCGAGCCAGGCCGTCGCCTGTATGGATCTGCACGCCGGCGACCCGGCTATCCTCGACGACGAGACTGCGTACCTGGGCATCGTAGGCGACCGTCACGCCGCGGCGTTCCGCGCTCTGGAACAGGGCATCGACGAGCTCGGGTCCTCCGCCCCAGGCTTCCAGGCAGAGACCGCCCCAGAAGCGGAAGCGGCCATGGATCTTGAACGCCTGGCGCCCGTAGGAGGGCTGAAAGCGCACCCCCTGCCGGCGCATCCACGCCAGTGTCTCCAGGCTGTTGTCGACCAGCACCTCGACCAGATCCGGATCGGCGCGAAACTGCGTCACTCGCGCCATGTCGTCGAAGAATTCCTCGCGCGTATAGGTGCCGAAGTCGGTGCCGGCTATCTCCTCGTCACTGAGGTCGGTCAGGACACGCCGCAGATCCTCGATCCCGCCATGGGCAAAACGAAAAGCCCCCGCCGTGAAGCGGCTGTTGCCGCCGCGCTCGTCGTGCGAGGCACGTTCCAGCACCAGCACTCGTGCCCCGTGCTCGGCGGCGGAAAGCGCAGCGCACAGCGCGGCGTTGCCCGCCCCGACCACCACCACATCGAATTCGCGATCTTTCATCACGCTAGTGTACCGTCTCGCAGGCTTTTCAGTGTGCGGGCGAGCGCCCGCCCCGAGGCAAGATGCGTGGGTGCCGTCGCTCGCCCCGGTTCGCCATCGGGTCGGCAGCCATGACACAATGCGTGGCCATGGAGCAACTCGGTTGGCTGATCCACGTGCTCGGCGCGCTGCTCGCGGCGTGGTTCTGGCTGCGCATGCGCGGGCAATCCCTGGAGCGAATCATCGAGCACAGCGAGCACGAGCACCATCGGGTCCGCGAGATCTTCGTGCAGCACCCAGGCGGCGGCACCTGGGGCGAGTTCAGGGCCTGGCTAAGAGTTGCCCACCGCGACTGAACGGCAGGGCTGGTGCCCGCAATGGGCAGCGCGGTGAAGCGGGGAAGTAGGGTGGATCTGTCGATGGCGAATCATGACGCAAGTTTCGAGGGGTGGGCTCGAGGTGTCACCCGGGATTTGTCGACTCCGAGGAAGAGCCCCGGGTACTTGCAGCGTGTCGGCGGGGGGCGGCGCGCGCCCTGGCGCCCCGAACGGGTTCGATTGGCTACAAGAACTGGGCGAACTTACCCCAGGGGCGCTACCGCTAGCGCCCCTCGAAGTAGAGCGTACCGTCCACCACCCAGGTTGTGACTTTGGAATTGACCCGTTTGGCGGCCCGACTAACGCGCAGCGCGAGGCCCCGCGGTGACTCACCGGATTCCGGTACGAGCTTCCCGACTTCGCCGCTCTTGAGACCCTTCACATAGTCTTCATACTGGCGCATTCGGGCACTGTGCTGCCCCGACTGACGGGCGGGTGGTGGAGCCTCTTTGCGTGCGACCTTCGAGAACTTAGCCATTACGACCTCTGCTCAATGCACTGTATCGGCTGAATAATGCCACATATTTAAGTCAAGATGGAATACCGTTTGTAAATTAAGAGAACATGAAAAGGACATTCCAATAATCGATTTACGAACAGATTCTGCTTGCACTCCAGGGACACTTATTCTCTCACCTATTAATGGGGAAGTTACAGTTGCGATAAAAGACGTTGGTTCAGGAGCAACACGACTTGCAGAAACGCATGCTGAATCTGATTTTGCTGAAGCAATGGCTCTAGAAGGTACTGATGTCGTGTCTCGCTACAAGAGTTCCGGCAGGTCTTGCAATTTGTAGTCCGGGTTCTGAGCTGCCACTTGAGCCTCGAATTATTTCCTCTTCCCA
>CAZSDY010000109.1:10676-12212 GCA_964605765.1 uncultured Ectothiorhodospiraceae bacterium | reverse complement strand
CTGGAAGCGAGTCTCGCGAAACTGAGTCCCCGGTCAAGATCCGCGTGCCGAAGTACCGGCACCGCTCGCGTTATGGGAACCCCGTCGTCGACGCCGCCGGCTGGTCGTTGGTGTGGCAATGCGCACCGCCGCCGGCGGCCCACGAGCGCAGCATCTCGATGACATGGACGTCGCGACCGGGGAAGTAGGCTTCCACTCTCGATTTGGCCGCCGCGTCCGTCTTCGGGTTGTCGAATCCGACGACAATCACGAACCCGTTGCCGACCATCCAGTTCAAGTAATTCGTGTCGAAGGTCTCGCCGCCGAAAGTCGCGACGCCCTCGATCGGGTCGCGAATCACGGTGAGGCCCGTGCGCTCGATCGCCACGGCCGCCGCGTCGTAGACCGCATCGTCGCGCCCGTCGCCGGGCCGGCATCTGGAAGCCGCGGTGCACTCCGCCACGACCACCGTGGTGGGATTGATGAAGCGGGCGAAACCGTCCACATGCCCGTTCGTGAGGTCGCCCTCGGTGACGCCCTCGACGAACACCACCCGGGTGACGCCGAAGTAGCGCTTCAGGTCGGCTTCGGCCCGAGCCTTCGTGTAGCCCGGATTGCGACGCTCGTCGCCGAGCGTGCTCCAGTTGATGATCACGGTATCGACGCCGTTGAACTCGAGATCGCCGCGCTCGTGGACGATGTCGACCGTATCGACAGGCATGTTCAGGTACTCGCCAACTTTGACCGGCACATGATCGTCGCGGCGGAAGGGCACCAGCGATCCGAAGCGCCCGCCCCAGGCGTTGAAGCCCCAGTCCTGAATACGCATCTCGGCGCCGTCGATGACGTACACGGGCCCGTTGTCGCGCATCCACGCGCTGTCGTTCGGGATTGCGTGCCAGACCAGATTCCCGTCGGCCGGGTCGCCGCCAACGCGCGAGATGGCTGCACGCGCCTGGTCCCGGATCGCGTCGGAGCCGTAGAGAATATGCAATGTCTCGTACTCGGCGATCAGCGTGCTCATCCTGGCAAACGCCGGCTCGTAGGCCTTCTCGTATCTGCCGGGCCACTGCAGCCAGATCGCGGCCTGCGGCTCCCACTCGGCCGGTACACGTCTGGTCAAGGCTCGCTCGCCGGGCGACGCGGCGTCAGCGCCGAAGACCGAAATCATGGGCACGAGAATCGCCAGGGTGGCGGCCTGGGCGAGGTTGTTCATAGGTCCTCCTGATCACTGAGCAGGCAGCATGCTTCCCGCTGGATGGATTGAATCGCGTCGCACTACAAGCTATTTTCGTAAAGCATTTTTGATAGCTAAGGCAAGTCCAAATATGCTTGAAAAACTCGTCAAAGTCTCATCGAAGGGGCAAACAACCCTGCCCAAAGCAGTGCGAGACCTGTTGCAAACGAATGTGCTGAGGATCGGCGTCGAGGACGGCGCGGTCCGCATCGAGCCGGTACGGGATGTCGGCGGCAGCTTGAAAAACTACGCGAAGAAGAATGAGCGGGTAGTATTCAAGGGACCAGGGCGTAGCGCTTGCCGGCTCGATACTCGCGACC
>CAZSDY010000109.1:0-10576 GCA_964605765.1 uncultured Ectothiorhodospiraceae bacterium | reverse complement strand
CGCGACCTCGAGCGCAGCCTACCCATACACTGGAGGTATCGATCGATGCGCGAAGTTCGACTTGCCGTAACGCAAATGTCCTGCAGCCGGGACCGCGAGCAAAACATTGCGGGCGCGGTGCACCTGGTGCGAGAGGCCGCTGCATCCGGCGCCAACATTGTCGTGCTCCAGGAATTGTTCGAAACCCCGTATTTCTGCATGCAGAAGTCCCGATGCCATTTTGATCTCGCCCGCCCGCTCGCGCAGAACCCGGCCATCGAGGCGCTGCGGCCCGTTGCAGCCGAGCTGGGGGTGGTCGTGCCGGTGTCGTTTTTCGAGCGAGCCGATAGCAAGTACTTCAACACGCTGGCCATGATCGATGCCGACGGGACGCTCCTCGGCACCTATCGCAAGAGCCATATCCCGGACTTCGACGGGTACGAGGAAGCCTTCTATTTCTCTCCGGGCGATACCGGGTTTCGGGTCTTCGACACGCGGGCGGGCAGGATCGGAGCGGCGATTTGCTGGGATCAGTGGTTCCCCGAGGCGGCCCGCTGCATGGTGCTCAAGGGCGCAGAGATCCTCGTGTACCCCACGGCGATCGGAAACGAGCCACGCCACCCCGATCTCGACAGCAAGGCACACTGGCAACAGGCGATGCAAGGCCACGCGGCGGCCAACCTGGTCGTTGTCGCGGCGGCCAACCGCGTCGGCACCGAGCGCTCGGGCGAGGTCGAGCTTACATTCTACGGTGGCTCCTTTATAGCCGACCAGCACGGCAAGAAGTGCGTGGAAGCATGCTCTGATCGTCGCGAGGTCGTCACCGCGAGCTTCGATCTGGATGCCATTGCCGAGGAACGCAAACGCTGGGGAATTTTCAGGACGCGCCGCCATGATCTCTATGCCGAGGTGTCGCGCCCATCCCCGCGCGAGCTTCACGATTTCCGCGTAGCGTCGATCGACGGAGCCGATCGAATGTGAAACAGGGGACGGACCACGGTTTCTCACTCGCCAGATAGACACCGATGAGCAGAAACGGCAGACCCATGAGTGTCGCGCTGCCGCGGTAGGTGACGGCCGGACTCAGGGTATCGCGCTTGTTGATCTGCTTCTTCATCACGGGGGCAGCGGCTCAATCGCCGGACGTATCCTCGCCCGCCCCGCCACCCTCGCCATCGCGGGCACGCCTCTTGCGGTGCAGGGCGTTCATCACGCGCGCATGCTCCCCGGCCACGATATCGTCGAGGTACTCCATCGCCTGCGCCAGCGCGTCCTCGAGCAATCGCGCCTGCTCGCGGTCCGGCGCGTCCAGCACATAGTCGTGCACGTCGTCCTTTCGCCCCGGATGACCGACGCCGATGCGCAAGCGCACGAAATCCGCGCTGCCGAGGTGTGAGATGATATCGCGCAGTCCGTTGTGCCCCGCGTGCCCACCGCCCTCCTTGAGCCGCAGCACACCGGGCGGCAGGTCGACATCGTCGTGCACGACGAGGATCCGCGCCGGCGCGATGCGGTAATAGCGCGCCGCGGCGCCGACCGACTGGCCACTGCGATTCATGAACGTCCGCGGCTTGAGCAGGCGCAGCCCGCGCCCATCCATGCGCGCCTCACACACCTCCCCGGAGAATCGGGACTCCGTGCGGAAGCCCCTGCCGAACATCCGACAGATGCGCTCGACAAGCCAGAACCCGACGTTGTGGCGCGTGCGCTCGTAGCGTGGGCCCGGATTGCCCAGGCCCACGATCAGGTCGATGGGCTGCGCCACCTCGGGCGCTACGCTTCGTCCTCCGTGCCCGACTCGACGAGCTTCGAGATCTCCTCGTCGAACTCGCCTTCCTCTTCTTCCTCGGCGCCTTCTTCGACCTCGGCCACACGCGGAAGCTGCACGCTCACCAGCGCCTGGTCGTACTCCTCGCCGTGGCGCAGCGCTACCAGTTCCACGCCATCGGGGAGGCTCAGATCGGACATCAGCACCGTGTCGCCGATCTCGATGCTGGACATGTCCACGTCGATGTACTCCGGCAGGCTCGCGGGCAGGCAGCGCACGTCCACCTCGACCACCAGGTGCGAGACGATGCCTCCCACCTTGGCGCCCGGGCAGTCCTCCTCGTTGACGAAATGCAGCGGCACGTGCATCTGAATCTCCTTGCTCTGGCTCACGCGCTGCAGATCCATGTGCGTCACCTCGGTCGAGACAGGGTCGCGCTGCACGGCCTTGAGCACGGCCTGCTGTACCCGCTGCCCGCCGATCTTCACGCGCAGGATATGGGAAAGGAAAGCTTCGTTGTCCAGATGCTGCTTGACATCGTTCTGCAACAACGTGAACGGCACGGGGCCCTGCTCGCCGCCATACAGGATGGCCGGCACCTTGCCCTCGCGCCGAAGCCGCCGCGTGGCGCCCCCGCCCAGCGAGGAGCGCTCTTCTCCTACCACTTCGAACTCATTCATCTGTCGTGATCTCCAAGACTCCTAGTCCATGAACAGGTTGCCGATCGACTCCTCGCCGTGTATGCGGTGGATGCTCTCGGCCAGCAACTCGGCAATGCTCAACTGCCGGATGCGCGCGCACCCGGCGGCGCGCTCGCCGAGCGGAATGGTGTCGGTGACCACCAGCTCATCGAGCACCGACGCCTCGATATTGTCCACCGCCGAGCCCGACAGCACGGCGTGCGTGCAATAGGCCACCACACGCAGGGCGCCCTTTTCTTTCAGTGCAGCCGCCGCCTGGCACAGCGTGCCCGCCGTATCGGCCATGTCGTCGATGATGACACAACTACGCCCGTTGACGTCACCGATGATGTTCATCACCTGCGCCTCGTTGGGGCGCGGGCGGCGTTTGTCGATAATGGCCAGGTCCGCGTCGTCGAGCCGCTTGGCCAGCGCCCGCGCACGCACCACGCCGCCGACATCGGGTGATACGACCACAAGGTTCGGGTATTCGTGCTTCCATACATCGCCGAGCAATATCGGCGACGCGTAGATGTTGTCCAGGGGAATGCTGAAGAAGCCCTGGATCTGGTCGGCATGCAAGTCCATGGTGAGCACCCGATCGGCCCCGGCCGCGGTGATCATGTTCGCGACCACCTTGGCGGAGATGGCCACGCGCGCCGAGCGCGGTCGGCGGTCCTGGCGCGCGTAGCCAAAATACGGCATGACGGCAGTGACCCGCGCCGCCGACGCCCGGTACATGGCATCGGTCATCACGAGCAACTCCATCAGGTTCTCGTTGGCCGGGCGGCAGGTCGGCTGCACGATATAAACGTCCTTGCCACGCACCGAATCGATCAGCTCGACCATAACCTCTCCGTCGCTGAACCGACCCACCGTGGCCTTACCCAGCGGCATGTCCAGATGGCCAACGATGGACTCGGCAAGCGCCCGATTGGCATTCCCCGAGAAAACCATCATGCGGCTGTCGTCAGACCGAGCATCGATGCCGAACTGCTCGGCGGAAGAAAACGCCTTGTTGACGTGCTTTTCGCTCACCTCGGATCCCGTCGCTTGTTGCCAGGTGGCTGGGGTGCCAGGATTCGAACCTGGGATCCGGGGATCAAAACCCCGTGCCTTGCCACTTGGCTACACCCCAACATGTGCCCGGACTCTCTACGCTCGTACACATTCCAGCAGGGGAGATGTATTCATGCCCCGCCCCACAAAGCTCGACCAGTTGGCGGGAACGCGCGCGCCCAGGGCTCGCGCATCGGCTTCGCGCTCGAACGGTGCAAACACCGCCGAACCCGTTCCCGTCATGCGTGGCTCGACACCAGGCTCGGCGCGGAGCCAGCCGAGCGCATCGCCCACTTCCGGGTATGTCGCCCGGACCACCGCTTCACAATCGTTGCACGTAGCCCGCAGCAGATCGCGAACGTCTGTTGTGTGAGCCAGCCAATCGCGTATTTTCATAGGGGCGGAATTGCGTGTCAACGCGGGCGAAGCAAACACCTCCGCGGTCGACACATGACAGCCAGGCACCAGGATCAGGTACCAGGGCTCGGGCAACGGCACCGGGGTCAGCAGATCTCCGACGCCCTCCGCGACTGCGGCACGCCCGCGCACAAACACCGGCACATCGGCGCCGAGGCGCCTGCCAAGCCGCGCGAGCTCATCCGTGCCCAGGCCGAGGTCCCATATCCGGTTCAGTCCATGCAGCACGGTGGCGCAGTCGGAACTGCCGCCGCCGAGTCCCGCGCCCATCGGTATGCGTTTCGCCACCGAGATATCCACACCCAGTGACACGCCGCAATGGGCTTGTATGAGGCGCGCGGCGCGAACCGCGAGGTCTGCCTCCTCGGAAACGCCCGCGGCACCGGCAAGGCGCCGAACGACGCCATCACCGCGCGGCTCGAGGCGCACCTCGTCACACAGATCGACGAACTGGAACAGGGTCTGCAATGCATGATAGCCATCGGCGCGCACCCCCGTGACATGCAGGAACAGATTGATCTTGGCGGGCGCCGGCCACCGGTGAGGAAGCGAGCCTGACATGAAAGTACGCGTCAGGGAAGCACGGCGCCGGCACTGCCCAGCGCGCCGCCTGTATTCCAGCGCGTCAACAGCAGGCTCGCCGTGACACGTTCGTTCTGAAGCCCCGCCTTGCGTGGCATCGCGAATGCATCGACGTCCGTATAGTCGAGGTACTTCACGCGCCACCCGCCCTGGTCGAAACCGACCACGCGTCCCGCGACATCGATGAAAATCCGCGCGACCGGTGTGCGCGGCTCGATGCGCCCCAGGATCCAGTAGCGCAGCCCCGTGAGCGGCACCCACCAACCGGCGTGCTTGTAGAGCAACTCCTCGGGGCTTGCCGCCTGATAGGTCTTGTTGTCCGCGGTGCGAAGCTCAACGCCGCCCGGCCCGCCCCGAATCTGCACCGTACCGCTACCGAGCGGTCCACTGAGGCGGATCCGGTAATCCTCACCGTCCTGCTTCCAGTACAAGGACGCGCTCCAGGCATCCGAATCGGAGCGCAGCGCAAGCTTGCCGAAGGCCGTCCAGTGATCGAGGGCCAGCAACTGCTTGCGCCGCTCCCGCCACACGCCCTTGGGATCGGCGACCGGGGTCGGCGCGGTGCCCGCAACGGGCTGGTCACGGACGCCCTTCTCCGCGGCACTCTTGTTGTCACGGGCCACCTGGTCGCTGCGCGCCAGTTCCTCGGGGCCCGCGCAGCCGCCAAGCAATGCGGCCGCGAGCAGTGCCACGGCGAGGTATGCGACTTCGAAGCGAACGCGGCGCATGGATTCACACTGGATTCGGCAGTCAGACGGGGTGCAGGGTGCGCGAAAGCGTCAATCGCTGAACTTCTTGATGACTTCGAGCAGGCGCTCGTCATCCGGCGATGTTTTCAACGCGGTGTTCCAGACCTCGCGGCCACCCTCCTTGTCGCCCATGACCCACATCACCTCTCCCAGGTGCGCCGCCACTTCAGGATCGTCACTCATGCTGAGCGCTCTGCGCAGGTATTCCACTGCCTCGGCGTAGCGCCCGAAACGGTAGAGCACCCAGCCCATGCTGTCGATGATGTAGAAATCGTCGGGCTTCAGCTCGATGGCACGCTGGATGAAAGTCAGCGCCTCATCGAATCGGTCGGTACGGTCGGCCAGCGTGAACCCGAGCGCGTTCAATGCATCGGCGTTGTCGGGTTCCTTGTCGAGAATAGCCCGCAAATCACGCTCCAGGACATCGAGGAGATCCAGCTTCTCGGCGAGCATCGCGCGGGCATACAACAGATCGGTGTTTCCCGCATGCGCATCGATCGCCTCGTCGTAGACGGCCATCGCCTCTTCCAGCCTGTCGCTGCTGCTCAGGATCTCCGCCTCGGCCCTGACGATTCGGATATCCTGCTGTGGGTTGTTCCGCTGTAATCCGTGCAGATGCTCGCGCGCCGCATCCACATCACCTTGCTTGGCCAGGATGACCGCCACACGCACTTGCGCGTTCAGGTAATGCTCCCCGCGGCCCACGCTTTTATAGGCCGCGAGCGCCTCATCGTGTTGGTCGAGGCTCTCCGCGATCTGACCCAGGTAGAAGCGCGCGACATCCCGGTGATCGGCGCTCTCGGCCAGGCGTACGAAGTGCTCGCGCGCCGCGGTCGGGCGGTTCGTCTGCAGCAGAAGCAGTCCCATTGCGTACTGCACATCGACATTGCCGGGATTCGCGACCACCAGTTTCTGGAACTGCTGCAGCGCCTCGTCGTAACGGCGCGCATCAACCAGCAGGCGCGCGTATGTCATCCGCACCGCCTGCGAATCCGGATTCTTCTCGAGCGAGCGCGCCAGCGCATCGAGCGCCTCGGGCACATTGCCCTCCTGCTGCAGCACACGCGCGTAGAGCACGGCACCCGACTCGTGCCTGGGGTCGATGGAAAGGAGTTTCTCCAGCAAGCCCGCAGCCTGTTCTACCTGTCCAGCACGCGCCGCCAGCCGGGCGTACGCGAACAGGCCGTGCGTATTTTCCTCGTGTCCACTGACAAGGCGTCGCATGACGTCCAACGCGACCTGCCTGTTGCGCTCGCGTCCCAGAAGCTGGCCCACCAGGTCGAATCCATGGTCAATGCCCTCGCTTGCACTGGAGATGATCACCTGGTATTGCTCGACCGCTTCGTCGATCCGGCCTGTACGCATCAACAGCGTTCCGTAGACCTGTCTGGGATTTGTCGCGTCCGGCGCAACCTCAGTCCACAGCCTGGCCGCCTCCAGGCTGCCCTCCGGATCTTTCGCGTACATCGCCAGGCGCACCGCACGCTCCGCGACACCCGGGTCGTGGCTCTGCCGGGCGACCCGCAGATATTTCTCGATCGCAACAGGTAGCTGGTCCCGCTTGGCAGCCATCTCGGCGACCAGCAGATCGTAGAGTTCCTGCTTCGAGAACTCGCGGGTATCGGGGCTGGGCTCGGCCTCGGCGCCCGCGGCCGGCGCTACCATGGCGGGCTCGGTCGCAACGCTCGTACAGCCGGCGAGCATCGTCAGGGCACCCAGCATCAGCCAGGGGAACAACCGACGATGACCGCGAGCCACGCCGGCGGCACCCCTCGCAAGGGGGCAATGCGGGATTGAAATCTCGTCAATCATCGGATTTGCACCGCCGCCGCTGCGTCATCTGCTCACACCCATCGCCATTTTAACCAATATAATAGTGTACACGCTCAGCAGGATGGGTTTTAAGGGTATGGGTTTGTTTGCCTTCGGCGTCAACCACCGCAGCGCCCCGGTTGCGCTGCGCGAGCGTGTGAGCTTTCCCGCTGAGGCATTGCCCGACGCCCTGAAGGATCTGACGCGCTGCCGCGACATCGCGGAGGCGGCCATACTGTCGACCTGCAACAGGACCGACCTCTATATTGGGCTCGAGGCGGGCGACGGCCAGTCCGCGACAGACTGGTTCAGGCACTACCATGGTCTGTCGCTGTCCGAATGGCAGCCCTACCAGTACGCGCACCATGCCGCGCATGCGGTACGCCATATCATGCGTGTGGCGAGCGGGCTGGATTCCATGATCCTCGGCGAGCCGCAGATCCTCGGCCAGGTAAAGGCCGCCTATCAGACAGCCACCCGGTCGGGAACCGTGGGCCATGTCCTCGGGCGCTTGTTTCAGCACGCCTTCGCCGTCGCCAAGCAGGTCCGGACCGACACGGCCATCGGATCCAGCCCGGTTTCCGTCGCCTTCGCGGCGGTGCGCCTGGCAAAACAGATATTCGGCGACCTGAGCCATTATACCGCACTGATGATCGGTGCCGGGGAGACCATCGAGCTGGCCGCGCGCCACCTCCAGGCTCAGGGGCTTGCCAAGATCATCATCGCCAACCGGACAATCGAGACCGCGCACAGTCTGGCCTCGCAGTTCGGAGGTTACGCGATCACGCTCGACGAAGTCGCAGCGCACCTCGAAGAATCGGACATCATCTTCTCGGCGACCGCCAGCCCGCGGCCGCTGCTCGGCCGGCGCGATGTGGAGCAGGCCTTCGAGCAACGCAAACGACGCCCGATGTTCATCGCCGATATCGCGGTGCCGCGAGACGTCGAGGCAAGTGTCGGCGAGTTGGAGGACGTGTATCTCTACACCGTCGACGATCTGGGAGACATCATCCAGGGCAATCTCAGCTCCCGGCAGGAGGCGGCGAAGAAGGCCGAGCAGATCATAGACACCAAGGTCAGTCACTTCATGGGCTGGCTGGGCACGCTCGACACGGTATCGACCATTCGCTCCTTCAGGGGGGGGGCCGAGGACACGCGCGACGCGGTGCTCGCCAACGCGCGGCACATGCTCGAGGCGGGCAGAGACCCGCAAGAAGCACTGCAGTATCTCGCAAACACCTTGACCAGCAAGCTGCTGCACATGCCCACCGTGCAGTTGAAACGTGCCGGGTCCGAAGATCGCCGGGACGTCATCGAAGCGGCGCGCATGCTGTTCGACCTGGACACGACCCCCGGCGAGCAGAGCAGACGCGGATGAAGCAATCCATTCTCGACAAGCTGGAGAACTTGCGGCTGCGGCTCGATGAAGTCAACGCCCTGCTCGCGAGCCGCGAGGTAATTGCCGACCAGAACCGCTTTCGAGCCCTCGCCAGGGAGCATTCGGAGCTCGGGCCCGTGGTGAGCTGCTACCAGCGCTACCGCTCGGCGCTCGACGATATCGAAAGTGCGCGCGCGCTGCTCCAGGAGAGCGACCCGGAGCTGCGCACGCTTGCCGAAGAGGAGCTTCGCCAGGGCGAGCAGCACCGCGACACGCTCGCGCCGACGCTGCAGCGCCTGCTGCTGCCGAGCGACCCGGCCGATAACAGCAACATCTTTCTCGAGATACGCGCCGGTACCGGTGGCGAAGAAGCCGCGCTTTTCGCGGGCGACCTGTTCAAGATGTATTCGCGCTACGCGGAGAAGAGGCGCTGGAATATGGAAGTGCTCAGCGAGAGCGCAAGCGAGCAGGGCGGCATGAAGGAGATCATCATGCGCATCCTGGGTCGTGGCGCCTACTCCCGGCTGAAGTTCGAGTCCGGGGCGCACCGTGTCCAGCGCGTGCCGGAAACCGAGTCGCAAGGACGTATTCACACCTCGGCGTGCACCGTCGCCGTGCTCCCCGAGATGGACGACATCGAGGATGTGGAGATCAACAGCGCCGACCTCAAGATCGATACCTACCGGGCTTCGGGCGCCGGCGGCCAGCATGTCAACAAGACCGATTCGGCCATCCGTATCACGCATCTGCCGACGAACACGGTGGTGGAGTGCCAGGACGAGCGTTCCCAGCACAAGAACCGTGCGCGGGCCATGTCCTTGCTGCGCGCCCGCCTGCTGGCCGCCGAGCGCGACAAGCAGGCAAGCGAGCGCGCCGAAACGCGGCGCATACTGGTGGGCAGCGGTGACCGCTCGCAGCGCATTCGCACCTATAACTTTCCGCAGGGGCGCATCACGGACCATCGCATCAATCTCACCATCTACAAGCTCTCGGAGTTCCTGGCGGGTGAGCTGGATCCGGTGATCAACCCGCTCATCAACGAGTACCAGACCGAGCAGCTCGCGCAGCTCGCCGAGGCGTAGTGCCTCGCCCGGTCCGAGTGAGCGCAGCACCGGCCAAGAGCTCGATCCGAGGCGTGCTGCAAAGCGCCGTATGGCAGCTTTCCGACGCCAGCGACAGCGCGCGACTCGACGCCGAGGTGCTGCTCGCCGACGCACTGGGCGAACCCAGGCACATCACCTTCGCGCACCCGGAGAAGCGCCTCGACGCCCTGAGCCTGGCTCGCTTTCAGTCGCTCGTGCGCCGCCGCGCACGCGGGGAGCCGGTGGCCTACATCACGGGAAACCGCGAGTTCTGGTCCCTGCCTCTGAGCGTGAGCCCGGACACGCTCATACCGCGGCCCGAGACCGAGTTGCTGGTCGAGCGCGCGCTCGAGCGCTTTGCACCCGGGTCGTGCCTGAGCGTGGCTGATATCGGTACCGGATGCGGAGCCATTGCGCTCGCGCTCGCCGCCGAGCGCCCCGAATGGACGGTGGTCGCCACCGATGTGAGTGAGCGCGCACTCGGCGTGGCGGCAGGTAACGCCCGGCATCTGGGCCTCGCGCGAATCGAGTTCAGGGCGGGCTGCTTCTGCGCGGCGCTGGCGGGGGCCCGCGTCGATCTGCTGGTCAGTAATCCCCCGTATGTCGCCGAGGACGATCCGCACCTGAGCACCGGTGACCTGCGCTACGAGCCGTACCTCGCGCTATGTGGCGGACGCGACGGGCTTCGGGCGCTGGACGCGTTGATTCGCGAGGCACCCGCGAGCCTCGAGCGTCCCGGCGAGATCCTGCTCGAGCACGGCGCGGCACAGGCCCGCGCGGTCGCCGCGCTGCTCGCCACGGCGGGCTTCGAGGAGATCTCGACGGCATGCGATTACGCGGGTCACGCGAGGGTGACACAGGCGATCATCCGGTAGCCGAGCGGGGACCGATCAGATCGGCTTTACGGAATCGCGTCACGCAGAGGGGGTCAACTGGTAGGACCGGGCTTGAGCTCGCGACCTTGCACGGCATCAAACGCCGTGCCAGCGCGAGGCTCGCGGGTGGAAGCCCACTCTACGGGGCTCGCAGGAACCTTCTGCAGGGGCGAATTCATTCGCCCATGACGGGGC
>CAZSDY010000108.1:0-12309 GCA_964605765.1 uncultured Ectothiorhodospiraceae bacterium | reverse complement strand
TTAACAAAACGATCATGAACCACGACGCGATCCACATGTACGGATGGCGTTTGAAATCGTGGGTGTTTGCGTGCGGTTTGAACGAGACGAACCCCCGGGTCGCATTCTCGTGACATTTTCGGCAGGTCTCGAGGCGGTTTCGGGGACTGACGGTCGACGCCGGATCGATTACCCTTTGGATGGTGTGGTGCCCATGACAGTCGAAACACTTTGCCGTGTACGCATAGCCCAATCTGTTGACCTGGCCGTGGTACGTCCCCAGATAGGTCTTCAGGTTCTCGCGGTGACAATTCCCGCAGTTCTTCGTGATGACAAGCTTCACCGAATCGAGGTTCGGGGAATCCACATCATGGGTAGTGTGGCAGTCCGAGCAGATAGCCGCTGTCGAATTCCCGTATTCCAGCACCTCCTGGCCGTGCACCGACGTCGCGTAGGCGTCTCTCTCCTTGGCGTGGCACTTTCCGCAGATGTTTGGGATATCCAACCGCCATTCGGCGCGAATGGTGCTGCCCTGCGGGTAGACATAGTGGGCATTGTGGCAGTTGTAGCAGGTTGCATTCGTGAGCGACTGGTCGTCGAGGCTCGGTCTGGCATGAATCGATTTCATGTAACGTTCGATCTGCTTCACGACCGTTCCCAGCTTCGCGAACTCAGCCGTCCTGTTTTCCTTCTGCGCCGCCGCCCATAGTTTTCTATGGCACTTTACGCAGCTGACCTTGTGCCGCACCCCCTTCTGATGCGGGATCCCGTTAATATCGGTGTGACATTCGACGCAAAGACGTTTTCCGTGGACGCTATGCTCGAACTTGTCCCCGTCCACGTGCAGTTGGCGCATCTCCCCGTCCGCGCCCGGCATCGCGAAACCTTCGTTGCCGTGGCAGCCGAGGCAAACCGCGGTGTCGATCCTTGGCGTGGCCGCCTCGGTTGACTTGGCGGCGGCGCTTTCCGGCGCCTCGACCTGCTCCTGTCCGAGAAGCGGCACTGCAGCCAGATACAGAAACCCCGCTGCAATCCACGCGGTAATCAGACGCAAGCGGCACTCACAGCCCGTTCTCATAGGTCTTTTCAGGGGCAGTGATGCGACCTGCCGTAGGACGCGCAGGCCGAATGTAGACAAGCGGGGTGTCATATCGTTTGTCGCGCGATCCGAGACTCTTATCCGCCACTGCGCGGGACTCGCAAGCTGCGGCGACTTCCCAGGATACGCACGGTTCGTCGCGCAGCAGCCCCGAACCGTAGGCCGCAGCTTGCCCCAGGATGTATCCCGAGACAACCGGTGCGCGGGGCAAAACAGCGGTTCATTTGACGTCGATCAGCCCGCCATGAAAAACACGCCTGGAGACTGGAATCCCGCGAAGTGTCATATCGAAGTCGAAAGCTTGGGTTATCGATCACACGCACACCGGTACCGGCAAGGCGACCCCCGTCACGGGCGAAATGCCGCGTGATGAACCCACGCCGCGCTACTTCGGGAAAACGATGGTGCCGGTGTCGCGGCAGGTGACATTCCGAAGGCGAAGGGGGGCATGACGGTCGCCGTCACGCAAACAGATACCCCGCACTCAGCGTGCCCCGCACCACGAGCGCGACCAGCAGCGCCACGCCGGTCGAGAGCCCGAGCGAAAATACCGCCTCGCGACGTCCGATCGAGCGCAGCATGACCGCGAAGGTCGAAACGCAGGGGATATAGAGCAGCACGAACACCAGAAACACCGCGATCTGGCGCGGGTCCAGCACGCTGCCCACGTCCATGGTCCCGAGTGCCTGAAACACCATCAGCAGCGACAACTCCTTGCGCAGCACGCCGAACAGGATCGGCACGCCGAGCACCAGCGGCAGACCCAGGGCCCAGCTCGTGAGCGGTGCCAGCAGCGTGTTGATCCAGATATCGGCGCCAGCATATTGCAGCAGCGCCAGGACCACGCTGCCGCCCACCAGCAACGGCAGAACGATGGTCACGATATCGCTGGAACGCCGCCAGGTTGCGCGCATCACGCATCCCCAGCGTGGCACGGCATAGGGCGGGACCCGCTGAATCACCCCGGGCGCGGGATCCGGATAGCGCCGCCTCAACACACGCCCGAGCGTCGCCACCACCAGCATGCTGACGCCGAACAGCGCGATCACCCCACCCGCGCCCAGGTACTTGCCGCCGATCGCCAACACCACCGCGGATCGTGCCGAGCACGGCACGAAGGTAATCAGCAGCGAGGCCACGACGCGGTCGCGCCCCCGCGCCACGTCGCGGACCGCCGCGATCGCGGGTACGTTGCAGCCGAGACCGAGCAGAAAGGGGACCGCGACGTTGCCATGCAAGCCGATGTGGTGAAAGAAACGATCGACGACGAAAGCGATGCGGTGCATGACCCCGGATTCCTCCAACGCGATCAACAGCAGGACCAACGGCAGCATGTACGGCACCACGATACCGATAAGACCCACCAGACCGTCGGCGACCGCGCGCCCGATGACGCCGGCCAGCGAGACCGGCGACCATGCAGCCAGCATCTCGGCCAATCTCGCCGACGAGATCCGATCGAGGCCGGCGCTAAGCTCGAACACCATATACAGCACGCTCGCGAACACCGCGATGCTGCCCACAAAGCCCCAGCGCGGATGCAGAAAAATCGCGTCGAAACGATCCTCCCAGGTCATCGCATGGGCGCGCCGAATCTGGCGACTGGTGGCCTCGGCGAGACTCAAGGCACGGTGGTTCAGGTCGGCCCTCACTTCCTGATTCAGGGGTCGCGGCAGCTCGCGCCCGACGGCCTCTCGAAACGCCCGCAAGCGGTTGCAGGCGTCCGGAAAATGGCTGCTCAACTCTTCTTCGAGGTACGCGTCGCCCTGCATCAGTTGCGACAGCAGGAGTTCCGCGGGCATACGGAACGCGGCGTGCAAGTCAGCGTCTCCCAGGATTGCGTGCAGGCGACGCGCGAGTTTCGCGATGTGCGGATTCGGAGGCTGCGCCAAGGGAAAGACGCAGTGCCGCGCACTGCGCAGTACCGCATCGAGCAGTTCCGGGATCCCCCGGCCTTTGACCGCCACCAGCGGCACCACCGGGACACCGAGTCGCTCGGCAAGCGCGGCGACATCGATCACCAGGCCCTTGCGACACGCCTCGTCGATGCGGTTCAGCCCCACGACCATCGGCAGTCCGAGCGCGGTCAACTCGATGGTCAGCTTGAGGCCACTGGCCAGCTTGCCGGCGTCCAGCACGTGGACGAACGCGTCCGGGCGCGAGAAAGGCGCGGGCGGCTCGCACCTTTCGTGACTCGAAACCAAGGGCCGGGCATCGCCCCATAACAGGTACTTCAGTGCTTCGCGGTCCTCTCCGCGAAGGTCGCAGAGACTGTCGATGTCCGGCAGATTAACCAGATCGACCTCGTCGTCTCCGACGCGAACGATGCACGACTGATAGGGCTTGCTGGTTCCCGCCAGCGCGCCGTGCTGGATACTGGTGCTGGCGACCGCATCGAAGATGGTACCCTTGCCGCTGCTCGGCTTGCCCACTATCGCGACCCGGATGCGCTGCTCACCGCGCCGCGGCGGGGGCCGAAAAGCAACCTCGACCGAACGCCGCCGCTTGGGGTACACGGAGCGCGGCTGGTTTGGTCCGAGTTGCATCGCATCGCTCATAGGTGAGAACGATACTCATTACGCTTCGGCCGCGCCTTGACCTGCATCAAATACAGGCGCGTTAACCCGCTCTCATCCGCAACGCGGGCGAAATGAACGGGTTTCTCAAGCCCAAAGCCGGGCTGCTGACCCAGGGCCGGTCTGTCGAGCGAGGCACATTGGTGCTGGAGCCGGATTTCGTGCCCCGGCTTGATCCTGCCGCCGTAGCCGAGTATGCAGTCGATGTCGCGCACTTCGCAGAGTGAGGGGTTGGACAACCATGGCACAGCATAAGGGCAAAACCCTGGTTACCGGCGTGATCGGTTCTGACGCCCATATCGTTGGCAATCGCATCGTCAGCATGGCCCTGGAGAAAGCGGGATACAAGGTGGTCTCGCTCGGTGCCTTGACCCCGGTTGCCGACTTCACCAGGGCGGCGGTGGAGACGAACGCGGATGCCATTCTCGTCTCCTCGCTCTATGGGCAGGGAGAACTGGACTGCCGCGGCTTTCGGGATCTTTGTATCGAGACCGGCCTGGAAAATATCCTGCTCTATGTCGGAGGCAATTTGGTGGTTGGCAAGCAACCCTGGGCGGAAGTCGAACAACGCTTCCTCGACATGGGCTTCGACCGCGCCTTTCCGCCGGGAACCCGCCCCCCTGAAATCATCGAGTTGCTTGAACAGGATTTCGCGGCCCGCGCGAAAGGGCGGGAAACGGACGAGAAATGAGTGGTTCGGCCGCGCTGTTGATTGATTTCGGCAGCACCTTCACGAAACTGCGTGCCATTGATCTCGACCGCCTGTCTGTGCTGGGCTGCGGGCAGGGACCGTCAACCGTGACCACCGACATCGTCCTGGGTCTGGAAGCGGCACTGGCCGACCTGGAGGAGGAAATCGGAAAACTGCCGGAATTTGATTATCGCCTGGCTTCCAGCAGCGCCGCCGGCGGGCTGGCCATGGTCACCGTGGGCCTCGTGCGTGAACTCACCAGCGAGGCCGCCCGCCAGGCGGCGCTGGGGGCGGGCGCCAAGCTCGTCGCCGCGTTCGCATATCAACTGACACAGGAAGACACTGCGGAAATTGCCAGGTTGAATCCGGACATCCTGTTGTTGGCGGGGGGAACCGACGGCGGCAACAGCAAAGTGATTCTCCAAAATGCTGCGATGTTGGCCCGATGTCCCATAGCTTGTCCTGTAATCCTGGCCGGCAATCGTGCCGTAGCGGACGAAGCGCGGAAAGTTCTGCAGGGCGGAGGCAATTTGGTGGTAGTGACGGACAATGTGATGCCTGAGCTCAATGAGCTCAACATCGAGCCCACGCGAGCAGCAATCCGCAAGGTCTTCATCGAACGCATCGTTCACGCCAAGGGGATTGACCGGGCGGGCGAACTGCTCGACGAGGTGCTCATGCCCACCCCGGCCGCGGTTCTCGAAGGGGCACGCCTCTGGTCCGATGGATACGGCGGCCGAGACGGCCTGGGCCCCATTATGGTCATTGATATTGGCGGCGCCACCACCGACGTGTATAGCGTCTGTTCCGGCGCCCCGAGCCAGCCCGATGTCGTTGTGCAGGGACTTCCGGAACCATTCGTCAAGCGCACCGTGGAAGGCGATTTGGGTGTGCGATACAACGCATCCGCCGTAGTCGAAAGCACCGGGCTGGAGTCTTTTGCCGCGGAGACCGGGCTGCCCCCTGAACGGGTCGAGGTGCTGGTGCGGAAAATTGCGGATCAGGTGGAGCGGCTTGCGCAGAGCGAGGAAGAGGCGGCGCTTGACGACGCACTGGCTCGCGTCGCCGTCAGGCAGGCGGCGCGCAGGCATGCCGGTTCGGTGGACACCGTGTATACGGGCACCGGACCCGTAACCGTGCAGCGGGGCAAGGACCTGCGCGACGTTACTACGATCATCGGCACCGGCGGGCCCCTGCTGCACAGCCGTGCACAACGCACCATACTCGGGGCCGCACTGTTTGACCTAAGGGAGCCGTTTTCTCTCCGTCCCCGGCAACCACGCATGCTGATCGATCAGCAATACATTCTGTACGCCTGTGGACTGCTGAGTGGGGTCGCACCGCAGGCCGCCTTCGAGCTTGGCATGAAATACCTCCGACCGGTCAACGGGGAGTGAACGGATGAAATTACCGTCAGCGCCTGAGCGTGGCTCGCTGCGGGTCAACGATGCCTGTATCCCCGAAGACATGTTCCTGGAGATGCGCCGCGAAAACCTGGCCCGCTGGCCGACCGGCGCCGAGATTGAATTTGAGGAGGCGGTGGCCTTGCAAAAGAATCTGCCGCGGCACAAGCAACTGGCTGCGACGATGCGCCGTGCGGTAGCTGAGGGCAAGTGCCTGACCCAGCCTCGTGGCGGCTTTGGCACGCTGGAAATGCAGAAAGAACTGATGGTCACCCTGGACCGGGAGGGGCTGGCCGACATCGTGCCTACCACGACCGACAGCTACACCCGCAATGAGCAGTTTGCAAAGGCCCAGGAGGGTATCGAGGAATCGCAGGCGCGGGGCCGCTCCATGCTCAATGGTTTCCCTCTCGTCAACATTGGGACGCGGGCCGCGCGGGCGCTGATTGACGCTATCGATAAGCCCGCCATCCTCTTGTCGGGGACCGCGCTGCCGCGGCTGACCGGCGAGACGGCCTTTGCCGCCGGCTATTCCGGATATCTGGGGTCGGCGATCGCTTACACGGTCTCCTATACCAAGGAAATGGCGATTGAGGAGGGTATTCGTAATTTCCAATATCTGGACCGTCTGACCGCGTTGTACCAGGCGCGGGGCGTGGAACTTCACCGCCGCCAACCCGGTTTTTTGACCGGAACCACCATTCCGCCGTCAATCGCGATTGCGGTCGCCGTGCTGGACCTGTTGCTCGGGGCGGCGCAAGGCGCGAAGAATTACGGCCTGGAACTGGCGCAGACACTGCACTTGGTGCAGGATGCCGCCGCGATTGAGGTGTGCGGGGAACTGTGTCAAGAATACTTGGAACGAGCAGGCTTCCAGGATGTGTTCACGCCCGTGACCTCGCTGCACTGGATGGGTGCCTGGCCTCAAGATGCGGCGCAGGCCACGGCGCTGATTGTATACGGGGGCGTGTTGGCGGCGATCTCCGGTGCGGCCAGCGTAACCACGAAGACCATCCACGAGGCCTTCGGTATTCCCACGCCCCAGCTCAATGCCGAGGGTTTGCGCATGACCCGCATGGGTATCTATCTGGCACGCAACATCAGGCTGGACAATCTCCCCGAATTCGAAAGGGAAAAGGAGCTGATACGGCGGGAGGTGCGGGCCATCGTGGACAAGGTGCTCGAGATGGGCGACGGCGACACCGCTACGGGCACTGTGCGGGCAATAGAGGCGGGCGTGCTGGACATTCCCTGGTCGCCGAATAAACACGTCCAGAGCCGGGTTCTGCCAGCCCGGGATGTAGATGGATATTTGCGCATTTTCGACCCCGGCGCGATACCATTTCCCAAGGACATTCTGGAATACCACCAGGAAAGATTGCGACTGCGTGCCGAGAAGGAACGGATCCCCTATGATGAGCAGCTCGTTGTAACCAGCGTTTACGAAATCTCCGAGACCCTCGACAAGCTAATTCCCTCCCTGTAGAAAAAGATCGCCTGGATCGGACCCGAACGCATGTTGACCCGCCCCTGCTCATTGAGCCACGTCGTGACGGTGGGGATTGGCCGAAAATCCGTGCGGGCGGCGGGCGGCGATCCCTTCCTTGGGGCGGCAGGGCTCACAACAAAATCGCGTCGATGGCCCGGTGCAACGCAGCCCGATTGCATCGCGATGCTCAATGCTCTTGGCGGACGGGCACAGCAACCTCGCCATTGCAGCGGCACTTTTCATCAGCGAGCGTAGCGTCGAGTTTCACATCACCTCGATTCCCGCGACGCTGACCGCCAGAGATCGTGCCGAGGCGGTGTTGACAGCGCTCAGGTATGGTATCGTGAAGCTGGCAGCAGGGGTGGCAGCATAATTCTGATGTTCCGGACTATCGTCTCGTGCTGTTTGTCCGCGTGCGCCACGCCTGTTGGGCGGTTGGTAGGCAGAGTGCCGGCGCTCGGCGGCCGCGGACGGAAGACGGCGACCGACTCAAACCGTTGACTTCGATCAGCCACGCTGGAACGTTCTGGTGGAATAATCCGCACCAGGATGACTCGCGCCGCGAAACGCGCCTCTGGCTGAACTGAAACGCACGTTGAAGCGTCGCATGCAGGGTGGGGAAAGACCGGTTCGGGGCGGAGCCGCGGCCCCAATTTCGAATCAGGCGCCTCGTAATCAACTGGCGGGGTAGCGCCACCATTTCGTGGGGAAGCAGCATGCCCGATACCGATCTACAGCCCATTCACCGACTGTTCCTGCACCTTCAGGAACTGCCTTACAGCCTGCGTACGCTGTATACGGCCGCGCTGCTGTTGCTCGCAATCGCCTATCTATTCGCGATGATCTACATCTGGTCGACCTACGCCAACCGCGACGGCAAGCCGATGTTGACGCTCGACGATCTGGTCATCGCGTACAGCGGCAACAAGCAGACTTCGCGCGTCGAGGCGGCACTCAGGGGCCCGATGGCCGGCATGCTCCCCCCCGATGAAAAATCGACGATTCTCGGCTGGTTGCACCGCGGCAAGGATACCGCGGAGTTCGAATCCAAGGTGCAGCCGATCATCGCCAAGCGCTGCCTTGCCTGTCACGACGGCAGCAATCCCCATCTGCCGAACCTCAAGGGCCTGGATAACTTCTCCGAGGTCGCCGAGGTGGATACCGGCGCCGACATCTATACGCTGGTGCGGGTGTCGCATATCCACCTGTTCGGCGTCACGTTCATTTTTTTCATCGTCTCGCTCATCTTCAGCCACGCCTATGTGCGGCCGGTTTGGCTCAAGTGCTCGCTCATCGCAATACCCTTCTTGGCGATCCTGGCTGATGTGTTGTCCTGGTACATGACCAAGCTCGCCCCGGGGTTCGCATGGGCGGTGTTGCTCGGCGGGGCCGCGATGGCGCTGTGTTTCGCCAGCATGTGGCTCGTCTCGCTCTATCAGATGTGGTTCTACAAGATGCCCGATCATCTGCGCACCCGGATCGGCGGCACCAGCGCGAAGGTCATTGGCTAGGGTGATGGTGATGAGCATGCACGAGTTGCAGGAGAAGACTGCGTTCAAAACGCTTGCGGTGCTGCTCGCGACATTTGCCGCGGGCACCGGCGCGCCGCTCGCAAGCGGCGCGCAAGTGGACTTGTTCGCGTACGACTCACCGACCGAAATCACCGCGGGCAAGGGGGTGGCGGAGAGCGCGTGCGCGCGCTGCCACGGACTGGACGGGATTGGCAAGGCAAGCGCCGTCGTGCCGCATCTCGCGGGTCAGCGCCCGGCCTACCTGTATGAACGCCTGCTGGCGCACAAGGCAGGCGCGACGGGCGGAGCCGCGATGCACCAGGCGGTGCGCTACCTGAGCAAGTCGGCGCTCAAGCAGGCCGCGGCGTATTACGCCAACGTGGAGCCGCCGAAGGTCGCAGGCGAACCCCCTGCCTTTCTCGACCCGGTGCAAGCCGGTCGTGAGGCGGCCGCCGCTTGCGCCGGCTGCCATGGCGCGGATGGCAACAGCGCAATTCCGGGCACGCCGCGGCTCTCGGGCTTGCATCCCGGCTATCTGGCAGCGGCGATCAAGGCCTACCGTGACGGTGGCCGCCAGCACGCAATGATGGCGCCGATGGTGGCGGGCCTCGCGGATGCCGACATCGACAACCTCGCGCTCTTTTACGGGCGCCAGAAGCCCTCGCAAACCACGGCAAAGGCAATCACCGGCGCCGAGCTGGCGGCAGCGTGCGGCGGTTGCCACGGCAAGAACGGCAACAGCGCGAAGGCCGATATCCCGAGCTTGGCGGGCCAGGATCCGAAGTACCTCGCCGACGCGATCAAGGCCTACCAGAGCGGTGAGCGCAAGAGCCCGGTCATGCAGGCGCCGGTGGCCGAGCTGAGCGCTGCCGATGTGGCCAACGTGGCGGCGTTTTTCGCTGCTCAGGAAGCGCAGGGAGTGGTGCTGCCGGAGCGGTTGAGCGTGGCCGAGTTGGCCACACGTTGCGACCGCTGTCACGGGCTCGACGGCAACAGCACACGCATCGACGTGCCGGCGCTCGCGGGGCAACGCGCGGACTACCTGGCCAAGGCGCTCACGGCGTTTCGGGCTGGAGAGCGAACGAGTGCGCTGATGGACGCGATGACCAGCGTGTTGAGTGATGCGGATATCGAGAACCTCGCCGCCTTCTACGCGCACAAGCAGCCCAAGGCGGTGATATTCGTGCGCATGCCTTCGGAGTGACGCTCACCAGGGCAGTGCTTGCCTTCGACAATCCCGCCGCGGCGTTGTATAAGCACTCACGAGCCGGTCCGCGAAGGATCTCGTTCGTGAGATAAGGAGGGACGCCCATGAAACCTGCCGTATCGAAACTCGTCGGGGGAATCGCTCTTGTTTCGCTGTCTCCCATCGTGCTCGCCGCGCACTCGGGTGCGCCTACGCACTTGGTGACGCGCATAGGCGTCATCAGCTTGCTCGTGTTTGCGGTGATTGTTGCTGTCGGCGTTTACTTCATGAAGCTGCGCGACAAGAACACCGCTCCCGTGCAGCGCGTGGTGGAGGAGAAACACGCTGAGATCCATGTCGTTGAACCGGACGTCCTGGTCGCCGAATGCGTGCGCCTGATGAACAGCAAGCAGATCGGGGCGTTGCTGGTGATGGAGGGCGAGCGATTGGTCGGGATCTTCACGGAGCGCGATGCGCTGCGCCGCGTGATGGGGGCCGGACTCGACCCGAACGCCACCAAGGTCTCCGAGGTCATGTCGGAGAACCCGTACTCTATCAGCCCCTCCACCAGGGTGGACGATGCGATGAGCATCGTCACCGAGCGCCGATTCCGGCACCTGCCGGTGGTCGAGGGAGACAAGGTAGTCGCGATGGTGTCGAGCGGCGATCTCACCCGCTGGGTGGTCCAGGACAAGGTCAAGGAGATCCAGGACCTGGTCGAGGTGGCCGGCAAGTCTTGAGGGCTGAGGATTGCGCCGCGCACGCCGCGGTTGCGGCGCGGCGCACCCCGGTCACCCGCCACCGCGTTCAGGTGTCCGTGGACTTGGCGCCAGCCTCCATGTCCGGGTTACGGATAAGTCTTCGGATTGTGGTCCTTGCCGTGGCAGCTCAAGTAGCAGCGGCCGCGAAATCGCCCCTGATCCTCGAACTCGAGCAACCCCGCGCCGTTCGGTTGCACGATGTCGGTGCGGAAGTTGATGAGGTGGGTGTTGTTGGTTGAGTTGCCCTGGGTGGCGCTCACGCCGTGCGGGTCATGGCATGCCGAACAGGGGGCGTCTTCGCCTTCAATGTGCTTCTTGTGCTCCTTGAAGCTGCGGTCGATGAGGGGCGCCTTCGTGCAACATGCGGGTTAGACCATCGCGATGCAGTCGATTTCGATCAGCATATCCTTGTAGGCAAGATACGAAAACGGGATACCGGTGGATGCAGGGCCGGGGGCGCGGTAATAGCTGGCGCGCACCGATGCGTTCTCGAGCAGATCCGCCTGGCCATTTTGCCCGGCATAGAAGGTATTGATCTTGACCAGATGTGACAGATCGAGACCGAAATCGGCAAGGACGCGCTCGATGTTGCCCATCGCAGTATGGGTCTGGGCCTCGATATCACCCGGGTCGATGACCTCGGCTTTTTCGGTCAACGAGACCTGGCCGCCGAGAAACACCAGATCGCCCACCTTGAGGCCGTGCCGGTAAGGCAGATGCACCGGCCAGTCCCAATGGCCGGTCGGCCATACCCCTTCGCGATGCAGGCGGCTTCCATCCACGGCGCGCATCGCGATCACGTCATAGCGCACCATTGCGCCGTCCTGTGGCAAGCGAAGCAGCGACAAGCCGGTGGCTGCCGGACCGGGTTCGCGGAAATGGCCGGCGCGCACCAGCGCCGCGGCCTTCCATTGTTCCTGATCGCCTGGTTCGACATTGAATGCATTGGCCTTGACCGCGTCGTCGAGATCGGCGCCCAGTCCGTGCAGCAGGCGGTTCAGCTTATCGAGAACGATGTGGCTTTGGGCGACAAGGTTGCGCGGCTCGAGGATCGTGCCCATCTCGCCGGTACCTGTCTGGCCGCTGGTGAAGATCATCTGGCCGCAGCGCAGCGCCTGGCTGAAGACACGCGGCGCCACCGCGCCGTCGGGGATCCATGCCGCCTGACGGGCCAGCCGCTCGCCGTTGTGGCCACGCATGGCAATCGCCTCGATCTCGATGGTGAGCCCGTCAAAACAGTGCGTTGCGATCGGCACCAGCGTGATCGCCGGGCCGGGGGCTACCAGATCGCCGAGCGATTCTGCGATCGTTTGCAAGATGAACGGTTCGTCGTCGCGATCGCCGGCGGTGTAGAACCCGGTCAGCTTCACCAGATCGCCGGCATCGCCCCCAATGCCGGTCAGCACGCTCAATACGCCGTCCATGGCGATCGAGGTTTGCACGCCGAGATCGTTTGGCCGCGTTACCGTGGCATTGGCATCGATGTCGCCCTGACCGCCGATGAAAATCATCTCGCCGCAGCGCAGCGCGTGGCTGTGGTTGAGGGCGATCCCGATCGAAAGGTGATCGTCAGGGTGAAAACGTCGTCGTGGAAGCATGTCTCATGACTCCTGA
>CAZSDY010000107.1:0-12422 GCA_964605765.1 uncultured Ectothiorhodospiraceae bacterium | reverse complement strand
TGCTTGCAGTTGGTCCGAAGATTCACCATTCAAGGGATCTGACCCCTTGAAAACCCCTTGAAAACCGCCTTGAAAACCCCGCGTCAATCCTTGACGAGCTGTGTCCAGGGCACCTTCTCGAGCTGCCACTCCCCGGTGTCCCGGTCGTAGGTCGAATTGACGAAGCATTTCCAGTTCTCGTCATCCAGATCCAGGTAGTCGGTGCGGTAATAGTAGCCCGGATAACGCGTCTCCTCGCGGAACTGGATGTGCTTCATGTGCGCGAAAGCGGCGAACAGGCGGTGGTAGTTCTCCCAGGCGCGCAGCAGCTCGTGCAGGTCCTTGGCGCGCATCTTCAGTGAGTCCTCGCGCAGCATGTTGAGCTTCTTCTCCGCAATCCGGAGGCTGGCGGCGTTCGTCTGATAGATCGTGGAAACACCCGCCACGTACTCGTCCATGCACTTCTGCAGACGGAGCTGGAACATCATCGGTGTGATGTAGTGCGGGTTGATGTCGATCGCGGTGGTGTAGTCCTTGTGCTCCATGAAGTTGCGTACCGGGCGGTAGATCTCTTCGACGAGGTCCTCGACACTGCGGCCCATCTCGGGCTGCCAGTCCTTGTTGTCCAGGGCGAACTTGACCATTGCCTTGGCCGCGATGCGCCCCTCCGTGAACGAGCCGCTCGAGAACTTGTGCCCCGACGCGCCGACGCCGTCTCCAGAGGTGAAGAGCCCCTTGACGGTGGTCATGCGGTTATAGCCCCAATGGTAACTATCGGGCACACCGGGAATGTCCTCCGGGCCCGAGCACCATATTCCCGCGCAGCCTGCATGCGATCCCAGCAGATAGGGCTCGGTCGGCATCAGCTCCGACATCTCCTTGTCGGGCTCTATGTTTTCTCCCGCCCATACGCCGCACTGTCCGATGGTCATGTCGAGAAAGTCCTCCCACGCTTCGGCCTCCAGATGCTTCATCTCCTTGGGCGTCATGTTCGCGGCGAGCTTGGCCATGGCCGAGGGCGTGTCCATGAATATCGGACCACGGCCCTCCTTCATCTCGTGCATCATCAGATGGTTGCGCAGGCACGTGCCCATGGCTTGCCCCTTGACGTAGTTGCCGTAGTTGTGCTGCTGGAGCAGCGGGGCGTTCTTGGTCTGATAGTCCTCGCCGGCCGCATTCATCGCCTGTGCCTTGAACAGCAGGAACCAGGCGCCCACCGGGCCGTAGCCGTCCTTGAAGCGCGCGGGCACGAAGCGATTCTCCATCATGGTGAGCTCGGCGCCGACCTCGGCCGCCATGGCGTAGGTCGAGCCCGCGTTCCACACGGGATACCACGCCCTCCCGGTGCCTTCACCCACCGAGCGCGGCCTGAAGACGTTGACCGCGCCGCCCGCGGCCAGCAGGCAGCACTTGAACTTGTACAGGTGCAGCTTGTGATCACGCACGCTGAATCCCGCGGCGCCGGCGACACGGCTCGGGTCGTTCTTGTCCGTGACCAGGCGGATGATGAAGCAGCGCTCGAGGATGTTCTCCTGCCCGAGGGCGTTTTTTGCCCCCTCGGCCACGATCCACTTGTAGGACTCGCCGTTGATCATGATCTGCCAGCGCCCGGATCGCACCGGCTTGCCGCCCTCGGCGAGGGGTTTGCCCTCGTCGCCGGGTTGCTTCCATATCGGCAACCCCCACTTCTCGAACTGGTGCACCGAGTCGTCGACGTGGCGCCCCACGTCGTAGACCAGGTCCTCGCGCGTGATCCCCATGAGGTCCTGGCGCACGTATCGCACATAGTCGGCCGGGTCGTTTTCCCCCATGTACGTATTAATGGCCGAGAGCCCCTGGGCCACGGCACCCGAGCGATCCATGGCTGCCTTGTCGACCAGCTTGACCTTGAGGTCAACCCCGAGAGTCCTCTTCGCTTCCTCCACCCAGCGCATGATCTCGAAGCCCGCGCCACACGCCGCCATTCCGCCACCGATGATCAGGATGTCTACCTCTTCCTCGATGATCTCGGGATTCCCGAATTCGTAGTCGTTTGCCATCTCAAGTCTCCGTTTGATTTTCCGGGCGCCCTGCACCCGGACGCTATCTTGCCGCGTCGCGGCTCACTTGGTGCGCGCGCGACGATTCCGATTGGCGCCGCGCGGCGAGACCCCGCGTCAGCCGTCGGCGATGAACTGGCTCATGTCGCAGCTGTGGGTGCCCTTGGTGAAGAGGGTGGTGTGGTCGGCGATCTCGGCCATTGCCGCCTCATTGGTACCGCCGTATGGGTCGGCGGAGCCTTCCGGGGTGGTGCGGATGGGAAACTTGAAACGTTTCATCGTGCCGTTGCGGAACTTGATGGTCCACATGATCGAGTCGCTGCCGCGAAGCGGCTGCACCGATGCGCCCAGCGGTACCACGTCCGCGTAGTGGCGCACCTCGATCGCCTGCTGCGGGCAAATTTTCACGCACGAGTAGCACTCCCAGCACTGCTCCGGCTCCTGGTTGTACGCCTTCATGGCGTGCCCCGTAGCCGACCCGTCCTTGTCGAGCGCCATCAGATCATGCGGACAGATGTACATGCACGCTGTTTTGTCCTGGCCCTTGCAGCCGTCGCATTTGTCGGTTCTCACGAATGTGGGCATGGTGGTTATTCTCCGTGAACAGGTGTTCTGAATCGCCTGGTGCGCCGCGGTCTGTCGGAAGTCCGGGGGCACCACGCAGCATGCTGCCTAGCTTAGCGCTGATCCGTGATCCGCGATGGTGCCAGCATGTGCTGGATTATGGACCCAGCGCTTGCACTCTACCGCGCATCGGGAGGGTGCTCAAGCACCCACGGGAACCCTTCCAGGGTATCCAGGAATGACAATGATTCGTATCTCCATTCCCTTCCCGATGCTTCACCTCTATAATGGTGGCTCGGCCCGCACGCCTGAGCCGTCACCCTGGCGGCGCAGGCCCGGGTGGTGCCCAGAGAGGAGGAGGTACACGGTTATGGATCTCAAGAAGGCGGGCCTGAAGGCGACACTTCCGAGAATCCGGATACTGGAGACCCTGGAACGAAGCACCGAGCGTCACTTGAGCGCGGAGGGTGTCTACAAGGCGCTGCTCGACGCCGGCGACGACGTGGGGCTCGCAACCGTCTATCGTGTGCTGACCCAGTTCGAGGCCGCGGGTCTGGTCATACGGCACAACTTCGAGGGCGGCCGGGCCGTGTTCGAGTTGGATGATCAGGACCACCATGACCATATCGTGTGCGTGGACTGCGGCCGCATCCAGGAGTTCAGCGACGCGGTGATCGAGTCGCAGCAGACCGAGATCGCCGAGCGGCACGGGTTTTCCATCGCCGATCACGCCCTCGTGATCTATGGCGATTGCGAGCGGGTGAATTGCCCGAATCGTGAGGATTAATCCTGTATCTGTAAGATCTTTCTTACAATCGGAATTGACATGAGAACGATTCGCGTTTACATTCAAGACAAATGGTTTTGTCCAATCTGCAGGCGCATGCAATGAGTATCATCAAACGGTTGATATGGGGCTCCTGTCTGGTCATGGTCTGCACAGGCCCCGCGCTGGCCGGTGAGGTCAACGTGTACTCGGCGCGCAAGGAGGCACTCATCAAGCCGCTTCTGGAGCGGTTCAGCGCGGCGACCGGCATAGAGGCCAATCTGGTCACGGCCAAGGCCGACGCGCTGCTCAAACGTCTGGAAGCGGAAGGGATCAACAGTCCCGCGGATTTGTTCATCACGGTGGATGCCGGGAGATTGCACAGGGCCAGGGTGGCCGACTTGCTGCAACCCGTGACCTCTCCCGTGCTGGCCGCGGCGATTCCGGCGCACCTGCGTGACGGGGATGGATACTGGTACGGGCTGTCGCTTCGTACCCGGCCCATCATGTACGCGCTGGATCGTGTGAGTCCGGCCGATCTCTCCACGTATGAAGCGCTTGCCGGGGCGCAGTGGAAGGGGCGAATCTGCATGCGCAGCTCGGGCAACATCTACAATCAGTCGCTGGTGGCGTCCATGATCACCGTACACGGTGCACAGTGGACAGAGGAGTGGGTGAAGAAACTGGTCTCGAACTTTGCGCGTCCGCCCCACGGTGGCGACCGCGATCAGATCAAGGGCGCCGCGGCGGGCGAATGCGATGTTGCCGTTGCCAACAACTACTACCTGGCGCGCATGCTGTATGCCGGCAAGGACGACGCCGAGCGCGCGGCGGCACGCAAGGTCGCCATCTTCTGGCCGAACCAGAACGGACGTGGCACGCACGTCAACGTCAGCGGCGCCGGCGTCACCCGGGCGGCGCCGAACAGGGCGAATGCCATCAAGCTGCTCGAGTTTCTGGTGAGTGACGAGTCGCAGCGCTGGTACGCGGAAGTGAACTACGAGTATCCCGTCAAGCCCGGTATCAGCCCGAGCGCGGCGCTCAATGGCTTCGGCGCTTTCAAGGCCGATTCACTGAGCCTCCAGAGCCTGGGTGAAAACAATATACCGGCGGTCGAGATCATGGATCGCGCCGGATGGAAGTGACCCCCGTCGCGAGCCCCACCCGACTGGCGCCGCACGGGCGAGCGGGCGCACAGCCACATGCCGCTTAAGCTGCGGTGGGACCCCTGGTCGGGCGCGGCGGTGGTGACGGCGGGGATTCTCGCGTTCCCTGTCGCCTACGTCGCGAGCTTCATCTTTCATCCCGCGGGCGAGGTCTGGCATCACCTGGTCGACACGGTGCTGGTTGGCTATATCGTCAACTCCCTGCTGCTGATGCTGGGCGTCGCCGCGAGCACCCTGCTGATGGGCGTGGGCAGCGCCTGGCTGACGACGCTGTGCCGGTTCCCCGGGCAGCGCTTCTTCGACTGGGCGCTGCTGCTGCCGCTGGCGTTCCCGGCGTACATCATCGCTTACACCTACACCGGCATGCTCGATTTCGCCGGCCCGGTGCAGTCGGCTCTGCGCGAGTGGTTCGGCTGGTCGCGGTCGGATTACTGGTTTCCGGAGGTGCGATCGCTCGAGGGCGCGGTGCTGATGTTGTCGCTGGTCCTGTACCCGTATGTCTACTTCCTGTCTCGCGCCGCGTTCCTGGAGCAGTCCGCCTCCGCCATGGATGCTGCGCGCACGCTCGGTTGCGGGCCTTGGGAGAGCTTCCTGCGCGTGTCGCTGCCCGCCGCGCGCCCCGCCATCGCCGCGGGTCTGTCGCTCGCGCTGATGGAGACCTTGTCCGATTACGGCACCGTGCAGTATTTCGGCGTCGCGACCTTCACCACGGGCATTTTCAGGACCTGGTTCGGTCTGGGTGACAGTGCGGCCGCCGCGCAGCTATCCGCCCTGCTCATGGGCTTCGTGCTGATCCTGCTGATTACCGAGCGACGCTCGAGAAAGCGCGCGCGCTACCATCATGTGGGAAATCGCTCACGCCCGCTGACCTGCTACCGGCTGGCGGGTTGGCGTGCCTTCGGCGCAGCCGCCTTGTGCGCTATACCGCTGCTGTTCGGTTTTGCCCTGCCCGGTGCGCAACTCCTGGTGTGGGCCGTGCAGACGGCTGCCGACATGCTGGACGCGAGCTTCACGCGGCTCGTCGTCAATACGCTCGGCATCGCGTCGCTCACATCGGTGCTCGCGGTGCTGCTGGCATTGGTGCTCGGCTATGCGGCACGTATCCGCCCGCGGCTCGCAATCCGGGCCGCGGTACGCGTGGCGAGCATGGGCTACGCGGTGCCGGGCACCGTGATCGCGGTCGGCGTGCTGTTGCCTTTTGCCGCCCTGGACAATGCGGTGGACGCGTGGATGCGCGAGCATGCCGGCGTCTCCACGGGACTCGTGCTGAGCGGCACGCTGTTCGCCCTGATGTTCGCCTACATGGTGCGTTTTCTCGCCGTGGCCCTGCAGGCCGTGGAATCGGGCCTGGGTAACATCACGCGCTCCATGGAAGACGCCGGTCGTTCGCTGGGACACACCGCGGGCGGGGTGGTGCGCAAGGTTCATGTGCCAATCATGCGCGGCAGCCTGATGACCGCATTGTTGCTGGTGTTCGTGGACGTGATGAAGGAGTTGCCCGCGACGCTGATCTTGCGCCCGTTCAACTTCAACACGCTGGCCGTGAGGGCCTACGAGCTGGCATCCGACGAGCGTCTTGCCGACTCCGCCACCGCGGCCGTGACCATCGTCGCCGTCGGCGTCGCGCCGATACTCGTGCTGAGCGCCTCGATAGCGCGCTCGCGGCGCCGCGAGATGGCGCCCCTGCGCGAGCCCTTCCGCGCCGCGGTAGCTGTGCTGCCGGACTAGCGTCGCGTCTTCCGTGCGTAGCGGCGATCAGGCGGGTTGGCGCAGGCGGCGCAGCACCTCCCTGGCGACCTCCTGGCCGCTCTTGTAGGCGCCGGCCAGCGTTGCCCACTGGTCCCGGCTGCAGGCTTCTCCCGCGAACCAGATGCGATCGCCGACCGCGCGGCGCAGCACGGCGCGCTGCTCGAATGCGCCGGGGCGCGCGGAGGCATAGGAGCCGAGCGTCAGCGGATTGCTCCCCCAGGCCGTGGCATGCCCCTTGATGAAGTGCTTGTCCATGCTCGAGCCGAAAATCTTCCTCAGCTCGGACAGCGCAAAATCCAGAGACGCCTCGCTACCGAGCCCTTCCAGCTCGCGCGCGAAGTCCCCGCCCACGTCGGCCACGGACAGATTCGTGCCGGAGACATTGGCGAGCGTGCCCATCATCCTCGGCGCGCGACCATCAGCCGGTTCGGGCCGGTACAGCAGATACTCGTCGGGCCCGAGGCCGAGCACGTTCTCGCGAAACTGCAGTGCGATATGGTTGTAGAGCCCCATGTCGATGGCGTGGAAGGCCGCCTGCCTGGCAGGCGACAGCGGTGGGTCGAATTGCACGCGTTCGGCGGACAGCAGGCCCGTGGAGACGGTCACGATACACGCACGCGCGACGATATCGCCGCGCGCGGTCTCGACGCGCACGCCCTTGCCTCCCCACCGAATGCGCTGCGCGGGCGTCGACAGCGCCACCGGCACGCCGCGCGCGTGGTGCGCGAGGAGCGCGCCGAAGCCTTCCTTGCAGAACCAGTCGGGACCCTCGTCCGAGTTCCACCAGTCGAGGCACGAGAAATCGTCGAGGTCCTTGCCCATGTCCCAGGGCCCGATCACGAATGCCGCCAGATCGCGCCATGCGCCGGTATCCGGCGCCACCGAGGCGGCGCTCACGTCCTTGCCCGCGCGGCCCGCGCGCGAGATGGCAGCGATGGTCGCCTGGTAGGCCTTGTCGAACGCGGTGTTCTCGGCCGCCGAGGCTTTCCGCCCACCGATGTAGATGACCTGGCGATCCGGTGCCGGATAGACCGTGAAGCCGTTTTGCTGTGCATACTTCACGAACGGGTTGTGGCCGGCGTAGTGCAGCCAGTGGGCGCCCACGTCGTAGGGGACACCGAAGAGACGCGTGTCGGTGAGCGCGCGCCCGCCAATGCGGCTGCTGGCCTCGATGGTGGTCACTCGCACGCCCGCTTTCGCCAGCGTCATGCTGGCTGCGAGGCCGGCCGCGCCGGCACCGACGACCACGACGTCCGGGTGTGAGCTCGCAAGCGCACGGCCGGGCCAGGGCGTGGCGGCAAGCGTCGCGCCGGTCGCGAGGAACCGACGTCTGGAAATTCGATGCATGAGCTTTGGCTCCCTTGCGCGCCTTCAGCCGCATGACGGGCGCACCCGCCGCGCAGCGATCGGCCCGTCAGCGTTCGTTGGCGCGATGCTCAGCCTTGTGTGGCGGCCATGCCCATATCGTTGATGGCGTGGATGAGTGCCACCAGGCGCCCCGCGCTCTTTCTATTGTACGCAAATGCGAGCCTGGGCTTTGACAGGAGCTCGGGCTCGTTGGCCTCGGCCGGTAGCGGATCGGACTTTTCCACGGCCCCGGTTTCCAGCAGGTCGGCAAACGCCGCGTCCAGCTCGCGCACCTGGCGGTCGCTGAGCTCCGCATCGAGGCGCAGCACGAGCTTGTCGCGCACCCATCGCATGGAATGGTAGGTGGAATAGAACTTCACGATCCATTCGACGGCCTCACCGGGCGAGTACACGATACGATACAGTGCAAGGTCTTCCCCGGAAATGAGCCCGCGCGCGAGCATCTGCGACTCGACGAATGTGCGCCAGCTCTCCCAGTAGTCCTCCCCCGGCAGGTCCATCAGCACGATCGGCATGGGGGGCGCCTTGCCGGTCTGCAGCAGCGTCAGCGCTTCGAAGCCTTCGTCGTGCGTGCCGAAACCACCTGGAAACAGGGCCACGGCGTGCGCCTCCATCAGGAAAAACAGCTTCCGGGTGAAGAAGTAGCGAAAGGTGATGAGCTTGGGATCATCCGACATGATTTCGTTGGCGGCCTGCTCGAAGGGCAGCAGGATGTTGGCGCCAAAGCTGCGCTCCGCGCCCGCGCCGAGGTTGCCCGCCTTCATGATGCCGGAGGCCGCGCCGGTGATGGTCATGAAACCGCGCTGCGCCAGCGCGCGGGAGAAGCGCACGGCCATCTCGTAGTAGGGATCGTTCTCGGGGGTTCTTGCCGAACCGAATATCGAGACCTTGCGCACAGCCCTGTAGGGCTTGAAGACGCTCGCCGCATAGCGATACTCCGCCAGGGCCCGGTTCATGATCTTGAGATCGAGCACGTCCAGCCCGGCCGCCTTGAACTTCAGCGCGTTGCGCACTATCTCGCGCAGCAGCCAGGCGCCGGGCTCTTCGTCACCGGGCGCGTACAGCGCTCTCAGTTGGCCGAGAATCTCTTCGGGAACTTCGTTTTGCATCAGGCGGCTCTCCGAGGGGGTGGCACGGGGACAGGGTGGGCGACGACATAGCCAGTTCCCGTCCAGAAACGTCGATAGTGCTCTCTCGATGGCGCACACACGCCAGGAAAACATCTTGGTGTGAGTTTGATCACGATGACTGATTCCTCTGCGGTCTTTGCACCCTGGCGAGAGTCTCCCATTTTCTGGACCGACACCAGCCGGCTGCCTCTATGCTTCTCAACTTAGCGGATTGCACGGCCAAGGGCTTGCATTTGATGCGCCGCACCATATAATCCGCGGCATTTTTCTTGCAGGAATCACCGGCAGTGATCGATTACGACAAGTCCGTGCGGGTATTCAAGAATACCAAGCACGGCTGCTACGGCATCATTCAGGGCGGCAAGCTCGTCGCCTCGGCGAGCCAGGTGCGTCTGGGGCACGTTGAGTTTCGGGTGCGCGAGTCCGGCCGCCAGCGCATGCTGCGCGAGCAGCGGCGCAACGTGCATGCGTTTGCGGTGGGCCGACTGCTCGATTTCGTTCATCCCGACGAGGAGCGCCGGCTCGACGCTCTGTGCGGGCGGGGCGCCTTCTACAACCCCTACCGCTTCGGGGCTTTTGTGGACACGGAAACGCAGGTCCCGGTCAGATGCGCGAGCCTCGCACAACTCGACGAACGGGGATTGCGCTACATGGCGGCGTGAGCGTGCGCGGGCACGCGCGGTGTATCCCAGCGCGCCTATCAAGATCGCTCGCGACGGTGCTCTAGCCCCTTGGCCGTGAAAACTTGTGCACAACGACAAAGTATCCAGGTTCTTCGGCAAACGGTGGATACCGCACGATTGTGACGACTCTCGCCAAGCCGCCAAGCACGCAAAGAAGATCGATCTGCCGCAATATGGCACCCGACGCTGCCGGTGATGCCTCCGTCATCAGGGACACCCGCGCCACCTTTGCGTGCTTGGCGTCTTGGGCGTGCATTATCCGGCGTGTCATTGGCCGCAACGCCTCGAGTGCTCGATGCCCTGCTCGGTTCCGGCTCGGTCGGATCGGGTTCAGCGCCGAAGCAGCAGGTCCCGGATGTGATCGGCGTCCGCGGGCACCTCCTGGTAGTGCTCGGAGCGCTGGTGGAGCGTTTGCAGTGCCTCGGGGGCGGGGAGTGGTCGGCCCAGGGCGCGGCCAATCGCCTCGGGGAACTTCGCCGGGTGCGCGGTGGCGATAATCACCACTGGAGGCCCCCCCCCACTGTCAATGTGCCGTGCGGCAAAGGCGGCCGTCGCCGTGTGCGGGCAGAGTACCTCTCCCGTTTCCTCATGGGTCCTCGCAATCTCCGCCAGCGTCTCGCGTGTGTCGCAGCGCACGGCCTCGAGGTGCTCGCGAGCGCGCACCATCTCCTCGCTGTCCAGGGTGTAGCTGCCATTGCGGGCGAGCGCCTCCTGTGCCTCCCTTACAGCCGCACCGTCGCGGCCCTTCAGCTCGTAGAGAAAGCGCTCGAAGTTGCTCGAGACCTGGATGTCCATGCTGGGTGATAAGGTGCCAACCACGCCGCGCGATTGCATGGTGCCGGTGTGGAAGAATCGCGGCAGCACGTCGTTCTCGTTGGATGACAGAATCAGCCTGCCGACTGGAAATCCCATCTGCCTGGCAATGAAGCCGGCCAGCACGTTGCCGAAGTTGCCGGTCGGCACCACGAAGTCTACGCGCCTCGCCGTGGCACCGAGGCGCAGCGCCGCCCACGCGTAATAGGTGATCTGCGCCGTTATGCGTGCCCAGTTGATCGAGTTCACGGCAACCGGATTCATCGCGGCCATCCCACGGTCGACGAACAAGCGCTTGACGATGCTCTGGCAGTCGTCGAAGGTTCCGCGCACCGCCAGATTGAGCAGGTTGTGCGCCTCGATGGTGGTCATCTGGCGGCGCTGCACCGGGGACACCCGGCCGAGGGGATGAAGCACTGCAATATGCACGTTGTCGAGCCCCGCGAAGGCCGCGGCGGCCGCCGCGCCGGTGTCTCCGGATGTCGCGCACAACACCAGGATCTTCCGGCCACGCTCGCGCAGGCGCCGTTCGATTAGCCGGCCTACGAGCTGCAGCGCATAATCCTTGAAGGCATAGGTCGGTCCATGGAAGAGCTCGAGCAGCCAACGCCCGGCATCGAGCTGCTTGAGCGGCGCGATGGCGCTGTGCCTGAAGCGTTCGAACGCGGCGTCGGCCGCATCATCGATGACCTGCTCGGGGATGGAGTCGGCCGCGAACAGCGACACGATGCGGGCCGCGAGTTTCGGGTAGGGGAGACGACGCCACTCGGCAGCCTGCGCTGGCGCCAGGCGGGGTATGTGCTCGGGGACGTAGAGTCCGCCATCTTCGGCCAAGCCCGAGAGCAGGACTTCATCGAAGCACCGCGGCCGAGCGGCGCCGCGCGTGCTCACGTAGCGCATGTCGAGCCCCTCAGCGGCATCGTTGCGCAACCTGCCCGCCGGTTGAAAGGTTGGCACTGCTCTCGCAAAGCCGCCAAGCATGCCAAGGACGCTGGAAGGTCTGAGTCAGGCTGAGTGACGGCACGGATAACGCATGGTTCATCGAGGCTTCACCGATCCCCCTTGTCCTTTGCGGGTTTTGCGTCTTTGCGAGAGCGCCATCACCGCCAGGATAGCGCCCTAGAGTTCATCCGTGCTCCACAAGTTTTGTGGGTCTGCCAAGACAAAAAAAAGCGGTGGCCCGGCGTGCGGACCACCGCTTGATACTCGAATGCCGGCTTGTCAGTTACTTGATGACAAACTCGACCCGCCGGTTGTTGGCGCGCCCCGCGCGTGTGTCGTTCGAGTCGAGCGGGCTGGTTTCACCGTACCCGGCCGTGCTCATGCGCGTTGCGTCGATTCCCTGGGACTCCAGGTAATCGCGCACCGACTCCGCACGTCGATGCGACAACTGCTGGTTATACTCCTCCGGGCCGACGCTGTCGGTGTGGCCTTCGATGCGCACGCTGATGTCCGGGTTATCCATCAGAATGGGAAGCGCCCGCGCATCGAGCACTGCCTTCGATATGGGCTTGATGGCCGCACTATCGAAGTCGAAGTGAACCGCTTCGATGAACATCTCCATGGCGACTGGTTCCGGTGGTGGCGGGCACCCGGTGGTGGCATCGCCAGGCACATCAGGGCAATCGTCCCTGTAGTCCGGCACGCCGTCACCGTCGGAATCGAGCGGACAGCCGTTAGCATCTACCGGCGCACCTTGCGGTGTCAGCGGGCAGTAGTCCTTGTCATCCGTCACACCGTCGCCGTCAGCGTCTCCCGGTGGTGCCGGCTCTGCTTCAGCCTCCCCACAGAAAAGCTGGCTCATCACGGCGCCGCCGAGAAGACCGATTCCGGCACCTCCGCCTCCGGCGGTCGCACCGCCAGCCGCCGCACCTACGGCCGCGCCGATGAGCGCGCACGGGATGTTATTGAACGTATGCCCACCCACCGTTGCGCTGCCATTGGTGGTGGCACAACCCGACAGCAACAACGGAATCGACGCTGCGCCGATTAGTACCCTTGCCCATCTCATCTTAATGATCTCCCTTGGTATGCAACGAGCAGACCTGGCCAACAGAATACAAATACCCCGATACACCGTACTTTAACCGTAAAGTCTCGCCGTGCATAGACTTTAGCATATTCAAATCCCAGATTTCCGACAGGCTTGCAGTCCGCGAACGCGG
>CAZSDY010000106.1:0-12429 GCA_964605765.1 uncultured Ectothiorhodospiraceae bacterium | reverse complement strand
AAGGTCGAGCTGAGCGCCCAGCGCTACTGGGAGGAAAACGCGACTTTCAAGGTCACGGAGGATCCGGCGCGCGAGAAGTTCTACTGCCTGTCGATGTTCCCCTATCCGAGCGGGCGGCTGCACATGGGCCACGTGCGCAACTACAGCATCGGCGACGTCATCTCGCGTTACCAGCGAATGCTCGGCAAGAACGTGCTGCAGCCGATGGGCTGGGACGCATTCGGCCTGCCGGCGGAAAATGCGGCCGTCGAGAACGAGGTGCCCCCGGCGCGCTGGACCTACCAGAACATTGAATACATGCGACCGCAGTTCAAGCGCCTAGGCTTCGGCTACGACTGGGATCGCGAGATAGCGACCTGCAAGCCGGATTACTACCGTTGGGAGCAGTGGCTGTTCACGCGGCTCTACGAAAAAGGCCTCGCGTACCGTAAGAACGCGGAGGTGAACTGGGACCCGATCGACAAGACCGTGCTCGCCAACGAGCAGGTGATCGACGGTAGGGGATGGCGTTCCGGGGCGCTCGTCGAGCGGCGCGAGGTCTCGCAGTGGTTCCTGAAGATCACGGCCTACGCCGACGAGCTGCTGGCCGAGCTCGATAATCTGCCGGGTTGGCCCGATGCCGTGCGCACCATGCAGCGCAACTGGATAGGACGCTCGGAAGGCGTCGAGATCGTGTTCGATATCGTCGGGCAGGACGAGCCCATCCACGTCTACACCACGCGCCCCGACACGCTGATGGGCGCCACCTTCGCCGCGCTCGCCCCGACCCACCCGCTGGCGAGGCGGGCGGCGGCCGGCAACCCCAGGCTCGCGCGGTTCATCGAGAACTGCCAGCACATGCAGACCAGCGAAGCCGCCCTGGAAACGGTGGAAAAGCTCGGCATGGATACAGGCCACCAGGCCATCAACCCCCTGAACGGCGAGCACATCCCCGTGTGGGTCGCAAATTTCGTGGTCATGAGCTACGGCACGGGTGCGATCATGTCGGTGCCGGCGCACGATCAGCGCGATCACGACTTCGCACGCAAGTACGATCTGCCCATACGCCCCGTGGTGTTCCCGCCGGGCTGCGAAGAGCTGGACGTGAGCGAGATGGCGTCTCCGGACAAGGGCGTGCTGCACCACTCCGGGGCGTTCTCCGGCATGAGCTCCGAGGCGGCCTTCGACGCCATCGCCGATTCTCTGGAGAGTCGCGGCAAGGGGCAGCGTCAGACCAACTACCGTCTGCGGGACTGGGGCGTCTCGCGCCAGCGCTACTGGGGAGCGCCGGTACCAATGATCAGCACCGAGCAGCACGGCCCGGTGGCAGTCCCCGACGACGAGCTCCCGGTAGTGCTGCCCGAAGACGTGGCTTTCCAGGGCGTCGGCTCCCCGCTCAAGGACCTGCCCGACTTCTACCGCACGCGCGAGCGGGAGACGGGCGCGGCGGCCGTGCGCGAGACCGACACCTTCGACACCTTCGTGGAGTCATCCTGGTACTACGCCCGTTTCGCCTGCCCGGATGCCGATGCCATGCTCGATGCGCGCGCGAGCTACTGGCTGCCCGTGGACCAGTACGTGGGCGGCATAGAGCATGCCATCCTGCACCTGCTCTACGCACGGTTCTTCCACAAGCTGATGCGCGACGAGGGGCTCATCACGAGCAATGAGCCGTTCACCAACCTCCTGACGCAGGGAATGGTGCTCAAGGACGGCGCCAAGATGTCCAAGTCCAAGGGCAACACGGTCGATCCGCAAGCGCTCATCGAAACCTACGGCGCCGACACCGTGCGCTTGTACATGATGTTCGCGGCGCCGCCGGAACAGACTCTGGAATGGTCTGACAGCTCCGTGGAAGGCGCCATGCGTTTCCTCAGGAAGCTGTGGAAGCTGGTGGCTGCCCATGTGCGCCACGCGGGCGGCGGCGCGGCGCTCGACCCCGCGGCGCTCGACGACGCGCAGCGTACGCTGCGCCGCCGAGTCCACGAAACCATCGTCAAGGCGAGCGACGACATCGGCCGGCGCTACACCTTCAACACGGCCATCGCGGCGGTGATGGAGCTCGTCAACAACTTGCAGAAATGGACCGATGACTCCGCGCAGGGTAGAGCCGTGCTGCACGAGGGACTCGAAACCGCGGTGCTGCTGCTCTCCCCGATCGTGCCGCACATCTGCCACGAGCTGTGGCATGCGCTGGGCCACGACAGCGCCGTGGTCGATGCGCGCTGGCCGCAAGCCGACGCACGGGCACTGGCACGCGAGGACGTGCAGATCGTCGTGCAGGTCAACGGCAAGCTGCGCGGCCATATCTCGGTCAGCGCCGGTGCTGCACGCGAGGACGTGGAGCGCGAAGCGCTTGCCAACGATAACGTGCGCCGCTTCGTGGCCGACAAGGCGGTGCGCAAAGTCGTCGTGGTTCCTGATAAGCTCGTCAATATCGTGGTATAGGATCCTGGAGGTGGCAAGACATGCGTAAGGCCCTGGTGTTGCTCGTAATGGGCGCGTTGCTTTCGGGTTGTGGTTTTCACCTGCGCGGTGCCGCCACGCTGCCGCCCGATGCACGCGCGATTTTCATTCGTTCCTCGAGCGCCGCGCTTGCCGACGAGATCGAGCTCTATCTGCGCGACGGCGGCGCCCGGCTGAGCCGGCGCGCAGGCGATGCGCAAGCCATCCTGGACGTGGGGCAGGAGAGCTTCGAGCAGCGCACGCTGTCCGTCGACCCCAAGACCGGCAAGGAGCGCGAGTTCGAGCTCACCTACTCCGTGGAGTTCGGATTCAAACGTGCCGACGGCACCGTGCTGGTGAAGCGCCAGCTCGTGACCCTGCACCGCGACTTCGTATTCGACCCCGGCCAGGTGATCGGCAAGAGCCGCGAGAAGTCGGTGCTTGAAGCCGAGATGCGGCGCGACGCCGCGCAGCGCATTCTCGCGCGCCTCAACGCCGGGCTTGCCCCGTAACGCGCGAGCCGCCGCGCGGGCGCCGGTATCCGTGACGAATCATCCGGCATAGACCGTGCAGGTACGCATCTGCGATCTGGAACGCCGCCTGCAGGGTGCGCTGGCGCGTATCTACGTGGTGAGCGGCGATGAGCCCTTGCAGTGCCGCGAAGCGCTCGATCTGATCCGCGGCGCGGCACGCGCGCAGGGCCACGAGGAACGCGTGCGCCTGGAGGCCGGCAAGGGGTTCGATTGGGCAGCCCTGCGCCACGAGGCCGACACGCTTTCCCTGTTCGCGAGTAAACGCCTCATCGATCTCGGCATGCCTACGGGCCGGCCCGGCGAAAGCGGGGCCAAGGCGCTGGCCGCTTACGCGGCGCGGCCCGATCCGGACAGCATCCTGCTCGTCGCTACACCGAAGCTCGACGCCGCCGCAAGGAACAGCCGCTGGTACAAGGCGCTGGGGGCCGCCGGGGTCCTGGTGCAGATCCGGCCCATCGATCGGGCCAAGCTCGGCGTCTGGATACGCGCACGGGCCACGGCCGTCGGGCTCGATCTGAGTGCACCCGCCGCCGAGCTTCTCGCCGAGCGCGTGGAGGGCAACATGCTCGCCTGTGCCCAGGAGATCGAGAAGCTGGCGCTCGCCGGGGTCCCGGAGCACATCGACGAGAGGGCGATTCTTGCCGCCGTGGGAGACAGCGCCCGCTTCGACGTCTACGACCTGGCCGACGGCGCTTGCGCGGGCGACGCCGCACGCACTGCGCGCATCTGCGTGGCGTTGCGCGAGGAAGACGTGGCCCTTCCCATCGTGGTGTGGGCACTGGTTCGTGAGCTGCGCACGCTGCACAGTATCAGTATGGAACGCGACAACGGGGCCGAGCTGGCGGGGCTGTTTCGCAAGCACCGCGTGTGGGACGCACGCAAACGGCTCGTCTCGAATGCTGTCAGACGTCACACCACGCGGAGCCTGCGCACACTGCTCGACCGTGCGGCTCACATCGACAAGGTCGTCAAGGGTGCAGCCGCGGGCAACGCATGGGACGCGCTGCTCGAGCTTGCACTGGGTCTCGCGGGCGTGAAGATCTTCGACGGACCTGCGTATAATCGCCGGACAAGCGGATGAGCGCTCCGTGCATGAGCCCCGAGTACATCACGACCATGCTCGACAAGACGACCAGCGGCGACATAGAGACCTACGTGGGCGCACTGGGCGAGCGCGCCCGCGTGGCGGCGCGGATGCTGGCACGCGCGTCAACGGCGGCCAAGAACCGCGCGCTGGAGGCGATCGCCGACGCGTTGCTGGCACACGAGGCGGTCCTCGCACAGGCCAACGCGGCCGATCTGGCGGCCGCGAGGCGCACGGGACTCGAAGCGGCGCTGCTCGACCGGCTCGAGCTCACCCGGGATCGCGTCGAGGCGATGGCCCGGGGGCTGCGCGAGGTGAGCGCGTTGCCCGACCCGGTGGGGGAGATCACCGACCTCAGCTACCGCCCGTCGGGCATCCAGGTGGGCAGGATGCGCGTGCCGCTCGGCGTCATCGGCATCATTTACGAGTCCAGACCCAACGTCACGGCCGACGCGGCTGCCTTGTGCTTCAAGGCAGGCAATGCGGCCATCCTGCGCGGCGGGTCGGAAGCCTTGCGGTCCAATCACGCGATCGCCGGATGCATCCACGAGGGCCTGAAGGCGGCCGGTCTTCCCGCAGATGCGGTACAGGTTGTCGAGACTCCGGATCGCGCGGCGGTGGATGCGCTGCTCAGGATGGATGCGCACGTGGATGTCATCGTGCCGCGCGGTGGCAAGGGGCTCATAGAGCGCGTCAGCCGGGAAGCGCGGGTGCCCGTCATCAAGCACCTGGACGGCATCTGCCACGTCTACATCGACGACCAGGCCGATCTCGACAAGGCCCTCGCCATCGCCTTCAACGCCAAGACCCAGCGCTACGGCGTGTGCAACGCGATGGAAACCCTGCTGGTGGCGCGCCCCATTGCCGCCGACGTGCTGCCGGCGCTGGCACACCGCTTCACCGAGGCCGGCGTGGAGCTGCGCGGCTGCGAGACGACGCGCGCGCTCGTCGCCGGCATCGCGCCGGCGAGCGAGCAAGATTGGTGCGAGGAGTACCTGGCGCCGATCCTCTCCATCAAGGTGGTCGACGGTCTGGACGATGCCATCGATCACATCGAGACCTACGGATCACACCACACCGACGCCATCGTGACCGAGAACCTGGCGCGCGCGCGGCGATTTCTCTCGGAGGTCGATTCGAGCTCGGTGATGGTCAACGCATCGACGCGCTTTGCCGACGGTTTCGAGTATGGCCTCGGTGCCGAGATAGGCATCAGCACGGACAAGCTCCATGCCCGGGGTCCCGTGGCACTCGAGGGGCTCACCTCCCGGAAGTTCATCGTCATGGGTGACGGGCATACGCGCTGATGGTGGCGAGCCACACGCTGCCGTGCACACACTGGGCATACTGGGCGGGACCTTCGACCCCGTACATTGCGGTCATCTGCGCCTCGCCATCGAGATGCGCGAGCGCCTCGATCTCGCCTGCGTCGCACTGGTACCCGCGGCGCGCCCCGCGCTGCGGGGCGCCCCGAGTGCCAGCGCCAGCGTGCGGCTGCGCATGTTGGAGGCCGCCATCGACGGCGTCCCGAAGCTTTGCGTCGATGATCGCGAGATCAGGCGCGACGGTCCCTCCTACACGGTCGACACCCTGCGCGCCATTCGCGCAGAGCGCGGACCCGGCTGGGCGCTTTGCTTGATCCTCGGCATGGATGCGTTCGCGCACCTCGAGCGCTGGCACCAGTGGCGCGAGATCCCGAAGCTTGCGCACTTGTGCCTGGCAAGGCGGCCCGGTACAGCGCTGCCCGCGGGTGGCGAGCTCGGTACGCTCATCGCCGAGCGTGCGCCACGCAACCGCGACGCGCTCGGCAAGCGATCCTGCGGGTGCGTGCTGGTGTGCGACATCCCTCCCCTGGAAGTGTCGGCAACACACATCAGGCGTCTCGTATCACAAGGGCGAAGCGCGCGTTTTCTGCTGCCCGACGCGGTGCACGACATCATAGAGAGCAACGGGTTGTATCGTGAAAAGTGAACGACTGCGCGACCTCGTGGTCGCGGCGCTCGAGGACAGGAAGGCCCACGACGTGCAGGTGCTGGACGTGCGAGCGCTGACCGATATTACCGATTTCATGATCGTCGCCACTGGCGGCTCGAGCCGGCAGGTGGCGAGCATGGCCGAGCACGTCATCGAAGCGGCAAAGGCGAGCCGCCAACGCCCGCTCGGCATCGAGGGTCTGACCCAGGGAGAATGGGTGCTGGTCGATCTGTGCGACGTGGTCGTTCACGTCATGCTGGCCCAGACCCGGGAATTCTATCAGCTGGAAAAGCTGTGGCGCGTGGCCGAGCGGCAGCGCACGACGCACAGCTGAGCAATGCGCATACACCTGCTGGCCGCGGGCACGCGCATGCCGGGGTGGGTAAGCGACGGGTTCCACGATTACGCCAGGCGCCTGCCGCGCGGCTGGCTCCAACTCACCGAGGTCGCTCTCGCGAGAGGTGCCGAGCAAGCCGACTCGAAACGCGCCCTGGCGGCGGAATGGTCGCGGCTGCACGCTGCAATCCCGCCCGCGGCCACCATCGTCGCACTCGACGTCAATGGCAAGCCCTGGAGCACGGCGGTTCTGGTCGAGCGCCTGCGTGCATGGATGATGGCGCGCCGCGACATCGCGCTGCTCATCGGCGGACCTCACGGACTGCACAGGCGCGCGCTGGAAGCGGCCACGGACATCTGGTCGCTGTCGGCGCTCACGCTGCCGCACGCACTGGTGCGAGTCGTGGTCGCCGAGCAGATCTACCGTGCCTGGACCGTCGTGCAAAACCACCCCTACCACAGGGCATGAATCCCGCTCCTACAGGCGGGCCTTCCACGGCATATCAACGCGGGGAGGAGCGTATTACGCGGCGCCGGGCATGAATGCGGCGAAGCGCAGGCGCACGTAGTCGACCGTCCAGTTTCCTTGCCCGTCGCACAGCATGGGGCGAAGCGCACGCCTCACCTCGGCCAGCAACTCATCGCGTTCGCCGGCGGGCACGCCGCCCAGGAAGCTCTCACCGAAGGTCTGCAGCCAGCCGCTGATATCGCCCGGGATCGGCGTGGGCCGCGGGAAGAGTTCCATGCAGCGCACGGTCAGGCCGTGCGCCTGCAGCCGGCGCCGGTACTCCGCCGGTGCCGGGAAATACCACGGGTTGATGCGCTCAACATCAACGCCGCGGCGGCGCAGTGCGCATTCGAGAGCGTCGGAAATCGTCTTCACGTTATCGCCCCCCCCGAACTCGGCGACGAAGCGGCCGCCGGGCTTGAGCGCACACACCACCCCCGCTATCACATCATCGGCGCGCCGCATCCAATGCAGCGCGGCGTTGCTGAACACAGCATCGAACTCGGCGTTGAAGCGAAGCGCCTGCCCATCCATGAGACGTGCATCGAGCCCCCGCGCGCGCGCTGCCTCGACCATGTCGGGGGATGCATCGACAGCCACCACGCGACAGCCCGCGGCCACCAGGCGCTCGCTCAATGCGCCGTCGCCGCAACCCAGATCGAGCACGCATTCCCCGCGCGCCGGGCCAAGCAACTCGACCACGGCAGCTCCCAGGTCGGAGACGAAGCGCGCATGCTTCGCGTACCTCCCGGCATCCCATGTTTGTGTCATGCGAACTCTCTCATCACGCGGGCGCTGCAAGCGCGCATTTCAACACGCCTCGTGAACCGGAACATAGTGTAGCGACCCATGCACAGTGACGCTTATCGCCCTCCTGCGCAGCGCCGCGCCGGCTTGATTTCGCATGACACGGGCTTAGAGTGGTGACCGGCACAACGCCACCTTAGCAAAGGACACAGGCGATGGCAGCACGCGACATCCAGGTCATCGGAAAATACGACGTCATCAAGGAGGTCGGCCGCGGCGGCATGGCCACCGTGTATCTCGGTCACGACCCCTTCGGGGGACGCGACGTGGCACTCAAGGTGGCCCACCCGGAAGCGAGCGGCACCGAGATGGGTGCCGGACGTTACCGCAAGCTGTTCTTCAACGAGGCCAAGATTGCAGGGCGCCTGCGCCATCCCAACATCATCGAGGTCTTTGACGCGGGCATCGAGGACGACATCTGGTACATCGTGATGGAGCACGTTCGCGGCGGGCGCACGCTGGGCGATTTCTGCAAACCGGACAACCTGCTGCCCATGGAAGACGTGGTACGGGTGATCTTCAAGTGCGCCAAGGCGCTCGATTACGCGCACCGCTCGGGTGTGATCCATCGCGACATCAAGCCCAAGAACATCCTGGTCACGGAGGACTGGGAGATAAAGATCGGCGATTTCAGCATCGCGCTGCAAACCCGCCAAGACCAGACCGACACGCAGGTACACGGCTACATAGGGTCGCCGCTTTACATGTCGCCAGAGCAGGTGCGCATCGAGCAGGTCAACAACCAGACCGACATCTTTTCGATGGGCGTCGTGCTCTACGAGATGATGACCGGTCGCCATCCGTTCGCCGCCGACAACCTGCCGGCCATCACTCATCAGATCACCTCGGTGGCACCGCGGCGCATCGGCGAGGTGCGACCGGAGGCACCGGCCATCATCGAGCACATCGTGGACCGGATGCTCGCCAAGAGCCTTTCCGCGCGCTACAAGATGGGGCTCGACGTGGCCGCCGACCTGAGCCTCGTGTTCGATCACATCACGCCTGCCAACGAGGAATTGCCCGGACGCGAAAAGTTCAACCTGGTCAATGGACTGCGTTTCTTCGACGACTTCGCCGAATCGGAGATCTGGGAAATCATCAACGCGAGCACCTGGAAGACCTTCGATCCGCCCGCCGAGATCATCATGGAGGGCGAGATCGACGATACCTTCTACATCATCGTCTCCGGCGATGTCGTGGTATGCAAGAGCGGCTCTCAGGTCGATGCCCTGGGTCGCGGCGACTGCTTCGGCGAGATGGGATTCATCGCCAAGCAGGTACGTTCGGCCAGCATCATAGCCAAGACGCCCGTCACGGTGATGCAGGTGCGCTCGGCGTTGATGGAACGCGTCTCGCTCAACTGCCAGCTTCGCTTCCACAAGGTCTTCCTGCACACGCTGGTCAGGCGCCTGTCGCGCACCACGGCGCAGATCGTGACGTCGGAGAGCCGTTGAGCCCCGGCGGACGCGGCGCGGCGCCGCAAAACAAGGTCCCCCGGCTGTATAATTCCAGCGCAATGGCCTCATCCCGGAAAAACGACTTCGCGCCAGCGTCCCCGACCTCGATCCAATGCGCATCGCCCCCTCCCGCGCTCGCGCGCTACGAGGTCCTGGAACCAATCGGGCGGGGAGCGATGGCGACCGTTTACCGCGCGCACGATCAGTTCAGCGATACGAGCGTGGCGCTCAAGATCGTCCATCCGGGCGCCTTTGTCGACGAGTTCAAGGGCACCCGCCACCGCAAGCTGTTTTTCAACGAGGTGAAGATCTTGGGGATGCTCGACCACCCCAACATCGTGTCGGTCTGCGACGCCGGCTTCGAGGACGGTCACTGCTACATCGCGATGGAGCTGGTGGCCGGTGGGCGGACGCTGCACTGCCACACTCGCCCCGAGACGCTGCTGCCCATGAAGCGCGTCGTGCACATGGTGTTCAAGTGTGCCAAGGCGCTCGATTACGCCCACCGCAAGGGCGTGGTGCACCGCGACATCAAGCCGCGCAACATCCTCCTCACGCCCGAGGAGGACATCAAGATCAGCGACTTCAGCGTGGCGCTTCGCACGGGACTCGACGTCACCGACACGCAGGTGGACGGCTATCTGGGCTCGCCCCTCTACATGTCGCCGGAACAGGTCCGGGGTGAGCCGCTCGACCACCGATCGGACCTGTTCTCCCTCGGCGTGCTCATGTACGAACTGCTCACCGGAAAACTGCCGTTCCTCGGCGACAGCATCGCGTCTGTTATCTACCAGATTGCCGAAAAGCCGCATGTGCCAATTCGCGAGGTTCGTGCCGACGTGCCCGAGGCACTCGCACGCATCGTGGACCGCAGCCTGTCCAAGGACCCCGAAAATCGCTGCGCGAGCGCCATGGTGTTCGCCGCGGATCTGAGCCGGGTATTCGACCCGCTCGGTATGGTCGAGGAGGCGTTCTCGCGCCCGCAGAAGTTTGACATGGTGTCGCGGTTGAGTTTCTTCGACGAGTTCTCGGAATCCGAGATCTGGGAAATGCTCAACGCCGGCGTGTGGCGCGACTACGAGGCTGGCGGGGAGATCGTGCAGGAAGGCGAGGTGGACAACTCGTTCTTCGTCATCGTGCGCGGTGAGGTCACGGTGCGCAAGAGCGGGGTAGCGCTGGACACGCTGAGGCACGGCGATTGCTTCGGGGAAGCGGGCTTGTTGGCGGGCAAGCAGCGCGCCACGAGCGTCGTCGCCAGCGGGCCGGTTTCGGCCCTCGAGGTACGCTCCGCGCTGATAGCACGCACGTCGAAGGACACGCAGCTCAAGTTCCACCGCGTGTTCCTGCACAAGGTCGTGGAGCGCCTGTCACGCGCCGATGCGCGCCTGTCCGGCAACTGAGGGCGGCAGAGCGAGCCCTAAAGAACTCCCGTCTCACGCTGATGTCCAAAGCCCCGAGCTTTCCGTGGACATGAACAGCGTGCCATGATCGCCACGTGACCACGCGTGAACCCATGCGCTTGCGCCTCGCAGTCGCTCTCCTGGCACTGTCGTTCGCCTTGCCGGCCTTTGCCGCCAACGAGCTCGGCGGCAGCCCGTCGCCGTACCTCGCCATGCACGGCGACGACCCTGTCGAGTGGCATCTGTGGACCCGCGCGGCGATAGAGGAGGCGCGCAAGCGGGGCAAGCCCATTTTCGTCTCATCCGGCTACTTCGCCTGCCACTGGTGCCACGTGATGCATCGCGAGAGCTACCTGGACGCCGAGGTCGCACGGCTCATGAACCGCGTGGTCGTTTCGGTCAAGGTCGACAGGGAGCTGCAGCCGGGGCTGGACGCGCATCTCGTGCAGTTCGTCCAGACAACCCGCGGCTATGCCGGATGGCCGCTCAACGTGGTGCTCACGCCGGCAGGCCACCCACTGATCGGATTCACCTACCTGCCGCGCGAGGTCTTCGTGCAGTTCCTGCAGGAGCTCGATACGCGTTGGCGCACGGAGAGGGAGAAACTGGAAGGCATGGCCGAACGGGCGGGCGAGTATGTCTACCGGCAAACCGAGCCCGCCACCACGCGGCGGATCGACGCCTCGCAGGTGACTATCTACCGCGACGCGTATCTGTCGCAAGCCATGCAGGCCGCCGACCTCGAGCTCGGGGGCTTCGGCAAGACGACAAAGTTTCCCAACACGCCCCAGCTTCACACCCTGCTCGGCCTGTTCGAGGCTTCACATGACGCGCGCCTCGGCGCTTTTCTCACCCTGACGCTCGACAAGATGGCCACCCAGGGGCTGCGCGACCATCTGGCCGGCGGGTTCTTCCGCTACAGCACCGACCGGGCCTGGCAAGTCCCGCATTTCGAAAAGATGCTCTCGGACAATGCCTTGCTGGCAAGCCTGTACATGGACGCGGCGCGCATCCTCGAGCGTCCCGATTACCTCGACGTCGCGCGCAATACGCTCGACTTCATGCTCGACGAGATGCGTGCCGCGGACGGTGCCTTCATCACCAGCCTGTCGGCGGTAGACGAGCGTGGTGTGGAGGGCGGCTACTACGTGTGGAAACAGGAGACGCTCGAACGGGTGCTCACCACCGATGAGGCCCGCGTGCTGGGACGTGCATGGCACTTCGTGGGCTCGCCGGAGCTCGAGGCGGGCCAGCTACCCATCCTTGCGGCGCCCCCGGGGGAGGTTGCCGCCGCGCTGTCGCTTCCCCTCGGGCAGGTGCGCTCCCTGCTCGCATCGGCCACAGCCAAGCTGCGTGACGAGAGGGGCACGCGCTCGCTGCCGCGCGACGACAAGGTGCTCGCCGCGTGGAACGCGCTCGCCTTGAGCGCGCTGAGCACCGCGGCGCACCTGCCCGACGGACAGCGCTACCGTGAGGCGGCGCAAACGCTGAGGAACCGGATCGTCGGGACACTGTGGGACGGCGAGCGCCTGGCCCGCGCACGCGGCCCGGGCGCTGCAGCGGGACAGGCCTCGCTCGAGGACTACGCGTTCGTCGCGAAGGGGCTGCAGGACTGGGCCGGGCTGAGCGGAGCGAGCGCCGATGCGGCGCTCGCCGCGAGGTTGCTCACACGCGCCTGGGATCTGTTCCGGGGCCCGCGGGGCTGGCGGCTCGCGCGCGACATCCTCATCCCCTATGTCTCCGGGGAGCCCATCCTGGCCGACGGCTCCCTCCCATCTCCATCAGCCGTTTTCCTCGACGCCGCACTCGACGAGAGTGTGCCGCAGCCCGGATTCGAAGGCCTGCATGACCATGCACTGGACGCCCTGTCGGTCTACAGCACCGCGTTGGTGTCGTTCCCGTTCAG
>CAZSDY010000105.1:0-12446 GCA_964605765.1 uncultured Ectothiorhodospiraceae bacterium | reverse complement strand
TCGTTTGGCTCCCCGGAGAGGACTCGAACCTCTGACCTAGTGATTAACAGTCACCCGCTCTACCGACTGAGCTACCGGGGAATGGCGAGCCGAGTAGTCTACTGTTGGCTCCCGGGAAGGGTCAACAACGGTGGCGGGGCGTCAGCCGGTGCCGAGCACCTTGCCCATCCTGTCGAGCGCCGACTCGAGGTTCTGCGTGCTGGTCGCGAACGAGAGTCGCACGCAGCCCGGCGCGCCGAAAGCGGTGCCCGGGACGAGCGCCACGCCGGCGTCGGTGATCAAGTACTCGGCGAGCTCGAGGTCGTCGGCCACGCTGTTCAGATCGCGAATCGCCTCGCTGACATCGGGAAAGGCGTAGAAGGCGCCCTGCGCGGGCAGGCAACGCACGCCGCGCAATGCGTTCAAGCCCTCGACGACGAGGTCGTGGCGCTGCTTGAACGCGGCCACCATCTCCTTGATGAAGGCATGGTCGCCGTCGAGCGCCGCCTGCGCCGCCACCTGCGCGATGGACGTGGGATTCGAGGTGCTCTGCGACTGGATCTTCTTCATCGCTGCGGCGATCTTCTTGGGGCCGGCCGCGTAGCCCATGCGCCAGCCCGTCATGCAGTAAGCCTTCGAGAGCCCGTTGATGACCACGGTCTGCTCATAGAGATCGGGGCACGCCATGACGATGTTGCAGAACGGCTGGTCGCTCCACATGATGTGCTCGTAGATGTCGTCGGAGCAGACGAGCACCTCGGGGTGGCGGCGCAGCACCTCGCCGAGCGCGGCGAGCTCGGCGCGCGTGTAGCAAACCCCGGTCGGGTTGGATGGGCTGTTCAGTATCAGTAGGCGCGTGCGCTCGGTGATGGCCGCCTCGAGCTGCGCCGCATTGATCTTGAACCCCTCCTCGATGCGCGCTTCGATGATGACCGGCCGCGCACCCGTAAGCAGCGTCATGTCGGGGTAGGACACCCAGTAGGGTGCGGGGATCAGCACCTCGTCGCCGGGGTTGAGCACGGCCTGCGTGAGGTTGAAAATGGAATGCTTGGCGCCGGTCGAGACGACGATCTGGGATGCCTCGTAGTCGAGCGCGTTGTCACGCGCGAGCTTGCGTGCGATGGCGTCCTTGAGCGGGGCGATACCGTCGACCGCGGTGTAGCGCGTGAAGTTCTCGTCGAGCGCCTTCTTGGCGGCCTCTTTGATATGATCCGGCGTGTTGAAGTCGGGCTCCCCGGCGCCGAGGCCGATGACGTCGTGCCCGGCGGCGCGCAGCTCCGCCGCGCGGGTGGTCACGGCGATAGTGGGGGACGGCTTGATGGCCTGCACGCGGTCTGAAAGCTGCCTGTCCAATGCGTTGTTTCCTTCGGCTTGGGTGATGTTCTGTGGGTGCGTCGCCGTCCCGGGGAAAGGCCTCGCCGTGTGACGGCCCTGAGTCCGAGAGGCTCCTCGGCACGCACGCTAACTATACGTCAACCGTGAGCGCTTCAAAACCGCGATGAGCAAACGATTCGAGCTGGTGGCCGATTATTGTCCCGCGGGAGACCAGGGCCCCGCGATCGAGCAGCTGTGCGAAGGGCTGGAGGCGGGTCTCGCGCACCAGACGCTGCTCGGGGTGACAGGTTCCGGCAAGACCTTCTCCATTGCCAACGTGATTGAAGCGCGGCAGCGCCCGACGCTGATTCTGGCGCCGAACAAGACGCTCGCCGCGCAGCTCTACGGCGAGATGCGCGAGTACTTTCCCGGCAATGCGGTGGAGTACTTCGTCTCCTATTACGATTACTACCAGCCCGAGGCCTACGTGCCGACCACGGACACGTACATAGAGAAGGACGCCTCGATCAACGAGCACATAGAGCAGATGCGCTTGTCGGCCACCAAGGCACTGCTCGAGCGCCCCGACTCGATCATCGTAGCGACGGTTTCCTCGATCTACGGGCTTGGCGACCCCGTGTCCTTCCATGCCATGGTTCTGCACCTGGTACGCGGAGAGGTGGTCGACCAGCGCCGGCTCCTGCGCCGCCTCGCGGAGCTCCAGTACACGCGCAACGATCTGGATCTCTATCGGGGCTCGTACCGGGTGCGCGGCGATGTGCTGGACATCTACCCGGCCGAATCGGACCGCGAGGCGGTTCGCGTGGAGCTTTTCGACGAGGAGATAGAATCGCTCGCCCACTTCGATCCCTTGACGGGCGAGGTGCTGCGGCGCGTGCCACGCTTGACGATCTATCCCAAGAGCCACTACGTCACGCAGCGCGCCACTGTGCTGCGCGCCATCGAGGAGATAAAGGTCGAGCTCGTGGATCGCCTCGCGGTGCTGCGTGATCTCAACAAGCTCGTCGAAGCGCAGCGCCTCGAGCAGCGCACGCGCTTCGATGTGGAGATGATGCAGGAGCTCGGTCACTGCAAGGGCATCGAGAACTACTCGCGGTTTCTATCCGGGCGCGCGCCCGGCGAGCCGCCGCCGACCCTGTTCGATTATCTGCCCGACAACGCGCTGCTCGTCATCGACGAGAGCCATGTGACGGTGCCGCAGCTCGGTGGCATGTACCGGGGCGATCGCTCACGCAAGGAGACGCTGGTCGAGTACGGGTTCCGTCTGCCCTCGGCGCTCGACAATCGTCCTCTGCGTTTCGACGAGTTCGAGCGCATGGCACCGCAGGCGATATTCGTTTCCGCAACCCCGGGCCCTTATGAAGAGGCCCACGCCGGGGAGGTGGTCGAGCAGGTCGTGCGTCCCACGGGCCTCGTGGACCCGGGCGTCGAGGTGCGTCCGGCCGCCACCCAGGTCGACGATCTGATGTCCGAGATCAGGAAGCGCGTGGCGGTCGACGAGCGGGTGCTGGTGACCACGCTGACCAAGCGCATGGCCGAGGACCTGACCGATTATCTCGCCGAGCACGGCGTGCGGGTGCGCTATCTGCACTCGGACATCGACACCGTCGAGCGCGTCGAGATCGTCCGCGATCTGCGCATGGGCGAGTTCGACGTGCTGGTCGGCATCAACCTGCTGCGCGAGGGGCTCGACATGCCGGAGGTGTCGCTGGTGGCTGTGCTCGATGCTGACAAGGAGGGGTTCCTGCGTTCCGATCGCTCGCTGATCCAGACCATGGGCAGGGCGGCGCGAAACATCAACGGCCGGGCCGTCCTCTATGCCGACACGGTCACCGGCTCCATGCGCCGGGCCATCGACGAGACCGAGCGCCGCCGGCGCAAGCAGATCGCCCATAACGCGCGCCACGGCATCACGCCGCGCGGCATTCGCAAGGCGGTGGCCGATATTATGGAAGGGGCGTACGCGAGTGGGCACACGCGGAGACAGCGCGCGCGCCGGGTGGCGGAGGAGGCACGCAAGTACCGCGCCATGGCGCCTGACAAGCTTGCCCGCGAGATCCGCGCACTCGAGCAGCGGATGTACAAGCACGCCGAGAATCTGGAGTTCGAGGAGGCAGCAAGGCTCCGCGATCGCATCGCCGAGATACGCGAGCAGGGGTTCGGCTTCCGCACGCTGAGCGCCTGACTGGCGGTACGCGCGATCGGGCGCCCCCATCAGGCAGGCGGGCAGCGACGCTGATGGCGTGAATGGCGTGTGTGCGACCGTCTTGCCAGCAGGGGTACCGAGCGGTTATCGTTGAGGCGTTTCCACAGGCGCGTAGCTCAGTGGTAGAGCACTACCTTGACATGGTAGTGGTCGGTGGTTCGACTCCACTCGCGCCTACCAATTCACCACCTGAAACCCCACAGGACAATTCCGGCAAACTCACCCCCGGCCCTGGCGCCGGGGTTCTTCTGGGTGCGCTGCAAGTGCTGCGGAGCGGCATAGCGGTCGCCGGGCGAAGAAGAAGCCCCGCCGCAGCAACACGAATCACGAAGTCGAACACAAAGGAGCCTCCCGCGCGCGGATGAAGCTTCCGCGGTACAACCCGAGGCGCTTCCCGCCTGCAGAACGCTTCCGCCGTCATGCCGGGGATGTGGTGCTCGCCAAGCTCGAAACCGTGGTGGGTGTGGGGGCCGGGAGCGAGAGTGTTTCGTCGAGGCCCCGAGGAATTGAACTCATTTCCGGCGCCGGGTTCTCGAGCGGGCCTCAGGTCACCATTTTCTGCGCCGATACGACGAACTCGTCATCGGTCTTGCCGAGTTGATCCTTCGGCGGCACGTCGAGGCCGCGCTGTACCGCTGGCCGTGACCGAATCGCTTCGATCCAGCGCGACAGATGTTCGAGGTCGCGGCTTTCGACGCCGGACCAGTTTGCCGTACGCGCCCAGGCGAAGTTGGCGATATCAGCAATGGAATAGGCGCCGGCGAGATATTCGTTATCGGCCAGCCTGGTATCGAGCACTTCGAGCAGTCGCCGGGTTTCCTTCTGGTAGCGTTCGATCGCGTAGGGGATTTTCTCTTCTGCGTATCTGAAGAACACATTGGCCTGGCCCATCATCGGGCCCAGCCCGCCCATCTGGAACATCAGCCATTGGACCACGCGCGACCGGCATGTTGAATTCTCTGATGTATCTGGGGTTAAGAATCGCCCGGTCTTTTCCGCCAGGTAGATCAGGATGGCGCCAGACTCGAATACCGCGAAGTCGTTATTGTCATGATCGACGATCGCCGGAATACGGCCGTTCGGGTTGATCTGCAGATACCAATCCTGTTTCTGCTCACCTTTGCCCAGCGCCAATGGTCGGACACTGTAGTCGAGCGCGCATTCTTCCAGCATGATCGAGGCCTTGCGCCCATTCGGCGTGGCAGCGGTATACAGCGTGATCATGGCCAGGGTGCTCCTTGGCTCAGGTTTCCCCGTGAGTTTTCGTGCGAATGTTCACGCAAAGTCCTGCAGTTCGCGCGTAAGTAGATGCCCCCGGCCTTCATAACCGCCCAGCCTGCGAGGTGTCTCAATCATGCAAACGGCCCAGGATGGGTAGCGGTTGCCGACCGCTATGCTCGCAACCGCGAAAGGGAACTCCGTCACGATACCACCCAGTGTCTCGATCTGCTCTCCGATCTCGCAGCCGCTCCAACATCGGCTGGGGACACCAAAGCGACGGCGCGTCACAGCCACGCCGGGCGCGTTACCACGTCCGTCACACGGCTCGCCGCCGCGTATAATATCCTCGCCGCCACGTCGAGGACCATGGCGAACGCTGACCATGGGTCACGCGCCTGGCTCGTGTGGGGTATGCCGTGGGGGGTGTGACTATGCCGGCGCAAGTGAGCCTGTGCATCATTCGGGGCGCCCTATCAGGAAAGCGCCACGACTTCAGTGAACGGACGACATGCATCGTCGGGCGTTCGCCGGAGTGCGAGCCCAAGCTGCCCGGCGACGAGCGCCATGCCACCATCTCCCGCCATCATTGCCTGCTGGATATCAATCCCCCCGACATACGCGTGCGCGATTTCGGGAGCATGAATGGAACCCTCGTCAACGGGCAAAAGATCGGTCAACGCGAGTGGGGTATGACACCCGAGGAAGGGGCGAGAATGGAATTTCCCGAGTGCGATCTCTGTGCCGGAGACGAGATCGAGCTGGGTGAGACCGCATTTCGGGTCGAAATTTTCGTGCCGATCGTCTGTGCGCGATGTGGCGTGGAAATGGATGAGCCGCAAGCGCGCAGTGGGGTTGAACGTTCGCCCGGTGACTGCGTGTGCCGGAATTGTCAGGACGTCACCGAGACGATGGATGCACCGCTGCGCGCGACCGTACCTGATTTCAAGCGCTGCGCCCAATGCGGGAAGGATGCAGCAGCCGAGATCGGCCCACTGCGAAGCGGGGTCTTTATCTGCGCCGAGTGTCGTCGCAATCCTCGACAAGTGCTGGACGATCTGCTGGCCAAGACCGAAGCGCATGCCGGCGTCGTCCCCGCCATCCAGGGTTTTTCGCTGGTACGGGAACTCGGTCGGGGCGGGATGGGCGCGGTATACCTCGCGCGCAGCGACACGACGCGCCAGGAGCTCGCGATCAAGGTGTTGCTGCCGGAAATCGCTTTCGATGCCCGAATGAAGGAGGCGTTTCAGCGCGAGGTACGCAACGCGGGGGCCTTGACCCACCCCAATATCGTCGGCGTGCTCAATTCGGGGGAATCGAACGGAGCTTTCTTCGTCATGCTGGAGTATTGCGATGGCGGGAGCGTCGCCGATTGGGTGCGCGGTGCCGGAGGCAAGTTGTCCGTCTCGGAGAGTGTCCCGACCGTGTTTCAGATGCTCGACGGCCTGACCTATGCGCATAGCGCCGAGATACCGTCCTGCCGGCTCGAGAGCGGGGAATTCGGGAAGGGATACGGATTGGTGCATCGCGATCTCAAGCCCGGCAACATCTTCCTGGCCGGTTCGGGCACGGCGCGCATCGCGAAACTTGGGGACTTCGGGTTGTCCAAGGCTTTCGACTGGGCGGGGCTGAGCGGCTATACGCGAACGGGCTCGATTGCGGGCACCCCTCACTTCATGCCGCGCCAATCGGTGATCAACTTCAAGTACGCCAAGCCGGAAGTGGACGTCTGGGCTGCGGCCGCGACGTTCTACTATATGCTCACGGGCCGTGCGCCCAGGGATTTCCACCCCGGGGAGGATCCTTGGAAAGTGATCCTGGAGAGCCCTCCGGTGCCCATCCGCAAACGGGACAGATCGGTCTCAGAGGCGTTGGCGGAGGTGATTGACGCCGCGCTTGACGATCAAAAGGAGACCGAGTTCAAGACGGCCAGCCGGCTCAAGCAAGCTTTGCAGGATGTGCTATGAGATAGCGCCCGCGCTTAGGGCTCGCGAAAGAATAACTCCATGCTTTGTAGCGCCGATCCATCCCGCCTGGCTGCGTTGCTCGTTCGGTTACATAGAACGACTATGCGCCCTCCTCGCGCCTTGCCAGGCACGCGCCTTGACGCTCCAAAACATGGAGTTATTTCTTCGCGAGCCCTCAGCGTAGATTGCGCAGGTTCGACTCGGCTTTCTGCAAGTACGGGTTGAACTCGGTCCGCCCGCGCTCATCGATCAACTCCCGCCAAATCAGGCACGCTGATTGGAATCGGGTCTCGGCGTCGTCCAGGTCATTTTGCCGGAAGAACGCGTATGCCTGCTCGGTGTAGGCGAGTGCCAGCCTGTGCCGGAGATCGATCCGCCCCGGATCGGCACCCTGCCGCGACAGAGCCGCGATCACATCGTCGAGGCAGCGGATCACGTCACCGTAACGCCCCAACTCGCGTAATGGAATTGCGCGGTCCAACATGAAATGCATGAGGCTGCCTTCCAGATCCCGCCGTCCCTCGTCTCGTACCAGGCCGGTGAGGATCCGAACGCCCCGATCGTACATGTCCAGCGCTGATTGCAGGTCACCCGACGTTCTCAGCATCAGGGCCAGATTCCCGTAAGCCTTGGCGAGCTGGGGCATGAGCACGTGCTGGCCCTCGTCCTCGACGAGTCGCCGGTAACGCTCCAGTGCTCTCTCACACAGCCCCAGGGCGGCCTGCTTGTCGCCGCGCTGGTCGAGCACCACGGCGCGATCCATGAGTGCATCGGCCTGGACCTGGTCCGCCAACGCCGCGTTGTGCTTCATGCGCAGCTCCCGGGCCGACTCGATGGCCCGGTCCGACAGGCGCATGGCAGCTTCCACATCGCCGAGCCGGGACACGGCGGTGGCATGGTTGCGGTACGCGGTGCATAGCAACTCGACGAAATCCGGTCGCGGCCAGGCCGCCACCATGTCCTCGAGAATGTCGCTCGCGCGCTCGAACAGACCGCCGGCCGCGACGTAGTCGCGCAGCTCGAAGCACACCCCGCCTTTGCCGACGTAGAGCTGCGCGAGCGGGTAGTCGCGCAGCATGCGCGAACGCTCGGGCCGCCAGCGTGTGAGCGTGAAGTGGATGGCATGGTCGAAGACCGCCAGAGCCTGAGGCAGGCGGCCGGTGAAAGCCAGGGTACGGCCCTGCTCAACCGTAGCCAGCATGAGGAGTGCAAGCTCGTCGCTTTCCTCGCCGCGCCCCATGTTTTTCTCGATGAGCGCGATGCCGCGCTCGAGCAGTCCCAGCGCGCCATCATGATCGCCGGCGAGGCGCAGGGCGAAGCCCTCGTCGATACACAATTTCGCCAGATTCGTGCGTTGAGCGTGCTGCCCGCGCTCGATGAGACGCTCGAGAAGTCGGCGCGCTTCATCGAAGATGATCAGTTCTTCCACGATGCGTGCCGCTTGGGAGTGCACGACTCTCGGATGCCGCGCCTGCTCCTCATCGGGGCTGCATCGACTGGCCGCCAGGGCTACACGGTGCCAGTGTCGAGCATCCCGACCTGCGTATCGCAAGGGCTTGCCATGGTCGATGTCATCCGTCGGGGGGCGGCTGAACTCGGGAATCTCCCGGGGATAGGGGTGTCCCGCCACCTCGCGGTAGATATCGATGAGCAGATGGGTCACCGAGAGCATGTCGCTCCAGCGCTCAGCGGGATCGTGTCTGAAGCAGCGACGCAGCACGTCGGCGAGCGAAGGCGGCATCGCGGACCGCCGCGCGATGCCTGGCCCGTGCGTCAGGTACTGATTCAATACCTCGTCGGCCACCTCGCCGAGCGCCCACGTTCTCTCGCCGCTGAACAGTTCCAGCACCGACACTCCCCAGCTCCAGAGATCCGTCGCGCGGTCAAGCGGCTTGCCGGCGGCTTGCTCAGGGGAGCGGTAGGGCAAGGTCATCGCACCCGCGGCGTCGGCTCGATGCGGATGTTCGCCGGACGTTTGCTGCGGGGTGAGGGCTCTGGCGGAAGAGATGCCGAAGTCGGTGATCTTGACGATGTCCGGCTGGTGCCGCAGGACATTGGCGGGCTTGACGTCCCGGTGGACTACCCCGACCTCGTGGGCGGCATGCAGTCCCCAAGCGAACTGAATCGCCACATCGAGCATGGGCTCCAGCCGAGTCAGCTTGCCGCCGACAATGGCGTCGGCCAACGATCCCCCGTCCGCATAATCGGCGAAGATCAGCACTTGATCCGCAACCGCCCTGAAGAATCGGCATGTCACCAGATTCTGGTGCTCGGGTAGATCAATCCAGGTCTGCAGCTCGTTGAGGAACCCCTGCCGGTGGACTGCATCCGGGATGAGGGCGCTCTTCACGGCGAAGCGCCGGTCGGTGGCGCGGTCGCGCACCAGATGAACGGCACCCATACCGCCGATGCCCAGCTCGCGTTCGACCCGGTAGTGCTCAGGCAGGAGCTGATCGATGGCCAAGCCCGATTCTGGCGCATGTGCCAGTGCCGCTCGTGCTGGTTGCCGGGGTCTGGTTGTTGCGCCTCGGCCGATCTTGTCCGGCGCGGGTCCGGCAGCTTTCGACGTCGCTTCCAACCGTGTCCCGCAGTGCAGGCAGAATCGGGCCTCGGCCAGCGTCCCGGCGCCGCATGCGGGGCAGTTCATGAGTCGATCCGGAGCAGGGCACTCAATTGTCGTTTCCGCATTCCCCGCTCTGCAACCAGGGTGTCCTGAGTGTGCCCAGGATCCGCTCGAATACCGGTCGCAGGCGCTCGTACTCCTGCGCCAACACCTTCAGTGCGATTTGCAGCGCGCGGTCTTGCGTCCCGATGACGCAGTAGTCGGTTGTCGTCTCCAGACCCCGGTCCCGATACGAGAGCAGCACTCGCGAGCACGCGGCGTTCTTGAAATCCAGGGTTCTCCGGCTGATCAGGTGCGCGTTGGAATGCCCTGTCTCTTGCCCCAAGGTCTCGACGATACCATCGGCGAGCACGCTGACCAGATCCGGTCCGCCCGCGGCCGGCCCGTCCCACTCGAAGGCGAAGACTTCCAGCAGCGTGTGCCGGTCCGGGCCGACGCATGACAGCACCGCAGCTTCGCTGATCGGTGAGTCCATCGCCACCCAGTCCTCCGGGTGCTCCACCGAGAATGAACCGTCCCGGGATTCAAAGCGCAGCCACCTTTCCAGGGTTTCCGCGGGAATGGTCTCCAAGGGGGTCGCCCTCTGGGTGGGCATCGCTCCTTGGGCGATCACCGATGGGAGATCGGTACGGCAGCTCGCGCACATGGTGTCGCCGAAACTGACACGCTGTCCGCAGTGAGGACAAAATGGCATGGCGTCACTCCGCAGAGCGCTACGCGATCCGTCACCTCCGGGCTGGGGGGCTCCGGGTGTTGTTCGAACGCGGGCTCGGTGCCGGCTCGCACCGAGCGGCCGACAGACATTGTACCTGCTTATTGCCGTGGCCAGGCTCCCGGGACATCGAGGATGGTACCTGAGCTGATGCAACTGAAAGATATCGGCGATTCGGTGAGTCAGACAACGCGTAAGGCGGTCGTTCATTGAGCCCGATCTGTACGACAAAGACCGGCTAGAATTGACACCGAAGGCTCAATGGGGCAGCGGGCACAACCGGGCATGTCGGCGGATTCGGAGAGCGCAATGCAAACATGCGAAATCTGCGGCGAGGACTTCCCCGATGACCGCAAGGTCTTTGGGCGCCATCTATGGGAAGAGCACAGCATTACCCCGAATGACTACCGCGTGCAGTTTCTGGGCACCGCACCGCAATGCGCGCGACCTGGTTGCTCGAATCCGGTTCGTCGCCATCCCGATGGCGGCTGGTTCAAGCACTGCTCGTCCGCGTGTGCGATCGAGATGGGTGGAGATATTCCGCTTCCCGCGGGTGGACTGCGCGGAGACTCGGTTGGAGATTCGACGTCGTTCGAAGACGAGATCGCGAGCCTGGATGCGGGTATTGCGACCCTCGAGCGCCTGAATGCGGAGATGGATGCCCTGGAGCGCACCTATGGAATGCCCTCCTTCCGCGACCCCGAGAATCCGCCGATGCCGAACCTCGCAGCCATCTCGGGGTGGTACCGGATCCCGATGTGGGTCGTCACTGTCGTATTGATACTGGGTGGGTGGGTCGCTACGGCCGGCTTGCTCGCCGAAGAGGCGGAATTCGCAACCATCGCTGCGCTTTTTTTTGGCTTGTTTGGTGGCGCTCTCATCGGAGGCGCTTTTCTCTTCGTCATGGGATGGGTCTACTGGATCGGATATTGGCTGCGCTACGAGCATCCGCTGGCGTGCGCGCTCATTGTGATTGTGTTTGCGGCCGGCACGGCCGGAGGCTGGTACTACTTCGATCGCGGGCAGACCATCAATCGAGCCGTCGCTTTCCTCGGTGATGTCTGGCGTGCAGTGGTGCCCCAGTGACTCGCCGACGCTCTCGAGCGATGCTCGAGACTCCGGTCCGCGCCGCTGCCTGACGGTCTCGTAGGAGACGATATGACCGCGCGCTCGGCTAGAATGTCCTCGACATCACGATAATCCGGTCAGAATCGGCGTAGACTACGATAGCGTCGCGGATGATCTCCGACGTGTACCGGTAGCCGTCATACGTGGACTGGCCAGTGTTCATGTGCCGAGTCTGCCGGCTCCTAGACGTCCATGGCGATATCCAAATCTTCACATGCACGTGCTTTCGGCTGGGGCGGATGAGCGAGAACGCACAATCAGACAAGGACGAGTTGCTGCTTTGGGGTGGGCTGTATCTGGCACTCGCCAATGGCGAGCTGCACCCTGCAGAGCGGGAACGGCTGGTCACGATGATGGGCGGGGGGAGAGTTGAAGCGGCGCTTGCACAGGGCGAGCCGAGCGCCGAGGCGTGTCTCGAGCGGTTTTGTCGCTGTAGCGAGGGATTGGGAAAGCGCCTTCGGGCACTGGAGCTTTATCAGTTGCTCGACAGGTTGTTGCAGGTCGTGGCCTCGGACGGCGAAGTCGAGCAGGCGGAACTCAATGCGTTTGAGGTGCTTGCAAAGAGGCTTGGCCTTGGTGAGGGGGCGAGCGAGGCGGTAATCGGGAACTTCCTCAGCGAGATGCGAGACCGCGTCACGATCAAGCTCGAGCCTTAGATTGTTTTTCTTCGATCACTCAACTGGTCGTGGTTGTGTTGGCAGCGGGGTTCGAGATGCCGCGGCGATCTTCCTTCTCCTCCTGCCTGTCGTGGTCTTCTCAGGGGCAGGCGCGGGCGTTGCGTGATTCGCGAAATACGTCTATTCGCGATTTTCGACCGATCCGCGCGCCGTTACGCCGCCGATTAGCGGAAACCAGCTCCTTTTCATCGGTGAGTATCGGTCCGCATCACATTTCTGCAAGAATGACAAGGGCTTTACGGTACACGGCGTGAATTATTTGCCATACTGTCAATGTGATCGATTCAAATCAGAAACGATTGACGAAGAAGGGCATAGTATTCCTGGCGGGGGGTGCGTTGGCGACGATCATATGGGCCGTTACGCTTTATTGGTCGCTCGTCGCAAACCGGGTGCTGGACGGGCCGTGGGTGATTTGACGCGCGCGCGACACAGCACCGCTCCCCCGGCATGGATGCTGTTTCTTCGATAACGCTTGCCTCGAGCGCACCGAGAGGCCGATGCTGAAGCGTCAGGTTCGATAGTGCACGCCGTTACTGCACTCGAACAGAAGGCCTCCCGGCATCCTATCCCCTTGTGCGACCCGCACCGATGAGTCGGA
>CAZSDY010000104.1:3351-12472 GCA_964605765.1 uncultured Ectothiorhodospiraceae bacterium | reverse complement strand
GTGCAAATCGTGGGCAATGCCGCCATAGGCTCCCATGGTCCTGTCGGGATACCCTGATAAGAACGTCGGTTTTGCATGACATTACGGTGCTACGAGCGCAAGTTTTCCAGGCGCTTTTCCAGCATCACGACCCCGGAAGCCGGTGTAGAAACGGCGCTGAAACGCCGGACAAGATAAAATTCGAGGGCGGGATTTCCCGGGGACGATGCGGTTCTCACGACATACCGATCGTGGCCTAGCTCACGCAGGAAGCGTTCAACCCTCGCCAGCAGTGTTGAAGCCAGTCCGCGGCGGCGATTTCGCGCTTGCGTAAACAAGGAGATCACTTCGGCCGGTCGTCCCTCGCAGCGCCGCCCTCGGGTGAAGCTCGGCCACACCGCACGTGAGACGTCGACAAAGCCGGACCGTCCAATCAGAGACAACAGATGCAGGCCCAGCGGCGTGCCCCTCCATAGCCGCGAAGTGAGCGACGCATTGCTGAGGCTGAGCACGGCGACGGCGACAATCTCCCCGTCGTCCCGACACACGAACAAATGCTCCATGGGGGAAGCGAGAACCCAGCGATAGAAGCTCTGCGCGTACCCCACGCCCAGCTTGGCGATGGCGGTATCGGGCAGGAGGTCCACGTGCAGCCATGCGATCCGTGGGAGCTCTGAAGCCTCGACCCCGTCTGGTCCCGAAGTTGACTCCGACCTCGATTCGCGCACCCTCGTCCGCCCTCAGCGACCTCTCAACACAAGATAGGAATTCTTGCAGTAGAGGTTTCGTCCATAAAATGGGATTTCTGAGTCCGTATAGAGTCAAATGGCCGCCGGCAAAGCCGACGCTCCTGTCGAGGTTGAGAATCCGCTGCCGCGTGGACCGTGTGCGGTGAAGACTAGCCGCTCACCCGAGATACGCTGACTTGACGTCCTCGTTCTCGAGCAGCGCCGCCGCGGCACCGGAAAGCACGATCGTTCCCGTCTCGATCACGTACCCTCGGTCAGCGATCTGCAGCGCCATGAATGCGTTTTGCTCGACGAGCAGAACCGGCACGCCTTGGCTACGAATATCGAGCACGGCCTCGAACACCTGCTCAACCAGCTTTGGTGCGAGACCCATGCTTGGCTCGTCGAGCAGCAGCATGCGAGGCTCCGACATCAGCCCCCTTGCCATCGCGAGCATCTGCTGCTCGCCGCCCGACAACGTCCCGGCCACCTGATGGATGCGTTCCCTGAGCACCGGGAACAGGCTCAGCATGCGCTCCTCCGAGCGCATGATCGCCGGCTTGTCGTTGCGCAGGAACGCACCCATGTTCAGATTCTCCTGAACGGTGAGGCGACCGAAAATGCGCCGCCCTTCCGGTACCTGCACGATGCCCTTGGCGACGACGCGGTGCGGCGCCACGTCTCTGAGTGACTCGCCCTCGAGACGCACTTCGCCGTCCGCGGCATTCTGTATTCCACTGATGGCGTTGAGCGTTGTGGTCTTGCCGGCGCCGTTTGCGCCGATGAGCGTGACGATCTCGTCGCTCTCTACCCGCAACGAGACGCCGTGAAGCGCATGAATAACGCCGTAGAAGACGTGGAGATTCTCAACCTCCAGGACCGCCATGCGCTCATGCCCTCGCGCGCATGGCTGCCGCCTGAAGCTTGCCGGCGCCGGTACCGAGATAGGCCTCGATCACCGCTGGATCACTTTGCACTTCCTCGGGCGACCCTTCCGCGATCTTGACGCCGTGATCGAGCACGCTCACGACATCGGACATACCCATCACCACGCGCATCTGATGCTCGATGAGCAGGATGGTAATCCCGCGCTCGTCACGCACGCGCGTGATGAATGCCATCATGTCACGGGTCTCGCGTGGATTCATGCCTGCCATCGGTTCATCAAGCATCAAGAGCCTCGGACGCGTGGCGAGTGCACGCCCGATCTCGAGCCGGCGCTGGTCGCCGTAGGCGAGATTCCGGGAGATGACGTCGCCACGCCCCGTGAGACCGATGAACTGCAACAGTTCGATGGCCTGCGCTTGCGCGCGAGCTTCGTCATCACGGGTGTGACGCGTATTGAGCACGGCTCCCCACCAGCTCGACTTCAGGTGAATATGCATGCCGACCAGCAGATTCTCAATCGCGGTGATGTTCCTGAACAAGCGAATGTTCTGATAAGTTCGGCTGATCCCGGCCGCGGCAACGCGGTCCGGCATCCATCCGCCGATTTGCTCCCCGCAAAACCGCATCTCACCGCCATCCGGGTGATAGAAGCCCATGATGCAGTTGAAGACCGTGGTTTTACCCGCGCCGTTCGGTCCGATGATGCTATGGATATCGCCCTCGCGCACGGGAAGATCCAAACTGTCGATTGCCACCAGCCCACCAAAACGCTTGGTGAGATGCTCGGTGATCAGGATCGGCTCCCCGGCCACGGCGCTCACTCGTCCACGCGCGGCTCGCCCGCGCCGGCGTTCACCGGAACCGCGCCCTTGAGCCGCGCCTCGATCGCCGACTGCGTGTCCTGATCAATGGCAAGCTCACGACGCCGCGTCGCGGAGGGCCAAAGACCGGCCGGCTTCAAGCGCATCATGACCACAATCACCAGGCCGTAGAACAGAAAGCGGTACTCACCAAACTCACGCAGCAGCTCGGGCAACCCGATGAGCGCGAGAGCGCCAACCGCCACGCCGGGAAGACTGCCCATGCCACCGACGATGATCAGGGCGAGCACGTTGATGGAGATGATGAGCTGAAAGCTGTGTGGATAGATCGAGGTAAGCATGACCGCGAAAATCGAGCCCGCCACCCCTGCGAACACCGCCCCGAGCCCGTACGCGAGCAGCTTGACGTTCACGAGATTGATCCCAAGCGCCTGCGCGACATCCTCATCATCCCGAATGGCGGTCCATGCCCGCCCGAGGCGCGAATTCTCGAGCCGCCAGGCGGTATAAGCGACCACCAGCGTGCAACCAAGCGTCAGGTAGAACAGATCCACGGGGTCGTTGAGCACCCATGTGCCGATCACGGGTCGCGGCACATTGAGAATCCCCTGCGCGCCTGCCAGCAGCGGTGCCGCCGCGTCGGAGAGCACCAGCACGCGCACGATCTCGCCGAGCCCCATGGTCGCCACCGCCAGATAGTCGCCGCGCACCCTGAGCACCGGCACCCCGAACAGCACGCCGACCACCAGCGACATGATCATCGCGACCGGCAATGCCTGCCAGTAAGACCAGTGCGCCAACGCATGCGGGCTATCCGCCGTCAGCAAGGCGGTGGTGTACGCACCCACGGCGAAGAACGCGACGAAGCCCAGGTCGAGCAGCCCCGCGAGCCCGATCTCGAGATTAAGACCCATCCCCATGAGTGTGAACAGCCCGACGGTCATCAGCACTTGTCCGATGAAATTCCCCCCCGCGATCGGGAAAAGGAACAGCACGAGGATGCCGAGCCCGATGCCGAGCCCGCGAACGCCGCGCTGGTGCTCGTGTGGCAACGCGTGAAAGCGTTCGACGACGCCCGCCCGCGCGCGCATCCAGACGGCCACACCGACGCCGACGGCTATCGCGATGATGAACGCACCTTGCATCTTGAGCCCATCCCAGGTGAAGAACAGCTCGCGCAGGCGATCGATCGGCCCTTCGTACTGCATCATGAGCTGCAGAAGCTCCTGGAAGAGTCCCACGAAACCGGCTGCGGCGAGTCCCAGCAACGGGGGACGCCGGATGCTCCGCGGCGCGATATACACCATTGCGCCGAGCAACCCGAGCAGCGCCCCGCCAATCACCAGAATCGCGGCCCCGGCAACGGCGCCGTGCTCGAACGTGAGCATTTCGAGCAGCGAACGATCGAGTGCGACAAAGATGAACCGCAGCTTGAGTTTCACCAGCACGAAGATCAGCAACGACAGCAGGGTGCCCGCGATGGCACCGCCAGCCAATCCCTGCACCGCGAGCGCGGCAATGTTGCGTGCAGGCGTCCTATGGGCGATGACTACACCGGTAAATGCCGCGAGCAGCGCGAGCACCGTGTGTCCGAGCGTCAAATCGTCGACGATGATCCAGCGCTCGTGGAACATGCCGAGAATGCCGACGAAGGCGAGGTAGAGCCCGATTCCACCAAACGTGACCCCGGTGGTGATAGTCCGCTTGATGGGGCCTTGTGCTCTCGCCCGCTCGACGTAGCTTGAAGCGACGACATCGAATGCCATGGCGCTAGATCTCTGCTTCAGGCGCGCTTGGCAGCGAGCCGTTCTCCGAGGATGCCCTGCGGCCTGAAGATCAGCACCATCACCAGCATGGTGAAGGCGATCAGGTCGCGAAGCTGATAGGGCGCAGTGATGCCGATACCATCGAGAAACAGCGGCGGGCCCATCGACTCGACCACACCCAGGAAGACGCCCCCCACCATCGCGCCCGGAATGTTTCCGATACCACCGAGCACGGCCGCGCTGAACGCCTTGATGCCCGGCAGGAAGCCCATGAAGAAATAAACCTGCTTGTAAATCATGGCATACAGCACACCGCCGATGCCCGCCATGCAGCCGCCGAGCACGAAGGTGAACACAATGACCTTGTTGACGTCGATGCCCATCATCGCCGCCGCATCGCGATCCTCGGAGACCGCGCGCATGGCCGTGCCCATCTTGGTGCGCTGCACGATCAGGTAAAGAATCGCCATCGCGGCCAGCGCAGTCCCGATCACGATCGGCTGGGCCAGGGGCATGTCATAGCCGAACACATCGATCGTCCCTTTCATCCATTCAGGATCGGGGTAGGAGCGAATCCGCGAGCCGAACATGCCGCGAAAAGAGTGCTGGAGAAAAAAAGAGGCACCGATCGCACAGATCAGCGGCGCCAGTGTGGCAACGTGACGGAACGGACGGTAACAAATGCGCTCGACCAGCAGCGCCACGATCACGCAGACCCCCATGGCAAGGCCCATGATGGCGAGCATCGCCAGAAACGGATGGACGTCGAGGGAGCCAGAACGATCGAGCGATCTGGCCAGATAGTAGGCCGAGAAAGCGCCCGCCATGGTGATGTCGCCGTGTGCGAAGTTGATCAGGCGCAGGATGCCGTAGACCATCGTGTAACCGAGCGCGATGAGCGCGTACACGCCACCAATGGTCAGCCCGAACATGAAGAAGTCGAGCCACTGCTCGGCGGAGTAGCGGCCCTTGATGAGCGTGCCGATGGTCCCGCCGACGACCACCACGGCGACCATGATGCGCAGGCCCCACAGGATGAAGTCGACGAAGGTGATGTGGGTGAACGATCGCAGGCGCGCAGCAAGACCCTGTTCGGCAACCTTTGCGGTCATCTCTCGGTGCTCCAGCCATGGGGAATGCACGCGGGCCACGGCACGCCGCGGCCCGCGTCTTGCGACAAGGAGTCGCCCTACGGATAGATCTTCTTAGGATTCACACCGATCTTGAAGGTCTCCGCATCGCCGTTCGTGAACTGGTAAACGGCGAACTTGAAGCCCGCGCAATCGCCGTTCTCGTCGCAGTTGATCGCACCGCCTATGCCGTCGTAGCCCTTGGTGGCAAACAGCGCATCGCGCAACGCCTTGCGACCGATGTAGGTGTCGCCCTTGGCATCCGTCACGGCAACCTTCTCGATCGCCATCAACGCAATCGCGCCACCGTCGTAGGCATTGGCATGAAAGGCCTGAATCGGCGCCTCACCGAACTTCTTCTTGTATTTCGCGACGAACTCCGGATAGCGTTTTCCGAACGCGTCAGATGACGTGTCGGGATTGGTAAACACGAAGCCCACCGCGGCATCGCCCGCCGCGTCGAGGAACCCCGGCGCCATCAGCGCGCTGCCACCCACGGCATGCGTGCTCTCGAGGCCGGAAACCTGGGACACCTGGCGAGCAATCTGCGCCGCGGCAGCAACGAAAACCGGGAAATAAAGCGCGCACGGCTTGGTCGTGGCAATACCGGTGAGCAGGGGCCGCATGTCCACATCGGTCGGCGCGACCGCCTCGGTCGCCACCACCTTGCCGCCGAGCTCGGTGAAGCGCTTCTGCGCGACCCGCACGAGCTGCTCGGCATAAGGCGAGCCATCGTGGACCGTCGCGAGCGTACGGCAGGCGAGCACATTATAGAAGTACTCCGCATCCGCGGCGCCCGCGGCCAGATCATTGTAGACGGTACGCAGAAAACCGAAGTATCCCGGCTTGCGATCGGGCGCGGTCAGAGACGGTGCGGTCGTCGAGGTGGCGACGCTCGGAATACCCGCCTTCCACAGTATGGGCGCAGCCGGGGTTGCGGAGCTCGAGCAGTCAGGGCCGACCACGAGGACGATCCGCTGGTTGGCAGCGAGCTTCGTCGCCGCCGTCTGTCCCCCTTCGGCATTACACTGGCCGTCCTCGGTGATGAACCGGATGGGATGACCGGCGACCTGATTGCCGTTATCGTCGAAGGCAATCTCGACCGCTCTCTTCTGATCGAGACCGAGCGCCGTGTCGGGGCCCGAGAGCGTCCAGAAACCGCCGATCTGAATCGGCGCGCCCTTGGGGATCTTGACAACACCGATATCGTCGGTTACCGGACCGAGTGTCTGGGAAGCCATGGCCGGCGACATACCGAGCGCAAACGCGGCGGCGGCGGTGAGCGCTTGTGCACTACGTAGGAGTTTCATGACGGATTCCTCCTTAAACGGATAATTTGAAGTCCCCGCATTGCGCAGGGTATTCTTTTTTCAGCGGCAGGAACCTGGACTCACACAGCGTTTCAGCACCGGCCGCCGGCAGAACAACGGTGGAGCGCATTTCAACGCGCCCTCGAGCATCCGTGCGGGTAAATCCTGAAGCGCGACACTAACCGATCTTCCGGGCTGACGTCCAGACGCGGGCGATTCCGGGACGCGACCCCGCGACCCCCTGGGTGGCCGTGATGCTGGCTTATCTTATAAGCACCTGCGATCAAATCCACGTAGGCAACACATCGCAACGAGCCCTCGGTGTAGCCGAGCTCGGCGGCGATTCTCTTCGACGGGCGTTCATCGACGAAGTAGCGGCGCAGCGCCTCGTGCTACGATGTGCTTCTCCGCATACGGGTTCGATTTCCGGCTGCGGAATGGATCCACGACACGTAGCCCGTTGAATTCCTGCCCATGTTGAAGATCCTCGGTCAGAAGGATGGTCGTGCCGGCGTCGATCGCCGTCTCGACGATCAGGGCATCCCAGTACGAGAGCTGCGATTCGTCGCTCCTGCGCATGGCGGCCCGCACAAGCTCCGAGCGCAGCGGTCGTACTCTGAATGCACAGAGGTCGTCCACTGCTGCACGGGCCACAGACGACGCGAGCGGCTTCGCCAGCTTCCTGGTCACCGTGACGTAGAACTCGCCAAGCACCTGCGTGCTCAGAACGATACTCGCCGCCTCTTTCACGAGCAGCTGGCGGGCTCGAGACTGCTTTTCCGCGGAGTCGCTGTCGAACAGATAGACGAGCACGTTGGTGTCGACGAATTGCAGATCAGCGCTCATGAAGCTCGTCCCGAGTGCACTTCGCGGTCCCTCGTCCGGCCCGGGCAGCACGAGACAGGTGCAGTAGATGATCGAGCGAGTGTCGCCGGCGGGCTTCCACTCCGGCATACGACTCCAGGTACTCCCGTAGTACCGCATTCACGGAGGTGTTCTCTTCCAGTGCACGAATCCGAGCGCGCTTCAGGACCTCGTCATCCACCGTGATGGTCAGGTTCATCGGATTTTCTCAACGTGAACACGGATTAAGTGTAGCACGGAACCCGTGTCGACAAATCAATCCGCCTGTCAGAACCGAAAGTGGCGCCTCCGTCGCGATACCCGCGCCAGAAACGCGACGCGCTGACGCGCCCCGCGCGCGCAGCGCGCGTACCGCGCTCGAATCGGGCACGACGGGCATGGCTTCCCCGGGGCCTCGGACGCGCGGCGGGCAGCTCAGCCGCTCAGGTAATCGTAGGCCGACAGCACGTGGGTGCGAACGACATGCAGGAAGTCCTCGACCGGCACATGCTCATCACCGCTGCCCATGCCGCTCGGGTAGGGACCATAGACGAAGGCCGGCACGTCGATGTAACGCCACAACCGGGTGTCGGTTCCCCCCAGGCTGACGATGGGCTCCGGGCGGAACCCGCGCAGCCGCTCGACGTTATCCTGCACGATGCCGAGCATCTCGTGCCCGGGGTCACACCAGCTTGGCGGGTTGAATGCCAGCTGTTCCATGGTCGTGCCCGGGTAACGCTCGAGGATGGCGGCAATCTCGTCGAGAATGGGTTGCTTGTCGAACCCGATCGGGACACGGACGTCTGCCTCCACGACGCACTCGCTGGGCACCATGTTCACCTTGAGCCCGCCTCGAATCGTGCCGATGTTGAGCGTCACTCGCTGCACGATCTCGCTTGCGCCCTCGCCCTGCGCCGCGTCGATGGTCTCGCGGCTGCGCTTGAGCACGGCGCCCACGTTACCCGGCGCGGGCGTATCCAGCTCTTGCAGCGATTCGAGCTCGCCAACCAGGCGCGCGGCGGTCTTCGTTGCGCTGTCGCTCAAGTGGGTGTAGGCACCGTGAGCGCCTCGCGTGGAGACGGTGAAGCGCAGCCACAATGGACCCTTCTCGCCAAAACGTATGCTGAGCGGGCTGCTTGGCTCGCCATTCAGGCAGCAATCCCCGTGCACCTCCGAATGGTGCTCCATCAGGTAGCGTGCGCCCCACGGCCCGAAGGTCTCCTCATCCGACACCGCGGTCAGCGTGAGCCGCCCGCACAGCCGGTCCCGGATGCCGTGCAGGTAAGCATAAGTGAAGATCGAAGCCGTGGTGCCGCACTTCATGTCGGCGGAGCCGCGCCCCCACACCTTGCCGTCGGCGACCGCACCGCTCCACGGCCCGCCATGAGTCCAGCGCTCGTGATCGCCGACCGGGAACACGTCGATGTGTCCGTTCAGCACGAGGTGCTTGCCCGGCGCTGAGCCCTCGAAGCTCGCCACCACGTTCGGGAAGGCCGGCTGCGGGTCGATGATGCGGTAGTCGAGACCCTCGTCTGCCAGAAAGCCGGTGATGTGGGCAACCGCCTGGCGGGTATCGCCGGGTGGATTCGGAGATTTTGCCTGTACGAAGCGCGAAAAGAACTCGATCAGCCGTTCGCGGTCGGCCTCGATCCGTTC
>CAZSDY010000104.1:0-3251 GCA_964605765.1 uncultured Ectothiorhodospiraceae bacterium | reverse complement strand
GTGATATCCGTGGTATTGCGCCAACGTCATGACCATGGCAGGACCGCTACGCATCGAGTGCTCCGCTGCACTCTACCATGGCACCGCGTCTCGCGGCTGCATGCGGGCGAGTTTGACACGCCTCGGCGTTTCTCGCGTAAAGTAAACGCTTTACCGGAAAGGCGAGAGCACTGGCCATGAATATCGCACCTCGGGTCCACGCTTTCCTGAACCGCGAGCAGCCGGGATTGCTGGCGGTAATCGGCACCCATGGTCCGCATGGCCACCCACACCTGGTGCCGGTCTGGTATCGGTGGGACGGGCAACGCATGCATATCTGGACCTTGGCCGCCCGTGCGTGGGTGCGAAACGCCCTGCGCGATGCGAGAGTCGGCGTATCGGTGCAGGAGGAAGCCGAGCCGCAAATGGCCGTGATGATGCGCGCCGTCGCCACCGTGGAGACCAGCGACGATTCGCGGATCGATGATGAAATTCGACGTATCATCCGGCGTTATGTACCCGAGTCGGGCGTCCAGTCCTACCTTCGGGAGTGGCGCGATCTGCGTACCATCGTGCACCTCGACCCAATCCGGGTTTTCGTCTGGGACTGAGCGCAAAGGCCCCGGCCTGCCCTGACTCCGATCTCCCTCACACCCCAAGACGGTCGAGCAGCTTGTACCAGGCGACCGCCGTTCCCAGGAACCAGGGATGGCCGTCGTACAGCGGACGGGTCTGGAAGGCGACGCCGTCGAGCGCGGTGCGGCCCTCGGGGGAGCCGAGCACCTTGAGGCCCAGGCGCATTCCGAAATAGCTCGCGAGCGACACGCCCGATCCGCAATATCCCAGCGAGTAATACAGACCATCGTGCTTGCCGATGTGCGGCAACGTATCGAACGTGTAGGCGACGAAACCCATCCAGGCGTGCGAGATCGGGGTCAATGCGAGCTGCGGAAAGATCGCGCTCATCTCGGCGTGCAAACGCCCTGCGGTCGCCCGAGGGTCAGTTTCGCTGAACGCCACACGCCCGCCGAAGAGCATCCGCCTGGCGTCCGGCGAGAGCCGATAGTAAAAGACCATCCGACGCGTGTCGCTCATCGCCCGGCGGGTGGGGGAGATTTCCGCTGCCAGCGCTGCGTCGAGTTCCTCGGTGGCGATCATGTAGCTCCCGATCGGGATCACGCGGCGGCGCTGCCACGGCGTGGTCGCGCCGGTGTAGCCATTGGTCGCGACGATGACCTCGCCCGCGCGCAGCGTTCCACGGCCGGTCGTCACCCGGAAGCCATCCGCGTCACGTTCAACGCGTTCGACGCGGCAGTCGGCACGCAGGACTACGCCCGCCGCCAGCGCGCGCTCCACCAGGCCGGCATGGTAGAGCCCGGGGTGCAGCAGGGCATGCGCCGGGTAGACCACGCCACCATGATAGAGATCCGTTCCGATCTCACGGTGCTGCTCGGCACGCGGCACGAGATGTGCCTCCACCTCCAGGCCCTTGGGCTGATTCGCGATCTCGCGCCCGAGCTTCTTGTAGTGCGACGCCGCGTGGGCGCCGTGAAAACGCCCAACTCGTTCGAAGTCGCACTCGATGCCCTCACGCGCGATGAAATCATCGATGAAATCCAGCGCTTCCATCCCGCTACGGCGAATGGCGAACGCCACGTCGGGGCCGTGCCGGCGCGCGAGTGCTGCGTAGCACGGCTTCACACTGGTGGAAATCTGACCGCCGTTTCGGGTACTGCACCCCTCGCCGATCGCCCCGGCATCGACGACCGCGGTCTCGCGCCCACCGCGTGCCGTCTGCAGCGCGGCGTGCAGCCCCGTGTAACCGGAGCCGACGATCAACACGTCGACACGCGCCGGCAGAGCGACCTCGCTCAGCGTCGGAGGCGGCGCGGCCTCCCACCACCAGGGCTCGGCCTTGAAGTCGGCGGTGTACATTGCTGGAATCATGTTGCGTGCTTGTCCTACTTGAACCGTTCGGCGCGAAACGGCGTCGCATCGACGTTGAGTGGTTGATCACAGACCATGCCGGCCACGATGCGTCCCGTGTTGGGCGCGCCGATCATACCGGTGTGCGCGTGCCCGAACGCGAGGTGGACGTTACGGTAGCCGGGCGCCGGCCCGATCACCGGCAATCCATCGGGAAAACTGGGCCTGCGGCCCATCCAACGCGACACCGTGTCCGGGCGCAGTCCCGGGAACATCGCGCGGCCGCGTGACAGGATCGCATCGGCGCGGCGATAGTCGGGCGCCGCGTTCACAGAAGCAAGCTCGACGGTGCCCGCGAGCCTGAGTCCCATCTCCATCGGCGTGGCCAGGAACTTGCCTTCGGTTTCCATGATCGTATGGGACACCTCCACGCCTGGATTGCCCAAGGTGACATGGTAGCCACGCTCGGTCTCCAACGGAAGGTCGATACCGAGCATTCTGGTCAGGTGCGTTGACCACGCACCGGCGGCGATGACGATCTCGGCGGCCTCGATCGAGGCGGATTCGGTGACCACCGAGCGAACCGCGTCGCCGCTCGCCACCAGAGCCCGGACCTCGCTGCGTATGCGCTCGCCGCCGGTGGCAACGAAGTGCGCCGCCAGGGAACTGACCAGGCGCGACGGATTGGCGACATAGCCCTGATCGTGGACCAGCACGGCCTGCACATAACCCGGCGCGAGCTCAGGCTCCATCTCGTGCAGGGCAGCACCGTCGAGCAACTCGAGCCGCGCCCCGTGCGCGGCGCGCAGGCGCCACTCCAGATGCGCCAATCGATCGGGTGCGGCGCGGCGATAGATGTGCAGGTACCCGCAGGAGCGAACGAGATCGGCGACGCCCGCCTCTCGGGCAAGCGAGCGGTGCAGGTCCAGCGTGGGCGAGTGCAGCATCGACAGCGCCACGGCGGCCGCTTCCACCTTCGCCACGGAGCCCGACCGGATGTAGCGCCAAACCCACGGCGCAAGCGCCGGAAAATGCCGCCAGCGAATAGTGAGCGGGCCGCTGCGGCTGAGCAGCCATCCCGGCACCTTGTGCAACAGGCCCGGTATCGCGATGGGCACACACGAGCTCGACGACAGGGAGCCCGCATTACCAAACGAGGAGGCCCCGTCATCGCCGGGCTCCAGACGGTCGATGAGAACCACCTGCCGGCCGAGTCGCTGCAGGAAAATCGCGCAGCATACACCGACGATACCGGCACCGATGACCACCACCCGATCGCTCTCATCACTCATCTCGAGCACCAGCTTCCGTGCGCATCGAGCGCAATGATCTCCGGCTCCGTGCGA
>CAZSDY010000103.1:6563-12634 GCA_964605765.1 uncultured Ectothiorhodospiraceae bacterium | reverse complement strand
CCGAGCTCTCGCCCCAGTTCTTCGTCCTGGAATGCGGCTTCCGGCGCTGAGCTGCCGTTTTCAAGGGGCGTTTTCAAGGGGTCAGATCCCTTGAAAGCCGAGATACCCGAACAGCGATACGCGTATCCTTTCAAGGGATCTGACCCCTTGAAAACGCCTTGAAAACGGCGACCGGAAACCACACGCTCAACGCGAGGTCGCATCCGATGCGGTATCCGACGCGGGCTGGGTATCCGGTTTTTTCTCCGGCTCGAGCACCGCGCCGGCCGAGATCTTCGCCTTGACCTCCTCGATCGCGCTTTCCAGAGCCACGAAGCGCTCCGGCGTCGTCGGGTGCGTCAGCCTTATTTGAATGCTCCGCGGGTTCTCGAGCGCCATGCGCCGCCACAGATTCGCCGCACCGTCGATGTCGTAGCCGGCCCGTGCCATCAAGTAGAGGCCCACGTAGTCGGCCTCCTGCTCGAAGCCGACCGAATAGGCGATAGCACCGACATTGACTCCCAGCTTGGTAAACTGACCCTGCGTGTTGACACCGCCCGCCGCCGCTGCGATGTCGAGCAGCAGGCCCAGCACGCCGCCGAGCGCGGCATTCGTCTTCTGCGCCCGGATGTGCCCCATGGCGTTGTGGGCGAGCTCGTGTGAGAGCACCAGCGCCACCTCCTCGTCGCTGTGCAGGAACTCCATGAGGCCGGTAAAGAACACGATGCGCCTGCCGTCGGCAAAGGCGTTCTTGTCGCTGCGCTGGACCAGCACGACATCGTAGTCGCACGCCAATGCCGGGCGCAGCGACGCCGCGCGCTTGCGCCCGTCGCGCAGCACATGCAGGACCACAGGCGCATCGTTCGCCCTCAGCACCTCATCGAGCTTTTTCGATACCTGCCTCGCCGCATGCTCGCCGACCGGCGCGGACCAATCCCCGATACGAACCACGACGTCGCCGGCGGCCACGCCGGCGCGCTCCGCGGCAGAGCCCGGTGCCACGTCCGCCACCTGCACCAGGTCCGACAGTCCGAGCTCCTCACCCGCCGCCTCGCGCCAATCTTCCGGGAACTGGTAGGTGTTGAGAAGCTGCGCCCCGAGCTTGCGCGTGACCTTCTCGCCGCAAAGCCCGACGCCGTGCGTGAGCACACGGTAACCGATGCGGAAGAGCTGTCTTCCGTCGTCAAAGAAGGACCGCACCACCATGCGACGCTGCTTCTTGGCCTCCATCTCGGCGGCGACCGAATCGACGCTGGGCACCTTGGTCTGCGGTGCGCAACCGGCGAGGAAGACGAGCAACAGCAGGTATGTCAGCGGTCGTTCGCGCTTCACCACCTCCATCGTCGCACCTCGTTCAGAAGTCCTTGCACAGGCGCAGCGCATCGTAGATGGCCGCGTGGATGTTGCGCGAGGCGACCGCGTCGCCGATTCTGAAGAGTCGGAAGCTTGCCTGCGGATTCACGATAATCGCCTGCGCCCGCCCGGCGATGAGCGCGGGATAATCCATCTCGCCGCGGTTCGAGGAGGCCTCCTTGAGATCGAAGTAAAGGTCGTCGAGCGGCAAGGTGCCGTGCTCGACAACCACCTGATCGACGAACCGCGTCTCGGTGCGCTCGCCGTAGTCACTGCCGATTTCCGCGGCAATCTTGTTGCCTTCACGGCGCACGCCGCGTACACGCGTGTTGATGGTGATGCGCACGTCGTGGTCAGCGAAGCAGCGCGCGTAGGCGACGTGGTTGAGGCCGCCGATTTCCGGCGCAAAGAAACGCTCAGGGGTCACGATCTCCAGTGCGGCACCCGCCTCCGCGATGGCTTCCGCGGCCTGCATGCCGGACTGCGCGCCGTTGTCGTCATAGAGCAGCACATCGCCCGCGGGCCTGACGTCGCCTGCCAGAATGTCCCAGCTCGAGGCGACGACGTCATGGCCGAAATCCACACATCCGGTGTTCGGCACCCCGCCGGTCGCGATGATGACGATATCCGGGCTTTCTTCCAGCACCTCCCGCGGCCCCGCGAGCGTGTTGAAGCGCAACGAGACCCCGGCCGCCTCGCAGCGCTCGAGGCGCCAGTCGGCAATGCCGATCAGTTCCGCACGGCGCCGCGATCGCGCCGCCAGACGCACCTGTCCGCCAGCCTCCGCCGCCGCCTCGAACACCACCACCTCGTGGCCGCGTGCGGCGCAAACGCGCGCCGCCTCCAACCCGCCGGGTCCCGCGCCGACCACCACGACCTTCTGCCCAGGATCCGGGGAACGCTCGATAACATGCGGCATGGTGGCCTCGCGGCCCGTCGCCGGGTTGTGAATGCACAACGCCTCGTGCCCCTCGTAAATGCGGTCGAGGCAGTAGGTGGCACCCACGCAGGGCCGGATCTCATGCTCGCGCCCCGCGGCGGTCTTGCGCGCGATATGCGGGTCGGCCATGTGCGCCCGGGTCATGCCCACCATGTCCAGCTTGCCCTCGGCGATGGCATGGCGCGCGGTTGCCACGTCGGCGATGCGCGCCGCGTGAAACACCGGGAAGCGGGTCTCGGCGCGCACCTCAGCGCTGAATTCCAGGTGCGGCGCCGAGCGCATGCCCTGCACCGGAATGACGTGCGAGAGCGCGGCATCGGTCTCGATGTGCCCGCGGATCACGTTGAGGAAGTCGATCTGGCCGGTTGCCACCAGGCGCCGGCAGATTTCGATGCCCTCCTCGCGCGAGAGCCCCTTTTCCCAGTCCTCGTCGGCCACCAGGCGCAGCCCCAGGATGAACTGCGGTCCAATGGCTGCGCGGATCGCGTCGAGCACGCGGCGCACAAAACGCAGGCGGTTGTCCAGGCTGCCGCCGTACTCGTCGGTCCTCCGGTTGGTGGCGGGCGACCAGAACCCGTCGATCAGGTGCCCGTAACATTCCAGCTCGATGCCGTCGAGACCCGCTGCCTGCATGCGCTCGGCCGCCGTCGCGTAGCGCCCCACCAGGCGCTCTATATCCCAGTCCTCCGCGACCTTGGGAAAGGCACGGTGCGTGGGCTCGCGGACCATGGAGGGCGCGAGCACCGGGAGCCAATCCGAGTGGTTCCAGCCGGTGCGCCTGCCCAGATGCGTGAGCTGAATCATCACCGCGGCGCCGTGCTCGTGGCACGCGTCGGTGAGACGCGCCAGCCACGGCACGATCTCGTCCTTGTAGGCGTGCAGGTTGCCGAACGCTGCCGGGGAATCCTCGGCCACGAGCGCCGAGCCCGCCGTCATGGTGAGCGCAATACCACCCTTCGCCTTTTCCACGTGGTAGAGGCGGTAGCGCTCCTTGGGCATGCCGTCCTCGGAATAGGCGGGCTCGTGGGCGCTCGACATGAGGCGGTTTCGAAGCGTGAGGTGCTTGAGCCTGTAGGGCTGCAAGAGCGGATCATGGGTAGCCATGAACGATGTCTCCTGATGTGCGGCACCGGTCGTACGCGGTCGTCTCCCGCGCATCGCCTGGACGCCCCCGCCACTGTGCGGCCCTAGCCCTAACCCGGCCGAGCCGGAACCAAACAGGACATCGGGTGCTGGAGGCGTTGCGGCTTGACCGTGTTGGAAGCCACACGCCGGATAATTCTCTCGCCAAGACGCGGAGCACGCAAAGATGGCGCGGGGAAACCCTGATGACGCAGGCTCTATCGGTAGCGTCAAGCGCCATATGCAGGCAGAACGCTCTCCTTGGCGTGCTTGGCGGCTTTGCGAGAGTCATCATCATTGTGCGATACGCACCGTTTCACAAAGAGCCTGGCCTTTGTCGTTTTGCACAAGCTCACGAGTAAGGGACTAAAGTCTGCATCCAGCGGGCCGCCATTGCCAGGGCTTCGCGGACCCTGGGGCTTGCGTCACGATTCCCGCGGTCGTAGTGTGCCGGCAGGCCCATGCTGCCAAGGGCGGATGCGCGACGCTTACATGTTGACAGACCTCACGATAACCCGGACCTCCCGCACCCGGTTGCCCGATGTGGATTTCACGGCGCTCGGTTTCGGCAACTGTTTTTCCGATCACATGTTCAGCATGAGCTATGAGAACGGCTCCTGGGGCGGCGCTGAGATCGTGCCCTACGGACCCATCGCTCTCGAGCCCGGCAATGCCACTTTGCATTACGGCCAGGCGGTTTTCGAAGGATTGAAGGCCTTCATGGGTGCCGATGGACGGGTGCGTGTGTTCAGACCGGACATGAACGCGAAACGCCTGCGCCGCTCCTGCGAGCGTCTGTGCATCCCGGGCGTCGACGAGGCCGTGTTTCTAGCCGCGATCGACGCCCTGGTCGCGCTCGACCATGCCTGGATTCCGCGCCGGCGCGGCCAGGCGCTCTACATCCGCCCGATGATATTCAGCACCGAGAGCCACCTGGAGGTGCGCCCGTCGACGCGCTTTCGGTTCCTCGTCATCACCGCGCCGGTGCGTGCCTACTTCGATTCCGGCACCAAGCCGGTGGGACTCAAGGTGGAGCAGACCTACACGCGCTCGGCGCCCGGCGGCACCGGTGCGGTCAAAACCGCCGGCAACTACGCTGGCAGCCTGTATCCAAGCCAGCAGGGAAGCCGCGAGGGCCTCGCGCAGGTGCTGTGGCTCGACGGCGTCGAGCACCGCTATGTGGAGGAGGTGGGCGCCATGAACATCTTCTTCCACCTCGACGGCGAGGTCGTGACGCCTGCGCTTCGCGGCACCATTCTGCCGGGGATCACCAGGGACAGCGTCATCACCCTGCTGCGCGCGGCGGGTCACGACGTCAACGAGCGGCGCATTTCCATCGACGAGGTGCTCGAGGCCATCCGCACGGGTCGCCTCAGCGAAGCTTTCGGCGCCGGCACCGCGGCCATCATCTCGCCGGTTGGCAGACTCTCGTACCGTGGCGAGGTCCACATCGTCAACGATGACGAGGCGGGAGAGCTCACGCGCTGGCTCTACGACCAGATCACGGGCATACAACTCGGCGAGCTGGCCGATCCGCTTGGCTGGAACCATGTCGTCGATGTCGGGGAATCCGAGGGGTCCAGATCGGCATCGGTCTGAGCGACCCGGCGATACCACGTCAAGCCGGAAATGCCGAAGCGGTTCGGGTGCTCCGCTGCGGGAGCGGGATTCCCCACGAACCCTCCAGGGCATCGAGCGCCGTGCCATCGACGTTCGCGGAGCCTGAAGTCCGCTCCTGCGGCAAGGCAAGCCCGACGCCCACAAGGTCAAGCGCGGCCAGAATCTGCATGCGCTCTTCCCTTTGCGTCGAGGTGGCGCTGTTACCGGAACTTAATCAGGCTCCACGGCTACTGCCGCTACCGCGTCCTGAGTCGCCGGGCTGGTCGTCATCATCGCTCGTGGCTTGCCGGACACCGACGCCTACCCCGACAGCCAGAATACCCCAGGCAATCACCGGAACACCGGCAATGGTGCCGTCCTCACCTAACCCGGCAATGCGGGCGATCCGGGCATCTCGACGGGAATGAGAGGCAGCGCAGAGCAACTTGTGGTTGGCGCGCAGCGAGAAGCCCAACTCCTTGAGCAGCGCGGCCACTGTCCGGTCGCTGATCTCTATGCCCAGCTCGTGTAGCTCGGCGGCAATCCTGGCAGAAGCATAGATCGAACAAACGCCCTTTTCGGCAAGCCTATCAGTCCATCGGCAAGTCCATCGAGTCTCCCCAGGTCGTCAATCAGCCGTCAACTGACGCTTCGAGGCAGTGTCGGCGGTCATCGGGCCTGGCGGGCCGCGAGAATTCCCAGGCATCAGCACAAGTGGCGACTTCTCCCGCCATAGGCACGCGGGCGAGCGCGCCACGTCGCTGGGGTTCGCAGCCTCGCAGTGGTTCAAGGTGGATCAGCCGAACAAGCTGCTCTGGGGCACCGCCCCGGCATCTTCCGGTTGATTATATGGATGTCCCCGAGTCACCGTCCCCGAGTCACCGATGTCCCCGAGTCACCTCCTCGCGGGCGCGCGGGCGCGCGGGCGCGTGAGAGGTCGCGGATCGCCTCGTCCTCGGCCCCGGGCACGTAGACGCGGGCTGAGATCTCCGGAGAGCATGAGGTGAGCGAGCTGGCAGGCGGCGCGGCGGTCGGGCTTGACGCTCCACTGGAAATTCGGCGTGCCGATCTGGATAGT
>CAZSDY010000103.1:0-6463 GCA_964605765.1 uncultured Ectothiorhodospiraceae bacterium | reverse complement strand
CGCGGCGGTCGGGCTTGACGCTCCACTGGAAATTCGGCGTGCCGATCTGGATAGTGAACCCGTGGCCGGCATCCTTAGGTGCCTGAAAGACACGGAAAAGCTCCTACTCGACGGGGAGCCGCCGGGTGCGCAGGCGAGCCTGTTCGAAGTCAATCAATGATTTGCACAGCGGGGGTACTGTGACTGCTTCTCTAGGTTCAACGTGCTGCCGAAGCGTTGGATCTGCGGGACCGCACTGGTCTGGGCCATCCGGAAAGCCGAAACTACTACTGAGTAGGATAACACTGACGCGCGGGAGCCTGTCACATCATGAACGATTCACACGCCTTGACCCTCGACGACATGCAGCGCCTGCGCGAGGAGTTCCCCATCGTCGAGCGCTTCGCCTATCTCAACAACGCCGCTACCTCGCCCATCCCGCGGCGAGCGCGCGACGCCATGCACCAGGCCATCGACGAGCGCATGACCCACGGCAATCGCATGCGCGACGCCTGGCACGATTGTTACCGGCGCACGCGCGAGCGCCTGGCGGCCCTCATCAACGCAACACCCGGCGAGATCGCCTTCACCAAGAATACCTCGGAGGGGTTGTCGTTCGCGGCCAACGGCATCGAGTGGCGCGAGGGCGACAACGTCATCATTCCGGACAAGGAGTTCCCCTCCAACCATTACCCGTGGGTGAACCTGCACTCGCGCGGCGTAGAGGTGCGCCTGGCGCCCGTGCAGGGCGGGCGTGTCGCGGTGGACGATGTCGCGCGGCTCATCGACGGCAGAACGCGAGCGGTGTCGGTGAGCTTCGTGCGCTTCGACTCAGGGTATCGCATGGACCTGGCCGCGCTCGGCGAGGTGTGCCGCGCTAGCGGCGCGCTTTTCATCGTCGACGCGATACAGGGGCTGGGCGCGCTGCGCCTGGACGTGGGCGCCTGCGGTATCGACCTGCTGTCGTGCGGCTCGTACAAGTGGATGATGGGCCCGCGTGGCATCGGCTTTCTGTACGTCGCGGAGCGGGCGCTGGCGCACATATCGGTGAGCGAGCTGGGCTGGCTGAGTGTCGAGGATCCTTACGCCTTTCGCTACGCACTCTCCCCGGCGCCCGGTGCGGCGCGTTTCGAGCCGGGAACCGAGAACACGGTGGGCATTCACGGACTTTGCGCAACGCTCGGACTGCTCGGCGAGCTCGGCGCGGCGCGTGTCGAGGCGCGCGTGCTTGGCCTGAACGCGTATCTTCGCGACACGCTCGAACGCAGAGGTTACCAGGTGCTGAGTCCTGGCTGCGAGGACGAACGTTCCGGGATCCTCGTCTTCCGCAGCGAGCACCACGCGAGCGCGGGCCTCGTGCAACGCTTGGAGCAAGCCGGGGTGCTGGTCGTCGCGCGTGGCGATGGCATCCGTGCCGCGCCGCACTACTACAACACCGAGGAGGAGATCGACCGCCTGGTCGAAGCGCTGCCGGCGGTACGGTGAAGGTGCCTCGTTGGTGAACCCGATCATCGGGATTCCTCCCTTACCGCCTCGAGCGGGAGAGTGGCCGCATTACGCTCGACCTCCAACTCGGAGTAGTATTGCAGTGACCACGCCAAACAAGGGGAACACTTGCCGATGAGCGACACGAGCGACGCTCGAAACCTGCTGGTCACCGGCCAGTCCACGGGGCCTCGCCTCAGGGTCGCACGCGAGAAGGCCGGTTTGACGCAACAGGAGCTTGCGCAGCGAGTCGGCGTCGAGAGAGCCTCCATCGCCGCCTGGGAGAACGACGAGAGACAACCCCGAGCGAATCGGGTCATAATGCTTTGCGGGGTGCTGGACGTCTCACTGAAATGGCTGCTCGAGGGTCGGGAGGATGCGCACATGGCTCAGGAGGAAGAGGCCCTGCCCGTAATCCGGTCCGAGATGGGGCGGTTGAGATCGATACTCGAAGAGGCCACGGCGCTCGCCGGCGATCTTTGCACGCGCGTGGATTCCTTGAAGGAATAGACATCGCGCCGATCACCTGGGCGTGGCCGAGATCGGCTTCTCCGCGGTGGCCGCCCGGCGCGGGAGAGGGCTCCTAGCGCAGGTACCGGCACCAGTCGTGTGCCGTGTCGCCGAACGCGAGAAAATGCGGATTGAGCAGCGATTCCTTGGTGTTGTACTCGAGGGGCGCCAGCTTGGTGTCGGTGAGCCTGCCCCCCGCCTGCTCGACGATGCACTGCGCGGCTGCCGTGTCCCACTCGGATGTCGGCCCGAAACGCGGGTAGATATCCGCGCTGCCTTCGGCCACCAGGCACATCTTCAGCGAACTGCCCATGGCCATGATGCGCACCTCCCCGAGGCGCTCGATGAAGGCGCGAGTCTGCGCGTTGGCGTGCGAGCGGCTGCCCACCACGGTCGGACAGTCGAGCGGCAGCGCCCGCACCTGGATGGGGCGAGCGGTCCCGCCGGCCTCGACCTTGAAGGCGCCTGCGTCGCGCGCGGCGTAGTAGTAGACCCCGCTCACCGGCACCAGCACCACACCGAGCGCCGGGCGATGGCCCTCGACGAGGGCGATGTTCACGGTGAACTCGCCGTTGCGCTTGACGAATTCGCGAGTACCGTCCAGGGGGTCCACGAGCCAATAGCGCGGCCACGTGCGGCGCGTGGCAAACGGCAGGTGCGCCGACTCCTCGGAGAGCAGCGGAATCGCCGGGTTCATGCGCGCGAGTCCCCGGGTGATGATTCGGTTGGACGCCAGATCCGCCTCCGTGAGCGGCGAGTGGTCGGCCTTGCTCTCGACGCCGAAGTCCGTCTCGTAGATCTCCAGAATGCCCCGCGCCGCCTGCCTGGCGAGGTCCACCACCGCTTCGACCAACTCATGCATGCGCGTATATCCCGCTCCCGCCATGGTAAGAATCGCATCCCGGTTCTCCGCCCCGACCCATGATACGGGCACGCCAGGACCGGGCAAGTATCCCCGCGGCCGAGCATCCGCACCACCTACCGTCTTGGCGCGTAGAGACATCCACCTGGCAAGACGCGAGGAAGGCGCATAGTCGTTCAATGCAAGCGACGGCGCAACGCCGCCAGGCGGGATGGATCGGCGACCCGAACTCGGGCGCTATTCTTTCGCGCGCCCTTGGCCGCGCCGGTAGCGCAAATCACGCACCGTATGCCCGAGCGCTTCACCGCGGCGCTCGAACTTGGTCGCAGGGCGCTCGGGCGGGCGCGGCGAAAAGCAGCCCCTGCCGGCGACATTGTCCAGAGCCGCACACGCGTCGAGCACCTCCAGCATGTGCCACGCGTAGTCCTCGCAGTCGGTAGCGAGAGACCATTCGGCGCCCACGGCGAGTGCGCGTGCAACAGCCGCGGCAAATCCGGGTTGCACCAACCGGCGCTTGTGGTGGCGCTTCTTCGGCCACGGGTCCGGGAAGAACATCAGCACCGCCGCCAGGCTGCCCGCGGGAAAGTGTCCCATCGCGAGCGCGGCATCTTCACGAATGACGCGCACGTTGTCGAGGCCGAGCGCATGCAAGCGCCCGAGCAGGCGGCCGATGCCGGGCTCGTACACATCGATCCCCAGGAAATCGCGCTTCGGATTGGCCCGGGCGCACTCGATGAGAGCATCGCCCATGCCGAAGCCGATCTCCAGGACCCGCTCGGCATGACGCCCGAACGCGCGATCAAGCGACCCGGCCCCTGGCAGGTCGATACCGTAGCGCGGCCAGTGATCCCGGATCGCCGCACGCTGTGCACGGGTCATGCGCCCCTGGCGGCGCACGAAGCTCCTTATCGAGCCGCCGGGAGTTGCGGTGCCCGCACCTTCATCCATCGCTGTCACCTCGTTCGTTCCACCAAAAGCGTCGTCTGTATCACAAAACGCAGTGCCGGCCACCCGTCCTGAAGGCTCAAACGATGGGCGCTTGCGCATTACGGATTAACTAAGTGGCACAAAGCTGCTAAATTACCGCAACAACGCAGTCACCAGAAGCAGCGTCCCTAATGGTGGCAAACAAGAAAGCAACGATTCTAGTCATAGACGACAGCCCCACTTCCGTCTCACTGTACGAGCTCAGCACGGCGCCGCTCGACGTGGACCTGAAGAGCTTTCGCTCGCCGCTCGATTCTCTCCTGTATCTGAGTGAAAACCCGGCAGACCTCGTGTTTCTCGACATCATCATGCGTGAGATGGACGGGCTGACGGTGCTCAAGAAGCTGCGCGGCATGGATCATCACAAGGACACGAGTGTGGTGGTGGTCACGTCCAAGGACTACGCCCAGGATCGCTCCACCGCGAAGCAGTTCGGCGCACTCGATTTTCTCGTGAAGCCGTTGAGGTCGCAGGAAATCCGGGAAATCATCTACCGGCACACGGACACGCAGCCCAAAGACGGCTAGAATCTTTCTCCATGGACAGGAATTACCTCAGGTTCTGGGGAGTCAGGGGTTCTTACCCCGCGCCCTTTTCCTCGCATATGAACGTCGGCGGCAACACGCCGTGTGTGGAGCTGCGCGTAGGCGATCGGGTCTTCATACTGGATGCGGGTACGGGCATCATCCCGCTCGGCAACCATCTGATGCAGCAGGACGAGATCAGGGAGATCACGATCATCCTGTCGCATTATCACTGGGACCACATCTCCGGGCTGCCGTTTTTCGTGCCGGCCTTTGTCCCGGGCTGGAAGATCAATTTCTACGGCCCCGCCGAGAGCGCCGACGAGCTGGAGTACCACATCGCGCAGCAGATGAAAGCGCCGTACTTTCCTGTCGAGACCGAGACCTGGCTGGCCGACATCAGCTACCAGACCAGCAGCGAGCTGCGCGATCTGGAGGATGCCGAGATCGCATACTTCACCATGCACCACCCGGGGCTGACCTACGCTTACCGCATCAAGGTCAACGGCACGACCATCGTATATGCCCCCGATAACGAGCTTGCCTTCATCAACCAGGCCATCGACGCGCGCAAGGAAGAGTTCGACGAGCACGAACGCATGCTGCTCGAGGAGATGAAGGAAGAGCAGAAGTGGCGTGGGCTCGAGTTCATGGACCGTGCCGACATCCTCATTCACGACGCCCAGTACATGCCGAACGACTATGCCAAGAAGCGTGGCTGGGGCCATTCCTGCTATAAAGAAACGGTGAACTCGGCCATAGACGCGGGGGTCAAGGAACTCTATCTGTTCAGCCACGATCCCAGCTATGACGACGAACGCCTCGATGCGCTGCAGAAGAAGGCAGCGGAGCTCGCGCGCCAGCGCCATTCCAACATGCCGTGCATACTGGCCAGGGAGGGCGTGGAGATCGATCTCGGCTCCGTGGATTGATCGGTCGCGGCTTCGCTCTTCCGCGGGCGCCCGGTTCATCATTGTTCCGTACCGTATCCGAATCGCCCTGTCAGCGCATCGCCTGACACCTGGCCGAGTGGCGCCCGCGGTTGCCTTTCAGCGGAGTCCTGCCAAGCTCCGCCGAATTGTATCGTCGCGCACGCCGCTCGCATCGCCTGACCCTCCCGATGCCGTGGATCCAGCGCGACCATGTTCACTGCGAGAGGCCCGAACGAGGATAGATCATGGCAGACCAGCGACGCCGAATCCGCATGAGCGACGAGGAAGTCTGGCGCTTCATCGAGGCATCGAGCAAGCTCCAGCTCGCCACCCTGAACCGTGACGGCAGCCCGCATCTCGTGACCATGCACTTCGCCATCGCGGGCGGCGCGATCATTCTCGACACCTACGCCAAGGCGCAGAAAGCGCTGAACATGATGCGCGATGCGAGGGTCGCGCTGCTGATGGAGGCCGGTGAGGAATATCGGGATCTGCGCGGCGTGGTGGTGAGCGGGCGCGCGACTCGGGTCGAGGATTTCGACGAGAGCTGTGAGCTGAAAGCGAGGATACAGGGGCGCTACAGCCCGGCGTCGGCACGTGATGAGCTGCTCGCGAACGCGCGCAAGAGTCGGGCGAAGCGCGTCGTATTCCGTATCACGCCCGCAAAGATCACGAGCTGGGACCACCGCAAAGTTCGTTAGCCGTAGCGTGGAAGAGTCCGTCCTGGACTCGTCAGCTCGCGGCGCCGAAATATGCGGTCAATCGGGCTCGCGTGGCCGAACCAATCCGCGACTGGAGGGCAACCTGGCGCTCAAGCCGTCGCGATGGTGCCATCGATCGGCGAGGACGCGCTCGCGAAGCGCTTTCGCGGCATGCGGCCCGCCAGGTACGCTTCGCGGCCCGCCTCTATGCCCTTCTTCATCGCCGACGCCATGAGCAGCGGATCGCGCGCCGCGGCCACGGCGGTGTTCATCAGCACGCCGTCGCAGCCGAGCTCCATGGCCACGGCCGCGTCGGAGGCTGTGCCCACCCCCGCATCGACGATAATCGGCACACCCGCATTTTCCACAATGGTGAGAATATTGTAGGGGTTGCGAATGCCGAGCCCCGAGCCGATGGGCGCGGCGAGCGGCATCACGGCGGCGCACCCGATCTGCTCGAGCTCGCGTCGGCAGAGAGGTGAT
>CAZSDY010000102.1:0-12749 GCA_964605765.1 uncultured Ectothiorhodospiraceae bacterium | reverse complement strand
ACGCCGTGATCCGCGGACGGGTGTTGGAATGTTAGAACTGACCCCGTTCTCCCTCCGCGCTGACACCGTTCTCCCTCACGCGGCTGGAGGCTCAGTTGAGCCGCAGCGCGCCGGTCAGGTCGCACACCGCGGCCACGCCATGGCGGTCCATGTGCTCGATGATGGCTGCATTGATCCTGGGACACACCAATGGATCGTAGAAAAGCGCGGTGCCGACACCCACGGCGCTTGCGCCGGCCATCAGGAACTCGATTGCATCGGTGCCGCTCGCTATGCCGCCCTGCCCGATGATCGGGATGCGGTGCGGGCGCGCCACCTGGTAGACCTGGTGCACCTTGAGCAGTGCGATGGGCTTGATGGCCGGGCCCGACAGCCCCGCCTGGTTGCTGCCGATGACCGGCCGCGCGGTTTCGACGTCCACGGCCATGCCCATCATGGTGTTGATGACCGCCAGCCCGTCGGTACCCGCCTCGATACAGCGCCGGGCGTTCTCGGCGATATCCGTCTGGTTGGGAGACAGCTTGGTAATGATGGGCTTGGCCGTCGCGGCGCGGCACGCCGCGACCACGCGCGCCGACATGTCGGGGCTGTTGCCGAACGCCACCCCCCCCTCCCTGACGTTCGGGCAGGATATGTTGACTTCCATGGCGTCTATGGGCGAGTCGTCGAAGATGCGCGTGACTTCGGCGTATTCCTCGACCGTCGAGCCCGACAGGTTGGCGATGTATCGCGTCTCGCTGAAATCGAGCGACGGCAGGATGCGATCGACCACGTAGCGCGCGCCGGGATTCTGCAGGCCGATGGCGTTGAGCATGCCGCCCGGCGTCTCCCACACGCGGTGAGGGGCATTGCCGAGCCGCGCTTCCCTGGTGGTGCCCTTGAGACAGATCGCTCCCAGGTCGCGGTTCGAGAATCCCTCCACGCGCGTATACTCCTCGCCGAACCCGACGCAGCCTGAGAGCGCCACGACCGGCGTGCGCAACGCCAGGCCACAGAAATCGACCGACAGCCGCCGTACCTCGTCATCACTCAGCGCCATTTTTCACGTCGCGCCGCATGGGCCTGGACCCCCGATAGTTGTGAACTTCGCCCCCCGGCCGGCAGCGCCATTATACGCCCGAGCACCGGCGCCGCTGCCGCCGCGTGCGACGCGGGCCGGCCGCGCAAGGTGCACGTGCGCACCGCTCCAGCGCATCAGGTGACCTCCCATCCGGGGGCGCGCGCGAGCAGCGCACCCACGGCGTCGGACGGATTCACGCCCCCATCGAGCACACGCTCGACCTGCTCGACGATGGGCATTTCCACCCCCAGCTCTCGCGCCACGCGCATGACCTCGATCGCGGTACGCACCCCCTCTATCACCGGCCCGACCTCGGCCCGCGCCTGGGCGAGCGTCCCGCCTCGGCCTATGATGAGCCCCGCGCGCCGGTTTCGCGACTGGTCGTCGGTGCAGGTGAGCACCAGATCCCCCAGCCCCGCGAGCCCCATGAATGTTTCGCGCCGGCCACCGCGCGCCGCGCCGAAGCGCATCAGCTCTGCAAGACCGCGCGTGATCAAGGCGGCGCGCGTGTTGGCGCCGAACCCCAGACCATCGGCAATCCCGGCAGCCAGCGCCAGCACGTTCTTCAGCGCCCCACCGACCTGCACGCCGACGATGTCGGTGCTCGTATAGACACGAAACCTCTCGCCGTGGAAACGCGCCGCCAGATCGGCCGCATACTCGTGTGACCGGGAAGCGATGGTGACGGCCGCCGGCAGGTTCCTCGCCACCTCGGCGGCGAAGGTCGGACCCGAGAGCACGGCACTCGGGGTGTCGTCACCGAGCAGCCCGGCGGCAACCTCGTGCAGCAACCGCCCGCACCCGGGCTCCAGCCCCTTGGTGGCCCACGCGACACGCAGGCTATCGCCCCGGCAATGCTGCAGACGCTCGACGGTTTCGCGGAATGCATGGCTCGGTGTTGCGATCAGGACATCGCGCACGGCACCCACGGCGGTCTCGAATTCGCCACTCACCCGCAGGCACTCGGGAAAAGGCCGGCCCGGAAGGTAGCGCTCGTTGCACCGCTCGGCAGACATTCGTGCCATGGCATTGCCGTCGCGCCCCCAAAGCACCGTACCGTGCCCGTTGCGCGCGAGCACCAGCGCGAGCGCCGTGCCCCAGGCGCCGGCGCCCAGGACGGCAATAGCATCGCACGCCGAGGACTTGCGACCCACCGGGTTAGGGCGCGTGCGATGGCACCAGCACGCCGCTCACGGCGCTGGCGCACCGGATGTGGCCACGGCATCCTGCGCGAGCTGGCGCTGGTAGAGCACGTCGAAGTTGACCGGGGCAAGGAGGAGCTGCGGGAATCCGCCGCGCGTGACCAGATCGGACACCGTCTCGCGTACGAACGGAAAGAGGATGGCGGGACAGGTGCTGCCCAGTGCCTCCCTGAGTTCCTCATCGTCGAAGCCCGAAATCTGGAAAATCCCGGCCTGGACGACCTCCACCAGAAATGCGGTCTGCTCGCCGACGGTGGCCGTCGCGGTCATGCGTACCGCTATCTCGTAGGTGTCCCCGGCGACCTTCCTCGCACTGTTGTGCATCTGCAGGTCGACGTCCGGTTTCCAGTCCGAGCGGAAAATTTCCGGTGCGTTGGGTGACTCGTAGGAAATATCCTTGACGAAAACCTTCAGAATCAGAAAGCGTGCCCCTGCGGGAAGCGCTTCGGAAGATGCTCGGGGGCTTTCTTCTGCCGACATGTCAAGCTCCATGCGTCAAGTGGCTTCATGTATCAGTTGCGTCATGCGCGCCCCATCCCTGCGCAGGTGCAGTGTCTGACAGGGACGCCGGTGCCGACGGTCATTGCGATGGCACGAACCGCGCACACCGCTTACTTTTTTGTTAACGGCAGATTCGCGTCCTGCCAGGCGAGGATACCCCCGCTGAGGCTGTGTACCTTCTCGAAACCGTTCTTTCTGAGAGTCGCGCAGGCCACGGCCGCCTGCTGCCCGGTGCGACACGCCGCGACGATGGGGCGATTCCGGTACTTTTCCAGCTTGTCCAGCCGCTCTGCCAGAAAATTCAGGGGAATATGGATCGCGTTGACGATGTGCCCTTCGTTGAACTCGCCTTCGCCGCGCACATCCAGCACCGCAGCGTCCGCGTTGTTGATCATCTGCGTGGCCGCGGCCGGAGTCACTTTCCTGGCACCGGCCCCGGGACCCAATGTGGTCCAGGCGAGCGCGCCGACGATCGCGAACAACGCGGCGAACAGCATGGTATGGTTGGCGAAGAACTCGAGAAACTGTTCCATATCTACCTGCAAAAGACTTCATTGAGCACCACGGGCAGACGCAAGGTGCCGGGTCCTCACCACATCATCTCATACGGGTTCGATGCCCTGCGCGACACGAGGTTGCAAGCCTTGCGCTACGCCCTGAACGTGCCCCATCGAGGGGAAACAAAGAAATGCGCAAGCTTCACCCCGGCGCGAAAATTCTATACAGTAATGATGCGATTTCAAATGGCCATCGCGAAATATTGTTCCTCTCTCGCGAAACGCAGCCCTGTGGTCGCGAGGCTCGCGGTCCTGCGGCGGATGGATGATCCAAATCCCGGTGTCAACCATACCGGCGTGAACGGCCCCATGCGAATCCTGACCGTTGTTTTGCTCTGGTTTTCTGCGGCAATGCCGCTCGCGGCACAACCAGCCGAGGAAGCGCTCACCACGGTGCGTGCGCGGATTGAGCGCCTGACGGCCCGGATCAACGAGGCGCAATCCAGCCGTGAACGCGTGCTCGGCGAGTTGCGCCGCAACGAGCTGCAGGCGGGCCTGCTGGTCAAGCAGTTGCATACCATCGAACGCCGGCTCGCCGCGAGTGGCGGCGAGCTCGAGCGGCTGGTAGAGGAGCAGCAGCGCCAGCTCTCGATGCTGGACAAGTACCGACGTGCGCTGGCAAGGCGTATCAGGGCCTCATACGCTGTCGCCCGCCAGGACTACGTGAAGCTGCTGCTCAACCAGGAAAACCCGGCAGCGCTCGGCAGAACAGTCGCTTATCACGGGTATTTTCAGCGCGCGCGCACCCGTCAGATCCTCGATCTCGAATCACGCCTTGCGGACCTGGCCACGTTGAAGAGCACCATCGAGCTCAAGCGCGCCGCGTTGCTGCAGCTCAAGGACGACAAATCCGGCGCAAGGTCCGAGCTCGATGATATCAAGCAGCGAAGGGTTTCACTGGTGGCCAATCTGGCACGCGAGATAGACAACAACGCGGCCCACCTCGAGCGACTCAAGGCGGACGAGGAGAAGCTCCAGGCGCTGCTCTCTGACCTGCGTGCGCTCAATGACATCCCGGAAGGCAGCGCGGGCAACGAGCGCTTCGCGAGCCTGCGCGGCGAGTTGCCCTGGCCCTCGCACGGACTTATTGTCCGGCGTTTCGACAGCGCCATGCCAACCGGCGCTGCCAAGTGGCGCGGGGTCCTCATCGCGGCCGACGAAGGCGAGCCGGTGCGCGCCGTATCACGTGGCAGGGTGGCGTTCGCGGACTGGCTGCGCGGCTTCGGATTGCTGTTGATCATCGACCATGGAGACGGGTACATGAGCCTCTACGGCAGAAACCAGACCCTGTTCAAGGAGGTGGGGGATTGGGTTGACGGGGGCGAGATCATCGCGCTGGTGGGCAACAGCGGTGGCAGCGAGCGGAGCGGACTGTACTTCGAGATCCGCCACGACGGGATACCCACCGACCCCGTGAGATGGTGTCGTGCCGGGGGCGCCGGAGCGTGAACGGCATCCCGGTGCACTGCGGAAAAATGGATTTGGGTGACGACCTTGCCGCCGGCTATCATGCGGTATCGTGTTGTCTCGCCCGCGTGCCGGCGCTTGTCACTCATCGGGCGCGGTCTTATCCTCTCGCATGCCGTGTCGTACCCGGAGGATAATGAATGAACGTGTTTACGCGCAATCTGCCGGTCTTGATGATAGGCCTTCTGGTTGGAGCCCTGCTGTCGTTGACGCAGGGCGTGCTGGCCGGAAAGGAGCAAGCCAGGCTGCCGCTCGACGACTTGCGGACCTTCACCGAAGTATTCGCCAAGATCAAGAACGATTACGTGGAGCCCATCGACGACAAGACACTGCTCGACAACGCCATTCGGGGCATGCTCTCGGGGCTCGACCCACATTCGTCCTATCTCACGCCGGACGACTACAGTGAGTTGCAGGCCGGCACCAGCGGCGAGTTCGGTGGCCTGGGCATCGAGGTCGGCATGGAAGACGGATTCGTCAAGGTCATCGCACCTATCGACGACACGCCGGCCGAGCAAGCGGGTGTCAAGGCCGGAGATCTGATCATTCGGCTCGACGACACCCCGGTCAAGGGCATGAGCCTCAACGATGCTGTCAAGATCATGCGCGGCAAGCCGGGCTCAGAGATCAAGCTGACCATCATCAGGGACACGCAGGAGCAGCCGATCACGATCGTCATCGTACGCGACGTGATCAAGGTGACCAGCATCAAGAGCCGAATCCTCGAGCAGGGCTACGGCTACCTCAGGATCACCCAGTTCCAATCGCGCACCGGGGAGAATCTGCGCGAAGCCGTCTCGCAGATGAAGAAGGACCACGGCGGTCCTCTCACGGGCGTGGTGCTCGATCTCAGGAACAATCCCGGCGGTGTGCTGAGCGCGGCTGTTTCGGTGTCGGATGCGTTCCTGAGGAAAGGCATCATCGTCTACACCGAAGGGCGCCTCGACGAGGCAAAGCTCAAGTTCAATGCCAAGCCGACAGATGTCCTCGGCGGCGCACCCATCGTGGTGCTGGTAAACGGGGGTTCGGCCTCGGCATCGGAGATCGTGGCGGGCGCGCTCAAGGATCACAAGCGCGCCATCATCATGGGCAGCAAGACCTTCGGAAAGGGCTCGGTGCAGACCATCCTGCCGATGGAAAACGGCTCGGCGCTGAAGCTCACCACGGCGCGCTACTACACGCCCTCGGGTAACTCCATTCAGGCAACGGGCATTGTCCCCGACATCAAGCTCGACAACGTCAAGGTGGCCGAGACGGAGAACAAGGACACGACGCGCATCACGGAGGCGGATCTGGCGCGCCATCTGGACAACGGGAACGGCGACGACGCGGCCGCTGAAGCCGCGCAACCGCAGCAAGGTGTGCTGGCAAGCGACGACTATGCCCTGTACGAGGCCCTGAATCTGCTCAAGGGGCTGACTATACTGCACTAAAGCTGCGGCGGCTCCGCCACCGTGGCCAGGCGTGTGACAAAGCGACAACAGCGCCGGAGTGACCGTGGCAGCGCGCGTGCGGGCGAAATCTCCCGTGCGTGGTCTGAGGAGACCGGCCGCGGCACCACACATTACTGGGAATACCCTGAAACGTGCTCACTGAGAATCGCATCGGTAGAGGGACGTGTTGTCGCGCATGGCTGGCGACATTGCTGATCGGGTTCAGCACGGTCGCCGCCGGCCGCGGGCCCTTGCCCGGTGCCGCGACGCCTATGCGCGGCGCGTTCGCCGACGCGCCGATGGTCGCCATCATCATCGACGACATGGGCTACCGGCACACTGATGGACTCAGGGCCCTGGGCCTGCCCGGTGCCGTGAGCTACTCGGTGCTTCCGCACACCCCGTTCGCACGCGCCATGGCAGACACGGCCCATGCCAGGCACAAGGAAGTACTGCTGCATCTGCCGCTGGAGCCGGTCGAAGAGGAACACAGAAGGCTCGAACCCGGCACCCTGATGGCCGACATGACGCGCGAGCAGATGGTCGCGGCACTAGAGGACGCCATTGCTGCCGTGCCACACATACGCGGCATCAACAATCACATGGGCAGCTATTTCACGGCCCGCACTCAGCCCATCAGCTTCCTGATGAGCCACATCATGCACCGGCACGAGGAACTCTTCTTCATTGACAGCCGCACGGTGCCGCAGAGCGTGGTGACGGTGGTGGCCCGCGAGCACGGGGTGGCCGCCACATCCAGGGACGTGTTCCTGGACAACAGTCGCGATCCCGAGCAGATCAACAAGCAGTTCGACACCCTGGTGCGCCAAGCCATGCGCCGCGGCACGGCACTCGCCATCGGCCACCCCTGGCCGCAAACGCTTGGCGTGCTGGAACAAAGGCTCGCCACCCTCGACACGCTCGGCATACGCCTGGTGCGCGTCTCGGAACTGCTCAGCCGGCGCCTCGGCCTGCCCCGCGGGCAACTCACGTTACGCGACACGCAAGCCCCGCGCCCTCGAATCCGCGTGCGCTAGCACGCATGCGCCGGGATGGCGCTCACCGCGACGCCTGCGCTGTGGGCGGAACTCTACGGCCTAGCGAGCATTGGCGCGATCAAGAGCATGGCGACCGCGCTCAGCGTATTTGCTTCCGCATTGGGGCCGATAAGCATGGGCGGGCTGATGGACCTGGGACTGTCGATCGAGTCCGTGTGCCTGCTGTTCGCGGTCTATGCGGCGCTCGGCGCCGCGCTGATCGCGGTTGCCCTGCGCGGGCCTTGTCAGGGGGACTGAAACAGGCTTCTCAGTCTCCACGGCCGGGCCAGGCGGCCCAGATGAGATACAGGCCGATGAGGCCGAGTAGCCACGACATGATCGGCGCATCGCCCAGCATGGTCGGCCCGAAGCCGTCGAGTCCGAGCAGCACGGTGGCACCGAGGAGGAACGCGCTGCCCACTGTGGCCAGCACGCTGCGCAGGTTCGCGCGGCGGATCTCGCGGCGAATGGCCCGCAGATCGTCCCTGCCGGCATCCACGCGCAGCTTGCCGTCGCGTGCCTGGCGCAACACCTCGTAGGCAAGGCCCGGCAACACCGGCAGCGTCTCTCCCCAGCGCGGGGCCTGCTTCTGCAACTCGCGCAGCATCGCCTGGCCGCCGATGCGCTCGCGCACCCACGCCTCGAGGAACGGCTTGGCGGTCCGCCACAGGTCGAGGTCGGGGTAGAGCTCGCGGCCCAGCCCCTCGATGTTGAGCAGGGTCTTTTGCAGCAGCACGAGCTGGGGCTGCACCTCCATGTGGAAGCGCCGCGCGGTCTGGAACAGATGCACCAGCAAGCCGGCGAACGAGATCTCCTTCAATGGACGATCGAATATCGGCTCGCACACGCTGCGGATGGCGGACTCGAACTCGTCCACGCGGGTGTCCGACGGCACCCACTCGGAGAGCACGTGCAGCTCCGCCACGCGATAGTAATCCCGGTTGAAAAAAGCGAGGAAGTTCTCCGCCAGGTAACGCTGGTCGTCGGGGGTGAGGCTTCCCATGATGCCGAAGTCCACCGCCACGTAGGTCGGGTCACGCGGGTTCTCGGCGGACACGAAAATGTTGCCGGGGTGCATGTCCGCGTGGAAGAAATTATGCGTGAAGACCTGCGTGAAGAAGATGTCCACACCGCGCTCGGCCAGCACCTCGAGGTCGACTCCGTGCGCGACCAGGGACTCCACGTCGCTGATGGGTATGCCCGATATGCGCTCTGCCACCATCACGTCGCGGCGCGTGAGCTTCCAGTGGATCTCGGGCACGTAGAGCAGCCCGGAGCCCTGGAAGTTCCTCCTCAGCTGCGAGGCCGACGCTGCCTCGCGCATCAGGTCCAGCTCGTCGAGGATGGTCTTCTCGTACTCGGCGACCACGGCGCGCGGGCGCAACCTGTGGCTCTCGCGCCAGTAGCGCTCGGCAAGCTCGGCCAGCGTGTACATGATCCCCAGATCGTGCGCGATGATGGCCTCTATGCCGGGACGCACGACCTTGACCACGACCTTGCGGCCGTCGCGCAGCGTGGCGGCGTGCACCTGTGCGATGGATGCGGATGCCAGCGGACGCTCGTCGAACTCGGCGAACGCATCCTCGAGAGGACAACGGTAGGCCGCCTCGATGATGCGCCGCGCCTGCTCCCCTGGAAACGGCGGCACCGCGTCCTGCAGCTTCGAGAGCTCGTCGACGATATCATCGGGCAGCAGGTCGCGACGGGTGGAGAGGATCTGCCCGAACTTGACGAAAATCGGTCCCAGATCCTCGAGTGCGCGGCGAATGCGCACGCTGGCAGGCTCCTGGAAGCTGCGCACCCAGTTCCAGGGCAGCAGGTAGAGCAGGAAGCGCACCGGGCGCAGCGCATCGGCACCCAGGATGACCTCGTCGATGCCATGGCGCACCAGCACCGCGGTGATGTGGATCAGCCTGAAAGCCTGGCGCAGCGTCGTGATCAAGCGCATCGCGATCGCACCACGAGCCGCTGCACGCGCTGGCCCAGGCGCTCCACGTCGTCGCGCACTGCATCGACCGCGCCGAGAAACTCGCGCACCTCGCCGGCGCCCGGTGCCAGCTCGGCTTCTTCGCGCAGATACTCGGAGAAATCGCGCAGCGCCAGCGCGCCGCTGCGCCGTGCCCATGCGTCGAACGCGCGCGCCGCGTTACCGAACGCGTACGCCGGCGCATCGCCGATGAAGGTGGAAAGACGCTCCTCCCAATCGAGGTCCAGCCCCGCCATGGCCGTTCTGACGGTGCTCAGCGCATCCACGTCACCCGATACGGTGACCCCGGCAGCGATCGGCCCTCTGGCGCCGAGCAGCGCGAGCAGCGCTGCGGGCGTGCCGCGAATGTGTGCGGTGGGTGACTCGTCCACGGCCTCGAGCAAGCTCAGGCCATCGATGTCGAAACGCACGAACACGGTCGTGACGGAGTCGATCTCGACCTGCAGCACCGTGCCCGCCAGCGGCTCCAGGCGTGCCGGGGCATCCGGGTCGAGCCGCAGCAGGGCGTTCAGCATACGCTCCACGGCGCCGAGCATCCCCGCCCCGCTCATGGACCGGTCCCGGCGCCGGGCGCGACACCTGACGCGGCGCCGGTGTCCATCACAGCTTGTAGCCGCGGTGCAGCGCAACGATGCCCGCCGCGAGATTGTCGTACGAGCAACGCGCGAATCCGGCTTGCTCCATCATGCGCTGCAGCGCGTCCTGGTCGGGGTGCATGCGGATCGATTCGGCGAGGTAGCGGTAGCTGTCGGCATCACCGGCAACGGCGCGGCCCAGCAGCGGCAGCACCTTGAAGGAGTAGGCGTCGTACAGCGGACGCAGCGCCGCCACGCCGAGGCGCGAGAACTCGAGCACCGCGAGCTGTCCGCCGGGGCGCAGGACCCGGTACATCGAAGCGAGTGCGGCGCTCTTGTCGGTCACGTTGCGAAGCCCAAAGCCGATGCACACCTGGTCGAAGGAGCCATCCGCGAAAGGCAGCGCCTGCGCGTCGGCGCGCACCAGGGCGATCGACGCAACCATCCCGGCGTCCAGGAGGCGGCACCGGCCCCGCTCCAGCATCGCCGAGTTGATGTCGGCCAGCACGACTCGCCCATCGCATCCGACGCGGCGCGCGAAGTGCAGAGCCAGGTCGCCGGTGCCGCCGGCCACGTCGAGCACCGCATCGCCCGCGCGCGCCGCACACACGGCGACCGTGTAGCGCTTCCACAGACGGTGGGTACCGAGCGACATCAGGTCGTTCATCAGGTCGTAGCGCCCGGCCACTGAGTCGAACACCGCGCCCACACGGCGTGCCTTCTCGCTCGCGGCCACGCGCTGGTATCCGAAGTGGGTCTGGCGGCTCTTCATGAAGGCTAGAGAATGTACTTCGCCAGGTCGTCGTTCTCCAACAGCTCGCCGAGATGGGAATCGACATACCCGGCGTCCACCACGACCGTCTCGCCGGACCGGTCGGGTGCCTCGAATGAGACGATCTCGAGCAATCGCTCGAGCACCGTGTGCAGCCGCCGGGCACCGATGTTCTCGGTGCGCTCGTTGACCTGCCAGGCCACCTCGGCGATGCGCGCCACGCCCTCGTCACTGAACTCGAGCGCCAGCCCCTCTGTGGTCATCAGCGCCGAGTACTGCTCGGTGAGCGAGGCGTCGGGCTCGCGCAGTATGCGCACGAACTCCGCCACGCCCAGCGAGTCGAGCTCCACGCGTATGGGCAACCGACCCTGCAGCTCCGGAATGAGGTCGGAGGGCTTCGCGAAATGAAACGCGCCGGAGGCAATGAACAGAACGTGATCGGTGCGGATCATGCCGTACTTCGTGGTCACCGTGCTGCCCTCGACCAGCGGCAACAGGTCGCGCTGCACGCCCTCGCGCGATATATCAGCACCGCGTGTCTCGCTGCGCTTGGCGACCTTGTCCAGCTCGTCTATGAAGACGATGCCGTTCTGCTCCGCATCAGCCACCGCGCGGGCTTTCAGGTCCTCCTCGTCGATGAGCTTGGCCGCTTCCTCCTCGGTGAGCAGCTTGAGCGCGTCCTTGATGCGCATCTTGCGGCTGCGCGTACGGCTGCCCGAGAGGTTTTGGAACATGCCCTGAAGCTGGCTGGTCATCTCCTCCATGCCGGGCGGTGCCATGATCTCCACGCCGATGGTGGCGGCGCTCACCTCTATCTCGATTTCCCGGTCGTCGAGCGCACCCTCGCGCAACATCTTGCGCAACTTCTGCCGGGTCGGGGAAGGCTCGCTCTCCTGCGCCTCATCGCGGGCGGGACGTAACAATGTATCCAGGATGCGCTCCTCGGCGGCGTCCTCGGCCCGGTTCTTGACCTTCTCGGTCTCCTGCTCGCGATGCATCTTGACCGCCACGTCCACGAGATCGCGCACGATCGACTCCACGTCGCGACCCACATACCCCACCTCGGTGAACTTGGTGGCCTCCACCTTCACGAACGGCGCATTCGCGAGCCGCGCGAGACGCCGCGCGATCTCGGTTTTACCGACACCCGTGGGGCCGATCATCAGGATGTTCTTCGGGGTTATCTCGCCGCGCAGATCCTCGCTCACCTGCAGCCGTCGCCAGCGGTTTCTCAGCGCGATGGCCACCGCGCGCTTGGCACTCGCCTGCCCGATGATGTGCTTGTCGAGCTCGTGCACGATTTCTCTGGGTGTCATGTGGGACATCGCTTATGGGCTCTGAAGGGCCGCCTCCTGGCCGGGCGCGGCTGAAAGTTCCTCTATGACCAGACTCGCGTTGGTGTACACGCAGATGTCGGCGGCGATGGCGAGGGATTTCTCGACGATGGTGCGAGCCTCGAGATCCGTGTTCTCGATCATGGCACGCGCGGCCGCCAGCGCAAACGGGCCGCCCGAACCGATGGCGACCGCGTCGTGCTCGGGCTCGATCACATCACCGTTGCCGGAGATGACAAACGATTGGGATGCGTCAGCGACAATCAGCAGCGCCTCCAGGCGGCGCAGGATGCGGTCGGTGCGCCAATCCTTGGCAAGCTCGACCGCGGCACGCATCAGGTTGCCGTGGTGCTCTTCGAGCTTGCCCTCGAACCTGTCGAACAACGTGAAAGCATCCGCGGTGCCGCCGGCGAAGCCGGTGACCACCTTGTCGTGATACAGGCGGCGCACCTTGCGCGCGTTGCTCTTCATCACCGTGTTGCCGAAAGACACCTGCCCGTCCCCGCCGACGACTACCATGTCGCCGCGGCGCACCGAAAGAATCGTGGTTCCCCTGCACTGGTCCATCTCATGCCACCGCAGACGCCACGCACGCACCGCCCCCCGTCTACCGCCTCTAGCCCCCCGTTGTCTAGAAACGAAAAACTGAACAGAACGAAACGCGCGGGATCATAGCGCTGGGACGGGGCCCACAGGGGATGTATGTTGATTCGCTCCGACGCCTTGGGCGGCAACAAGCATTGATACCACACGGGCTCGAGCGGTCCGCTCCCCGGCGTCTCGCTCAGGTAGTCCGTGGTGATCCGTCCCTCTTCGAGGCGAAT
>CAZSDY010000101.1:0-12774 GCA_964605765.1 uncultured Ectothiorhodospiraceae bacterium | reverse complement strand
GCTACGAGCGCACGCTGATTTCGGCCAACTCGCCGTTCGACCGGTGGCGATTCGGCGCCGAGGCACGCGCCCTCCGTGCAGCGGCGCGAGCGCGGTTCCCGACAGCCGGGTGATTGTTAAGCCGTGGCAAATTTGTTAAGTTGTCTACCCGTCCGATGGCCGTCTATGTGGCCTGTCAGCAACGCTCTGGGAGGAGCATGACGCGGTTCATTTTCGTCACGGGCGGGGTGGTCTCCTCACTTGGCAAGGGTATCGCGTCCGCCTCGCTTGCCGCGACGCTCGAGGCGCGCGGGCTCAACGTCACCCTCATCAAGCTGGACCCCTACATCAATGTCGATCCGGGCACCATGAATCCGTTCCAGCACGGTGAGGTGTTCGTCACCCACGACGGTGCCGAGACTGACCTGGATCTCGGCCATTACGAGCGCTTCGTGCGAACGCGCATGGGCAAGGACAACAACTTCACCACCGGGCAGATCTACCAGAACGTCATCGCCAAGGAGCGCCGCGGTGAGTACCTGGGCGGCACCGTGCAGGTGATTCCGCACATCACCGACGAGATCAAGACCTGTGTGCAGAGCGCCGCGCAAAACGCCGAGGTCACGGTGGTCGAGATTGGCGGCACGGTGGGCGACATCGAGTCGCTGCCGTTCCTCGAGACCATCCGCCAGCTGCGCATAGAGCTGGGGCAGTCCTTCACGTTGTTCATCCATCTCACCCTGGTGCCCTACATCGGCGTCGTGGGCGAGGTCAAGACCAAGCCCACGCAACACTCGGTCAAGGAGCTGCGCTCCATCGGCATCCAGCCCGACATCCTGCTGTGCCGGGCCGACCGTGTTCTGCCCGATAACGAGCGGCGCAAGATCGCGTTGTTCACGAACGTGGAAGAGCGTTCCGTAATCTCGGCGCCCGATATGGACAGCATCTACAAGATCCCGCGCCTGCTGCACGAGCAGGGACTCGACGACATCGTTGTGGAGCGCCTGGGCCTCGAGACCGGCGAGATCGACCTGGATGAGTGGGACGCCGTGGTCGAGGGGCTGGAGCATCCTACCGGCGAGGTCACCGTATCGATGGTGGGCAAGTACGTGGATCTCACCGACTCGTACAAGTCCCTTTCCGAGGCGCTCATCCACGCGGGCATCAAGACGCGCACGCGTGTCAGCATCAACTACGTGGATTCCGAGGACATCGAGCGCGACGGCACGGGCTGTCTGCGCGACTCCGACGCTGTGCTGGTGCCCGGCGGCTTCGGCAAACGCGGCATCGAGGGCAAGATCGCCGTGGCCAGGTTTGCGAGGCTCAACGGTGTGCCCTATCTGGGGTTGTGCCTGGGCATGCAGGTCGCGGTCATCGAGTTCGCGCGCAACGTGGCGCACATGCGGGGCGCGAACAGCACCGAGTTCGATATCGAGTCCCCGTATCCTGTCATCGCGCTGGTCACGGAGTGGGTGACCGCCGGGGGGCTCGTTGAGCGGCGCAGCGAAGGTTCGGATCTGGGCGGTACCATGCGCCTGGGCGGACAGCCCGTGCGCTTGCGTCGCGAGTCACGTGCACGGGCGCTCTACGATAGGGATGTCATCGTCGAGCGTCACCGCCACCGCTACGAGTTCAACAACACCTACATGGACGAACTGCAGGACGCGGGGCTCGTCATCGCCGGCAAGACGCTGGACGGCAATCTGGTCGAGGTCGTCGAGCTTGTCGATCACCCGTGGTTCGTCGGATGTCAGTTCCATCCGGAGTTCACTTCCAATCCGCGCGACGGGCATCCGCTGTTCCGGGGGTTGATCGAGGCAGCGGCAATGTGCAGGGAGCGCGCGGCGACCCTGCAGGCCGTCTAGCGCGGAGTATTCAGCAGGGCGGCCGGCGTCATGCAAATCTGTGATTTCAAGGCCGGTCCCGGCGAGCGGGTATTCCTGATCGCGGGCCCTTGCGTCATCGAGTCGGAGGCGATGGTGCTCGAGTGCGCGCAGGCGTTGAAGGAGATGACCCAGCGTCTTGGCATGCCGTTCATCTTCAAGTCCTCTTTCGACAAGGCCAATCGTTCCTCTTACCGCAGCTTTCGCGGGCCGGGGCTCGAGCGTGGTCTCGAGATCCTCGCGCGGGTGCGAGGCGAGCTCGGTGTGCCGGTCCTCACCGACGTGCACGAGGACACGCCGCTCGGCGAGGTCGCCGATGTGGTGGACGTGCTGCAGACGCCTGCTTTCCTGTGCCGGCAGACGAATTTCATCCGCAGCGTCGCGGCGCAGGGCAAACCGGTCAACATCAAGAAGGGCCAGTTCCTGGCGCCGTGGGACATGCGCCACGTGGTCGACAAGGCGCGTGCCACCGGCAACCCGGCCATCATGGTCTGCGAGCGTGGTGCGAGCTTCGGTTACAATTACCTGGTTTCGGACATGCGCAGCCTGGCGGTCATGCGCGAGACCGGTTGCCCGGTCGTGTTCGACGCGACGCATTCCGTGCAGATGCCGGGCGGGCGCGGCGCGAGCTCCGGCGGCGAGCGCGAGTTCGTACCCGTGCTGGCGCGAGCTGCCGTCGCCGCCGGCGTGTCGGGCATATTCATGGAGACGCACCCGGATCCCGAGCAGGCGTTGAGCGATGGGCCGAATGCCTGGCCGCTCGGCGACATGGCAGCGTTGCTGGAGACGCTGCAGGCCATCGATACGGTGGTGAAATCGCGCGGGGTTGATGCGTACCCCGTGCAGCAGGGACAGGAGTCAGGCCGTGCTTGTCGCTAAAGGCTCAAGATCATCGAAGTGATGTTGTCTTCTGAATCGCCACAAGGCAAAACCTGATCTCATTGTTGACCCCATTGCGCGGACGCCATTCATCAGACGAGGTCGATCACATGTCACGAATTCAGGACCTTCGCAGTCGCGAGATCATCGATTCACGCGGTAACCCCACGCTCGAGGTGGACGTCCTGCTGGAATCGGGCGCGTTGGCGCGTGCCGCCGTGCCGTCCGGGGCATCGACCGGCACGCGCGAAGCGCTGGAGTTGCGCGACGGCGACCCGGCGCGCTACGCGGGGCTCGGCTTGATCAAGGCCATGCTCAATGTCCAGGACGTGATACGCCCGGCGCTCACCGGCATGGACCCGTTCAATCAGCGCGCCATAGATGACTGCTTGATCGCGCTCGATGCGACCCCCAACAAGAGCGTGCTCGGGGCGAACGCCATTCTCGCGGTGTCGTTGGGTGTGGCGCGTGCGGCGGCGCGCGAGCGCGGCGTGTCGCTGTTTCGCCTGCTCGGCGGTGAGGGACCGTTCCAGATGCCGGTGCCGATGATGAACATCATCAACGGCGGCGCGCACGCGGACAACAACGTCGATCTGCAGGAGTTCATGATCATGCCGACCGGTGCGGGCTCCTTCCGCGAGGCGGTACGCTGTGGGGCGGAGGTCTTTCAAAGCCTCAAACGTGTGCTTGCCGACAAGGATCTCGCGACGACAGTGGGTGACGAAGGCGGCTTTGCCCCTGACCTCGCGTCCAACGAGTCCGCCATCGAGCTCATCCTGAGCGCAGTGGAGCGGGCCGGCTACCGCCCGGGCGAGGATGTGCACCTGGCGCTCGATGCGGCGAGCTCCGAGTTTTTCAGCGACGGGTGCTATCACCTCGCATCGGAAGGCGGCGGGCTCGACGCGGCGGGTATGGTCGCCCTGTTCGCGGGCTGGGTGGACAAGTATCCGATCCTGTCCATAGAGGACGGCATGGCGGAGCAGGATTGGGACGGCTGGACGCTGCTCACCGAGCGCCTGGGCCAACGCGTGCAGATTGTCGGCGATGACATATTCGTAACCAACCCGGCCATCATCGAGCGCGGAATTGCGAGCAAGGTGGCGAACTCGGTGCTCATCAAGCTCAATCAGATCGGCACCCTGTCCGAGACGCTGGACGCAATCCGAGTGGCGAAAGATGCCGGCTATACCACGGTGATCTCGCACCGCTCCGGGGAGACCGAGGACACTTCCATTGCCGACCTCGCGCTCGCCACCAACGCGGGCCAGATCAAGACCGGCTCCATGTCACGCTCGGAGCGTACGGCCAAGTACAACCGTCTCCTGCGTCTGGAGGAGCGCCTCTCGGCCAAGGGGCTCGCGATTTATCCCGGCATGCAGACGTTCTACAATCTAGAGCTATGAACGCAGATCGAGGCCGCAGACCACGGCGCTCCCCCGCGCGCCGGGCGAGGGCGAAGGGCACGCCATGCGGCTGCTGACGCTCGTCCTGCTTGCCCTGCTCGTGTCCCTGCAGTACAGGGCCTGGGTAGGTGAGGGTAGTCTGGCCGAAGTCTGGCGCCTGAACCGCGATATCGAAGAGCAACGCGCGAGGAACCAAGAGCAGCGCGAACGCAACCAGGCGCTCCAGGCCGAGGTCACGGACCTCAAGCAGGGGCTCGACGCCATCGAAGAGCGCGCCAGGCGCGAGCTCGGCATGATCCGCAAGGGCGAGGTCTTCTACCAGATCGTGGACGAGTAGCCCGCGTCGCATGGCGCGCATCGACTACTGGGCGTTGATTCCGGCCGCCGGTGTCGGCAAGCGCCTCGGCGCGGAGATACCCAAGCAGTACCTGACGCTTGCCGGGCGCCCCATCATCGAGCACACCGTGCGGCGCTTTGCAGATCACGTACGAATTGCCGGGACGATCGTGGTGCTGGCGCCCGGCGACGAGTGGTGGGCCGCGGTGGCGGCGCGCCTGGGCGGGCGCTTGATGACAGTCACCGGTGGAGCCGAGCGCTGTCACTCCGTGCTGAACGGTCTCGCGGCGCTGTCCGAGGTGGCGCGGCCCGACGACCGGGTGCTGGTGCATGACGCCGTGCGGCCCTGCCTCGGCGCCGCCGCTATCGACAAGCTGATCGACGCGGTGGGCGAGAGCGAGGACGGCGGCCTGCTCGGGTTGCCCGTGCGCGATACCATGAAGCGCACGGGGCCGGACGGGATCGTTACTGAAACGCTGTCCCGGGACGGCATGTGGCATGCGTTGACGCCGCAGTTGTTTCCCGTGGTGAGCCTGCGCGCGGCGCTCGGGCGTTGTGTCCAAACCTCGGTGCTGGTCACTGACGAAGCGCAGGCGATGGAGCACTGTGGGGCACGTCCGCGCATGGTCGAGGGCGAACCCGGAAACATCAAGATCACGCGGCGTGAGGACCTGTGGCTCGCCGAGTTGCTTCTGCGCGAGGGGCAGGGGGCATGATGAGAATCGGTCACGGCTACGACGCACATCGCTTCGGCGCGGATTGCCCGCTGGTGCTGGGCGGCGTGAAGATCCCTCACGACAAGGGGCTCGTGGCGCACTCGGACGGCGACGTCCTCATCCACGCCTTGTGCGATGCGCTGCTGGGTGCGGCGGGCTTAGGCGACATCGGCCGGCATTTCCCGGATACGAGCACGGAGTTCGAGAATATCGACAGCCGCATCCTGCTGCGCTCGGTGGTCGGGCGCCTCGCCGAGGGTGGACTCGGCGTGGTGAACGTGGACGCGACGCTGATCGCCCAGGTGCCGCGCATCGGGCCGCACATCGCCACCATGCGCGAGGTGCTGGCAGCCGATCTGGGTGTCGCGGTGGAGCGGGTCAATGTCAAGGCGACCACCACCGAGCGTATGGGCTTCACCGGCCGCCAGGAAGGCATCGCCGCGCACGCGGTGGCGTTGCTGGAGAAACGAGAGTCGTAGGATGCGGTGACGAAGGAACCGCATCGATCGCGCAACGGCGCTCGATGCGCGGCAGCAGCCTCGCACTGGAACGCCGTCATTGCAATGCAAGCCCTGACGCCAATCGACCTCCCGTACGCCGACGGCAAGCCGGCGGGGCGCGCGATCGTGCGTGCTGCACCAGAAGACTTCCGGGTCGACGAGGCGCTCGGCTACCCGCTTGCGGGCCAGGGCCAGCACCTGTGGTTGCGCATCGCCAAGCGCTTGCTCAATACCGAGCAGGTGGCGGGTGCGCTGGCGCGCGCGCTGGGAGGCGGGAGCGCGCGCATCGGTTACGCCGGGCTGAAGGACCGCCGCGCGCTCACGACACAGTGGTTCAGCGTCGACCTGCGCGGTGACGCCGAGCCCGATTGGGCGGGCGTGCTGCCCGTGGGCTCGGAGCTCATCGAGCGGCGCCGCCATACGCGCAAGCTGCGCCGCGGCGCCTTCGCGCGCAACCATTTCACGCTCGTGCTGCGCGAGGTGGTCGGCGATCCGGGCGAGTTCGGGTCACGGCTCGATCGGATCCGGGTGCGTGGGGTGCCGAACTATTTCGGCCCGCAGCGCTTTGGTCGCAACGACGCCAATTTATCCGCGGCCGAGCGCTTGTTCGCCGGTACGCAGCGGCGCTGCACGCGCCACCAGCGCGGCCTCTATCTCTCGGCCGCGCGCGCCTTCCTGTTCAACCGTGTGCTCTGCGAGCGTGTGCGGCGCGGCCTATGGGACATGCCGGTCGCCGGCGATTGCATGATGCTCGACGGCTCACACAGCTTTTTTCACCTCGCCGCACCGGACAGCGAGATCGTCGCGCGCAGCGCTGCGCAGGACATCCATCCGACGGGACCGCTGTGGGGCGCGGGCCCCGAGCTTACGAGCGGTGATGCACTCGCGCTCGAGCGTGCGGCGCTAGCCCCCTACACGTCGTGTAAGGACGGTCTTGCCGGGTTCGGGCTCGAGCAGCAGCGCCGTGCACTGCGTGTGGTGCCGCGGGGGCTCGCCTGGCGCAGTCTCGGCGGGGACGCGATGATGCTCGAGTTCGCATTGCCGCCGGGCGTGTTTGCCACCAGCGTGTTGCGCGAGGTGGTGTTTCGCGCTTGAGCGGATCCCCGATGCGAATGCGCACACGGCATCCTGGTCGCTTCAGGTGCCCTTTTGCCCAATCATACTCCCTGAGCGACTGTCACCTACCGGGTGACGATGTTACGATGTGCGTATGATCAAGCGGTTCGTGCACAAGGGACTCGAACGCTTCTATCGATGCGGCACGAAGGCCGGTATTCAGGCGAAGCATACGGAAAGTCTGAGGCTCATTCTCGGTTTGCTGGATGCAGCAACGAGCCACGAGGACTTGAGCGCACCCGCACTTGGCCTGCACGGGTTGAAGGGTAAGCGGGCCAAAACATGGTCCGTCAAGGTGAGTGGCAACTGGCGCATCACCTTCAGGTTTGAAGGCGAGGATATTACGGATGTGAATTACGAGGACTACCATTGATGAACATGTACAACCCACCGCACCCGGGTGAGGTGCTGCGTAACTTGTGGCTGGAGCCTATCGGGATATCGATCACAGAGGCAGCCAAGCGTCTCGGCATTTCACGAAAGGCGCTCTCCGAGCTGCTCAATGGTCACACCGGGGTCAGTCCCGAGATGGCCGTGCGGCTCTCCATCGCGCTCAAAACGAGCGCCAGGGTTTGGATGAACTTGCAGACCAGCTACGATCTGTGGCAGGTCGAGCAGGATCGGAAAAGTTTGAAGGTAGAGGCGTTCGCCTAGTGCTTGAGCAGCACGTAGAGCGCGCCCGTGCCGCCGTCGACCGGCCGTGCCGAGCTGAAGGCGATGACCTCGTCGCGCAACCGCAGCCAGCGATCCAGCTTGCCCTTGATCCGGGGGCGCCCCTGTGGTGAGCCGAGCCCCTTGCCATGGATCACGCGCACGCAGCGCACGGAATGGCGCCGGCACTCCTTGAGGAAGACCGACAGCGCATCGCGGGCCTCGGCGACGCTCATGCCGTGCAGGTCGATCTCGTCGCCGACGCTGAACTGCCCTCGACGCAGCTTGCGCAGGAGCTTCGGGCGAGTCCCGGTGCGCGCGAACAGCAACTCCTCGCCGGTTTCCAGATCCATGTCGGCCGGGTCGTCCGAGAGCATGTCTTTCAGCACTTGCTGCTCGTCGTGCAGGGTCTGGCGCGGAACGGGACGCGGGCGTGCGGCGTGCGGGCGCACGCGATCATTGCCGAGCGGCGCGACCCCGTCGACCTCGCTGCGAAACAGGGCCATGTCCTCGGCGGAGATCTCTCGGCGGTTTCCCATGGCGGGCTCTCGCGTCGGCACACGTCGAGGCTAGCAGATCCTCGCACCCGTTTCAGCCGCGGAGCGCCGCGCCGTGACCTCGGTCCCGACGATTATTGCCGTCGTTCGCGTGCCCTTGCCCGGTAATCCAGGCCGGGGAAGCCTGAGCGCCAGCAATACCACCAGCACGCCGAGGTAGATGAGCGGCGTGCTGAGATCCGCTTTGACCAGCCACAGGTAGTGCAGCACGCCGAGCATCGCGACGACATACGCGGCGCGGTGCAAGCGGCGCCAGCGCTTTCCCCCGAGGCGGCGCAGCATGGCATCGGTGGAGGTGAGCGCGAGCGGCAGCAGCAGCACGAAAGCACTGAACCCGACCGTGATGAAAGGCCGGTCCACGATGTCTTCCATGATGTCCTCGAGGCTGAAGAACTGGTCGAGCACGAGGTAGGTGGAGAAATGCAGGCACGCGTAGAAGAACGCGTAGAGTCCCAGCATGCGGCGCAGCCGTATGGCGGCGTGCCAGCCCGTCAGGCGGCGAACAGGGGTGACCGCCAGCGTGATGAGCAGGAAACGCAGGGTCCAGTCGCCGGTTGTACGCGTGATGGTCTCTATCGGGTTCGCGCCAAGCCCATGGGTCAACGTCCCCCATAGCAGCCAGCCGAGCGGCACCAGCGCCGCCGCCAGCACGACGGGGAAAATATAGCACCTTGTGAGGGCAGTCTGGTTCATCGCCTCGGCCGCGAATAGGCCCTCAGTAAAATTTCTTGAGATCCATATCCGCGTAGAGATCCGCGACCTGCTCCGCGTAGCCATTGAACATCAAGGTCCGGCGCTTGAGCAGATCCCCGATGCGCCGCTCCTTCTTCTGACTCCAGCGCGGGTGGCGCACCTGCGGGTTGACGTTGGAGTAGAACCCGTACTCGCGCGGCGCGGCCTTGTTCCAGCTGGTTGGCGGCTGCTTGGTGGTGAACGAGATGGCGACTATCGACTTGATGCTCTTGAACCCGTATTTCCACGGCACCACCAGGCGCAGAGGCGCCCCGTTCTGGTTCGGCAGGACCCGACCATAAAGGCCGACCGACAGGATGGTCAGCGGGTGCATGGCCTCGTCCATGCGCAGCCCCTCCACGTAGGGCCAGTCGAGGACGGCGCGCCGCTGGCCGGGCATCTGCTGCGGATCGTGCAGCGTCCTGAAGGCGACGTATCCGGCGCTCGACAGGGGCTTGCAGCGTTCGATGACCGGTCCCAGCGGGATGCCCAGCCACGGCACCACCATCGACCATGCTTCCACGCAGCGCAGGCGATACACGCGTTCTTCCAGAGCGTGCGGTTTGATGAAGTCCTCGAGCTGAAAAGCGCCCTGATTCTCACACTCGCCGAGCACCTGGACGGTCCAGGGATCGGTCTTGAATTCCCGGGCATTCCTGGCCGGGTCGCGTTTGTCCGTGCCGAACTCGTAGAAGTTGTTGTAGCTCGTGACGTCCTCGTAGGGCGTGCGCTCCTCGCCGGTGCTGAACGCGCTCGCGGTGACGCTGCCAAGCTCTAGCGCCGCCCGCGCGCGCGGCGCGAGCAGCGACGGCGCGATACCGGCAGCGGCCGCCGCCGTGGCACCCCCGATGAATCGGCGCCGGTTCATGTAGTCGCGTTCGTTGGTGATTTCCGATGCCCTGATGTCAGCGTGGCCTTTGATGAGCATGATGCTTGTGCCTCTCCCGTGTTCTGTTCCATTTGCGATTCCGGCGCACACCCTATCGACCGTGTGTCGCGCACATGGTTCCCATGCCGCCCGGTCTACGCGATCCACACCCTCGCATTTCTGAACATGCGCAGCCACGGCCCGTCCTCGCCCCACTCGCCCGGGTGCCAAGAGTACTGCACCGTGCGAAACAATCGTTCCGGGTGCGGCATCATGATGGTCACGCGCCCATCCGGCGTGGTCATCCCGGTAATGCCGCCCGGCGATCCGTTGGGGTTGCAAGGATAGTGTTCGGTCGGCTGACCCCGGTTGTCGACGAACCGAAGGCATACGAGGCCACTGTCCGTGGCTTGCCGTTCGGCGTTTGCGGAGTCGAAACGGGCGCGGCCCTCGCCATGGGCGACCGCGACCGGCAGGCGCGAGCCCGGCATGCCCGTGAGAAAGGCCGAGGGAGAGGGCAGCACCTCGCACATCACCAGCCGTGCTTCGAACTGCTCCGAGCGGTTGCGCACGAATCGCGGCCAGGCGGCGCTGCCCGGCACCAGGGCGCCGAGCCGCGCGAGCATCTGGCAGCCGTTGCATACCCCCAGCGCCAGCGTGTCGCTGCGTTGGAAGAACGCCTGGAACTCGCTGTGGGCCCTCTCGTTGTAGAGCACGCAGCTTGCCCAGCCGCCGCCCGCGCCGAGCACGTCGCCGTAGGAAAAGCCGCCACAGGCGGCGAGCACCTGAAACCCGCCGAGCGACACCTCTCCCGCCAGGATGTCGCTCATGTGAACGTCGTAGGCGTCGAAACCTGCGTGATCGAAGGCCGCGGCCATCTCCACGTGGCCGTTGACGCCCTGCTCGCGCAGCACGGCGACGCGCGGCCTCGCGGCGCCGATGAACGGGGCGCTGATGTCATCTTGCAAGCAAAAGCTCAGCGCGGCGCCGAGCCCGGGATCGGCACTGTCGAGCAACTTGTCGTACTCCTCGCCGGCGCATGCCGGGTCGTCGCGCAGGCACTGCATCTTCCAGGTGGTCTCGGACCACTGCCGGTGCAGCGCGGCACGCTTCTCGGCGAGGCACTCGCGTCCATCGAATGTGAAGCGGATGTCGTCGCCGGGCCCGGTCTGTCCGATCACCCGGACGTGCTCACCGAGCCCGGTGTGATGACGCAGCCGTTGCAGCACGGTAGCGGTATCGGCACGCCGCGTCTGCAGCACCGCGCCCAGCTCCTCGCAGAACAGGATCGGCAGCGGCGCATCGCCCAGGCCGTCCAGGTGCACGTCGATGCCGGCGCGCCCGGCAAAGGCCATCTCGCAGACGGTCACGAAGAGGCCGCCGTCGGAACGGTCGTGGTAGGCGAGAACGAGCCCGGACTCGTTGAGCATCTGCAGTGTCTCGAAGAACGACTTCAGCGCCGCGACGTCGACGATGTCGGGGCCCTCGTCGCCGAGCTGCTTGTACGCGAGAGCGAGCGCACTCGCGCCGAGACGGTTGCGGCCCCGTCCCAGGTCGACGAGGACGAGGTCGGTTTCTCCGGCCGCGGTCTGCAGTACCGGTGTCAGCGTGCGGCGCACGTCGCATACCGGCGCAAAGGCCGACACGATGAGCGAGAGCGGCGCCGTCACCGAACGCGGTTCTTCGCCTTCGCGCCACAGGGTCTTCATGGACAGGGAATCCTTGCCGACCGGTATGGCAATGCCGAGCGCCGGGCAGAGTTCCATGGCGACGGCTTCGACCGTCTCGTACAGTGCCGCATCCTCGCGCGCATCACCGCAGGCAGCCATCCAGTTGGCCGACAGCACCACGTCGCCCAGCGCGCCGATGCGCGCGGCAGCGATGTTGGTGATGGCTTCGGCAACCGCCATGCGACCCGAGGCCGCGGGGTGGAGCAGGGCGAGCGGCGCTCGCTCTCCCATCGCGACGGCCTCCCCGGTGTCGTGCTTGTAATCCGTCGCGGTCACCGCGCAGTCCGCAACCGGCACCTGCCAGGGTCCGACCATCTGGTCGCGGCACACGAGCCCGGATACGGTGCGGTCGCCGATGCTGATGAGGAAGGTCTTGTCGGCTACGCCGGGGACGTTCAGCACGCGTTTCGCTGCCTCCAGGATCGACACGCCGGTGCAGTCCAGCGGCGGGTGGCCGTGCCGGGTGCGGGTCGCCGAGCGCCTCATCGTCGGCGGATTGCCGAGCACCACGTCCATGGGCAGGTCGATGGGCGCGGGGCGTGTCCCGTCGCGCATGTGAATGCGGGCGTCCTCGGTGACCTCCCCGATCACGGCATGCGGGCAGCGCTCGCGCGCGCATATCCGGGCAAATCCCACCAGGTCGACGGCGTTGACGACGAGCACGAATCGCTCCTGCGCCTCGTTGCACCACAGTTGCATGGGCGAGAGGCTGGCATCCACGCTCGGTATGGCGCCGAGATCGAGGCGGCAACCGCGGCCCGCATCGTGCACGATCTCCGGTACCGCGTTCGAGATGCCGCCGGCGCCCACGTCGTGAATCGACACGATGGGATTTGCCTGCCCCATCGCCCAGCAGGCATTGATGACCTCCTGGCAGCGGCGCTGCATCTCGGCGTTGTCGCGCTGCACGGAGGCGAAATCCAGATCCTCGTCACCCTGTCCGGCGCTCATCGACGAAGCCGCACCGCCACCGAGCCCGATCAGCATCGCGGGGCCGCCGAGCACGACGATACCGGCGCCCACCGGCAGGGGCGATTTCTCCACCAGAGAGCGGCGTATGCTGCCGACACCGCCGGCGACCATGATCGGCTTGTGATAGCCGCGCATCTGCTCTCCCGCCGGACCGCGCACGCTTTGCTCCAGGGTGCGGAAGTAGCCGCCGAGCGCGGGGCGGCCGAACTCGTTCGAGAAACGCGCCGCGCCAATCGGTGCCTCGAGCATGATGTCGAGCGCCGGGGCGATCCGCGCCGGGCACCCGTAGCCCACTTCCCAGGGGCGGGGAAGGTCGGGCAGGTGCAGGTTCGATACCGAATAGCCGACGATGCCCGCCTTGCTGCGCGCCCCGCGTCCGGTAGCCGGCTCCTCGCGCATCTTGCCCCCCGACGCCGGCGGCGCGCCCGGCGATCGCGACGTCACCGAGGCGG
>CAZSDY010000100.1:0-12801 GCA_964605765.1 uncultured Ectothiorhodospiraceae bacterium | reverse complement strand
TCCACGAGCCCGGTATCGCGCCGGTCGACCACGAATCCGTCGAGCAGGTCCGCGTAGCGGGCAGCGACCGTGGCCGCGCTCACCACCATTCCCAGCTCGCGCATCATCTTGGATGTCGGGCCCTTGAGGGATTGTCCCGCAATCACGGGGGATACGCCCACGACCGGCGCGCGGCAGCCCGCCAGCCGGCGGCGCACCCCCGGCACGCTGAGCACGGGATCGATGCTGATGAACGGGTTGGACGGGCAAATGACCACGGCACTCAATGCCTCATCGTCGAGAAGGTCGGCGAAGACGCGCGAAGGCCGGGCGCTAGCGGCGCCGGCGAAGCGAAACCCGCTGACGCGCGGTGCGCAGGCGCGTTCGACGAAGTAGCGCTGAAACGCGATCTCCCCCTCCGCGGTCTGCACCAGCGTGCGCACCGCATCGTCGCTCATGGGAATCAGCCGTGCGCCGAGCCGCAGACGGCGGCAGAACGCGTCCGTGATGTCGCTCAGTGCTTCGCCGGCGTCGAGACGGCGCGTGCGTTCCACGCTGGTGGCGAGATCCGCGTCCCCCAGACGGAACCAGGTCTCGCCGCCAAGCTCCTCCATGGCGCGCATGAACGACCAGGTCTCGTCGCGCCTGCCCCAACCCGTATCCGGATTGTCGATGCCCGCCAGCGCATACATGACGGTGTCGATATCGGGGCACACGCGCAAGCCCAGATGATCGAAATCGTCGGCCGTGTTGATGACGACGTTCAGATGGCGCGGCGCCAGGCAGCGATACAGCCCCAGCACGAGCTTGGCGCCTCCGACACCGCCCGAAATGGCGAGCACGCTTCTCGTCGCAGCCGATGGCATGCCGGGTGTCACCTCTCAGCGGAACAGATCCTGATCTACCGGCCTCACCAGGGGGTCGCTTGATCCGCCGGCCGGTGACCACTCGAGCCCGCGCACCAAAGCGAGCGGCGTGCGCTCGTCCCCCTCACCCATCAGCAGGGCCGCCATCGAGGCGACGCCATCGGCAAAGCCCACCTGGGTCACGCGAAGCTCGCGGCCATAGATATCGCGGTCGCCGCGCCGGTCCTGGACCGCCGGCAACCCCGCCAGACCGAGCGCGACACCGACCACCCCGTTGCGCCAGGCCCGCCCCGTGCTGTCGCAGACGAGCACACCCAGCGCCGCCCCGAAACGTGCATCCAGAGCCGCCTTGAGGCGCGCCGAGCTCGCGTTCGGGTCGAGCGGCAGGAGCAGCACCCGCTCGCGACCACCCTCGGGCGCGAGATTGGAGTGGTCCACGCCCGCGTTCGCCATGACGAATCCCAGCCTGTGCCGCGCGATGAGCAGACCGGGCCGGTGGCGTACGATCTGCGTCGACTCCGACAGGATCACCTGCACCAGCCGCGGGTCCTTTTCCACCTCGCGGGCGAGCGCGCGGGCACGCGGCGTGGGCGAGACCTCATCCAGACACCGGTAGCGGTGCTCCGCCTTCGACACGATCTTCTGCGCGACGACGATGATATCCTGGTCACGCGGCGCGATACCGGCCGCGCCAACCGCGTCGGCGATGATGCGAGCCAGGTCGTCGCCCGGCCGCACCAGCGGTACGCCGGGCAGCGCGTGCACCTCGAGTGTTGTGGCGCTACGCATCATGTGTGCGCGAGCGGGAGTCAGTCGAAGCGCGCCATCACGTCCGAGGCGAATGTCTGCATTTGTCGCAGTCTCTCGGACAAGGTGTCGCCCGCAATATGCAGAACATTGAAATGATTCAGGCCGAGATCGGCGGCGGCCTGAATCTTCTCGGCCACCTGCTCGGGCGTGCCAATCCATTGCTGCTCGACCACGGTCTCCAGCGCCACGCGCCGCGTCCGGAAGCGGCCCATGCGGCTCGCCCGGTAGGCGGCGATAGCCGCCTCCCGGGTCTCACCCAGGCACAGCTCGCCTTCGCCCACGAGGTCGAACCCGGCAGGATCGCGCCCGGCCGCCTCGATCTCCGAGATTCGCTCGCGCGCCGAGGAGGCGGCGAACATGCACCCGTGCGCGAAGCGCATCGCGCGCTCCAGCGTGGCGCCGCCGCGAATCGGCAGGTAGACGGGCAACCGCGCCTGCACGGGCTTGGGATCGAGGCGCACGCCGTCGAGTGCCACATACTGCCCTTGATAGCTCACGGCGCCGCCGGCCGGATCGAGCAACGCGTGGAGCACCTCCAGGTACTCGTCCATCATGCGCCCGCGGTGCGCCTTGCGTGTCGCCGGCCGCAGCGCGTCGAACTCGTCGCGAAACGCGCCCAGGCCGCAACCGAGCAACAAGCGTCCGCCACTGCACCGATCCAGCGTGGCAACCTGCTTGGCGAGGATCACCGGTTCGCGGTATGGCAGCACGATGACGCCCGTGCCGAGCTTGATGCGCTCGGTCCGCGCCGCCGCATAGGCCAGCGTGACGAGCGGCTCGTACCAGCTCGGCGGCTCTGCATCGGGCACACCGAAGCCGGCGCTCGGCGTGACGAAGTCGGTCGCCCACACCGCATGGTACCCGAGCGCCTCGGCATGCTTGACGAGATCGACAATCTGCTCGGGGCCGGCGAACCGCGCGGGCACGAACACGCCTTCGCGGCAGGTGGGGATCTCTACATCGAATTTCATCACGGTACTCCTCGAATGGTTTAGTCTATTGTTTCAATCGCAGCGGATCATTGCGGCGGTGCCATGTGCCGGCCGCCGGCGCAACGCCGTCATCTCATCAACCCACGCAGGAGTCACCCCGATGCAGGTACAGACATTGGCTGATCCGGACGCAACGGCACAGGCCGCCGCGCGTTTCATCGTCTCACGGGCCGAACGCGCCATCGCCGAGCGCGGGCGCTTCTGCGCCGCCATTAGCGGCGGCAGCACGCCGTGGCTGATGCTCTCGGCGCTCACGGAGCTCGACCCCGCGTGGACACACTGGCACCTGTTTCAGGTCGACGAGCGTGTCGCGCCGGCGGGCAGCGAGCACAGAAACCTGACGCACATGCAAGCGAGCCTCGGGGCGCAGGCGGCAGCGCGCATTTCGCCGATGCCGGTCGAGCACGGCCGGCTCGCCGAGGCCGCGGATGAGTATGCCGGGCGCCTTCGCGCCGCGAGCGGCACCCCACCGGTGCTCGATCTGGTGCACCTGGGACTCGGCGCCGACGGACACACCGCGTCGCTCGTGCCCGGTGATGCGGTGCTCGGTATAGCCGATGCCGACGTGGCGATGGCGGGCCCTTATCAGGGCACCCTGCGCATGACGCTCACCTACCGCATGATCGAGCGCGCGCGCGCCGTCCTGTGGCTGGTCACGGGCAACGCCAAGACCGACATGCTGCGCCGCCTCATCGCGCACGACGCGGCCATCCCCGCCGGACGCGTCGAGTTCGCGCACGCCACCTTGTACGCCGACCGGGCGGCCATGAATCCATAGGTGCAGGTACTCTTCAGCGGTTGGCCTCGACGAGTGGCACGAGCGCATCGAGCGCGGCGAGTGCCTGGTCGCGCGGCTGCGAAGCGAGGCCCAGTATCACGCGCGAGAAGCCGGCATCCGCGAATCGATCGATCAGATCCTGCTCAGGGCTTGCCCCGAATGCCGACAACTCGATGCCGGCAAAGTCGCGCCCGGCGCGCTCGGCGCACTGTCTGAGCTCGGCCGCCGCGCCGAGCACGGCCCCCGGCGAACGCCCCAGAGGAATCCAGCCATCGCAGAATTCGACCACCCGTCGCAGCGTGTAGGGTCCGCTGCCACCCAGGTGCACAGGCGGGTGCGGGCGCTGCAGCGGCTTGGGCCAGCTCCAGATCGGGTCGAAATCGACGAAGCTGCCGTGGAACTCGGCTTCATCCTCGCCCCAGATGGCCTTCATGGCCAGCACCTGCTCGCGCAAGCGTTTGAAGCGTGTCTTGAACACCGTACCGTGGTTTTCCATTTCTTCGGCATTCCAGCCCGCACCGATGCCGAACAGCAGCCGCCCGCCGCAGAGCTGGTCGAGGCTTGCCACCATCTTGGCGGTGACGATGGTGTCGCGCTCGATGATGAGACATACGCCCGTGCCGAGCTTCAGCGTGCGCGTCGCCGCGCCGGCCGCCATCAGCGCGACGAAGGGATCGAAGGTGTGCCAGTACTCTCTCGGCAGATCTCCACCGCCCGGCCAGGGGCTACGCCGGGACACGGGGATATGCGTGTGCTCCGGCAACCATAAGGACTCGAAACCGCGTGCCTCGGCAGCCTGCGCGAGCTCATCCGCGCGAATTGCGTAGTCAGTGGCGAACATGGAAAGTCCCAGATTCATGATGATGACTCCTCGTGATCGGACGGCGGGCTCAGCGCACACCCGAGCGTGCCAGCGTACGCGGTCGGCCGGTGCGGTCGCGGCGCCGCGCGGGCCGGTTGACGAGATTCGTGAGTGCCCCCGCGGCAAACGACGTGCGCACGCGCGACTCGGGAGCAGCCTCGTACAGCGTGGTGCGCTGCATCGGTGTACGGCCAAGCCCGCGGATGATCTCCTCCATGCGCCGCGGACTCATTTCCTGGCCGTGCGCACCGCCGGCGGCGCGCGTGATGGACTCGTTCATGAGTGTCCCGCCCAGATCGTTGGCGCCGGCGGCGAGGCAGGCCTCGACCCCTGCCGCGCCCATTTTGACCCACGAGGTCTGGATGTTGTGGATATGCGGATGCAGCGCGAGACGCGCCACCGCGTGCATGAGCAGCACCTCCCTGAACGTCGGCCCGTGGCGCGCGCGTCCCTTCTTGTAGAGCGGCGACTCGCTCGCCACGAAGGGCAGCGGCACGAACTCGGTGATGCCGCCGGTGCGCGCCTGCAGTGCGCGCACGCGGATGAGGTGCCGGGCCCAATGACGGATGCGCTCCACGTGCCCGAACATGATGGTCGAAGTGGTGCGCAATCCCACGCGGTGCGCCGTCTCGATCACCGACAGCCACTCGGCGGTGTTTATCTTGTCCGGGCAGATGAGCGCGCGCACCTCGTCGTCCAGAATCTCGGCGGCCGTGCCGGGCAGTGTCCCGAGTCCCGCCTCGCGCAAGCGCCGCAGAAAAACCCCCACGCCGACGCCCAGCGTGCGCGCCCCCTGCCACACTTCCAGCGGCGAGAAGGCATGCACGTGGATGCCGGGCGCGGCCGCCTTCACCGCACGGCAGATCTCCACGTAGACTTCTCCCGTGTAGTCGGGGTGTATGCCGCCTTGCAGGCAGACCTCGGTGGCCCCTCTGGACCATGCCTCGCGCACGCGCCTGCCGATCTCTTCCATGTCGAGGTCATAGGCGGGTCCGCGCAGGCTCTCGCTCGTCCTGCCCTTGGAGAACGCGCAGAACCCGCAGCGGAAATAGCACACGTTGGTGTAGTTGATGTTGCGATTGACGACATAGCTGACCGTATCGCCGTTGACGCGGCGGCGCAGCCGATCGGCCGCCTCGCACACCGCGCGCAGATCTGCCCCCCGGGCCTCGAACAAGCGCACGATGTCTCCCTCGCCGAGCGTCTCCCCGTCGCGCACCCTGGAGAGCACGGCGCCGACCCCGGATCGACAATTGTCGACGCCTGGCGGGCCGCCGGCGGGTACGGCGCCGCGTGCTTCGCCCGCCGTCCAGGAGTCCGTACGCGCCAATCCGCTGCTGTCTATGCGATCGAGCACCGGGCGCACGAGGGCGGGAGCGAGCCAGCGTTGGGGCGCCAGCGCGTAGTCCGGATAGATGGCGAGGCGTTCGACGAGCACCTTGCCGGCCTTCGCCGTGCGCGCGGCCAGCTCGCGAAGGCTCGGCCACGGTGCCTCGGGATTGACGTAATCGGGCGTTAGCGGCGACACCCCCCCCCAGTCGTTGACACCCGCCTCGATGAGGGCTTCCAGTGCCCCGGGACTGAGATTCGGCGGCGCCTGGATGTTCATGGTCGGACCGAACACGAGGCGCGCCATTGCCACGCTCCACAGCAGTTCGGCCCGATCGGGTTCCACGGCGTCTGCCATCTTCGTGCCGGGCTTGGCGCGGAAGTTCTGGATGATGACCTCCTGCAGATGACCGTGAGCATCGTGCAGATCGCGCAGCGCGAACATCGCGTCGAGCCGCTCTTCCCTGGTTTCGCCAATGCCGACGAGGATCCCGGAGGTCACCGGCACACCAAGCTCGCCCGCCAGGCGCAACGTTTCCAGACGCCGCGCCGGGCGCTTGTCCGGCGATCCGTAATGCGGCCCGCCCTTCTCGCACAGGCGCTCCGAGGTGCTCTCGAGCATGAGCCCCTGTGATACCGACACGCGCTTGAGTGCCTCGATATCGGGGCGCGCCATCACGCCGGGATTGAGATGCGGCAGCAGCCCGGTCTCGGCGAGCACCCGCGCGGCCATCTCGCGCACATACTCGAGTGTCGTGCGGCAGCCGAGCGCACCGAGCGCCTCGCGCGCCGCACTATAGCGCCGCTCGGGCTTGTCACCCAGCGTGAACAAGGCCTCCTTGCAGCCGGCACGCGCGCCGTCCCTGGCTACCTTCAGAACCGCCTCGGGTGACATGTAGGGCGCGGGTATGTGCGATGGCGTGCTCGCGTAGGTGCAGTAATGGCACACGTCCCGGCACAGGTGGGTCAGGGGAATGAAAACCTTTCTGGAATAGGACACGAGGCGCCCGTGCCCGGCGTCGCGCAGCGCCGCCGCCTCACGTATCAATGCCGAATTGTCCCGCGATGCACCGACAACCGATGCCTGCGCTCGGGACAATGGCTCACCGGCAAGTAACCGTTCGGATAGCATGGACCCCATACCCGTTGATTGCGTGATGGCACCTGGACGGAGAGCCATCTTAGCCGTCCGCGCCTGCCGTGCAAGCTCGGAGTCGCTGCAACGCGCGCAAGATACCGGCTTCCAGCAGGAAGCGGTAGGCTCGCGTTTGCGACTCGCGTGCCGCGAATCGCCGCAGGTCGTCCGGCGCGTCGATATCGAGGCCGATCCCGGGAAGCTTCACGACGCGCGGCTCGATCCCGCGGCCGCGCGCCAGTGCGAGGTGCGGCGCGAAGCTGTCGTTACCGAACCTGAACTCGATGACGTCGGGAGGCGAGCACAGCATGGCGTTCGATCCACGCTCGTCGCGGGCCGGGGCAATGGTGAGCGCGAGGGGTGGCCCCCGATGGGCCGCCAACAACGCGTCGACCTCCGCCACAGCGAGCAGCGGAATGTCCCCGGGCACGGTCAACATGCTCGCCGCGCCCTCGCCGGCCAGCGTGCGTGCCGCATGCGCCACCGCCTGCGAGTGCCCGCTGTTGCAATACTCCTCGAGCACGCGCATGCCGCCGAATCGCCGTGCCAATGCGATCGCCGACTGATCGCGGGTGACCAGCATGACGCCCGCGAGCCCCGGCACACGTTCCAATGCGCCGAGCACGTCCTCGAGCATGGCGAGATAGAAGCCCTGGCGTTGCGCTGCGCTCAGGATCGGCGCGAGACGCTGCTTGGCGAAAGCCAGGTCCTTCACCGGCACCACCACCCATGGCGCGGCGCACCCGCGATGGTTCAACATGCCGCTGGCGCCGCCGGGGAATCCAGCATTCCCCAGCCGATGGACCGCTCGATGCGCATGGCGATAACCGGCAAGGGTGCGAGTTGCATCGAGCGATACTGCGCGTAACGCTTGCGCAGCAGCGCCTGGGCCATGTCGTGCTCGGCCCCGGCCTCCAGGATCTCCGCGCGGCCGCGCAGCATGACCCAGGCGAGCCGCGACCAGTCCTCCTCGTAGTGGTCGACCAGCATCGCCACCGCGGAGTTTGCGCGCAGGTTCCTGAGCCGTTGCAAGGCGGCGGCAGGCTTGGTCTTGGGCTTTTGATCAACGCTCACGTACACGGTGCTCTCGTGCAGCGCGAAACACACCGGCACGAGGTGTGGAGAATGGCCCGTATCCACGGTCGCCAGACGCGCCACGCGCTGCGCCCCGACGAAGCGCCTCTGGGCATCGCTCAAATCATGTGGAATCACCAATCACGTCTCCCGGGCGGGATTGTCACGGGGATAGCCATCCGACTCGTCGCCGGCAGCTCCGGGGGACGGACTTCTCCACCCTTTGCCCACCGCTCGGCCAGTGTGAGAGGCACGCGGGCCGTGGACAAAAGTGCGGGGAAATCCGCCCGGCGGTAGATTCCATGCAACGTACACGCGTCTCGTGCAGCGCGGGCTCAGGCCGCATTTCGCGCGTCGCGCCAGGCGAGCCACTCGCGCACCGGCCCGAAGTCCGCGTACGGGCCGTTGATGCCGATCATGATCTCGTCGGCCCCCGCATCGCAGACCGCGCCGGCCGCGTCGAGCTTGCCGATGTCCACGCCGAGGGAGCGATCGATTGCGCTCGCGTCACGCCCGACCCGGCGGCACCACTCGTCGAGCACGGCACACTTGTGGCTCACGGTATCGACCATCTGCGCAGTGCTGTCGCCGCTCGCGAATCCATGCCAGATGTCGGCGTGCTCGGCGGTGATTCTCAGCGTCACTTTTTCCCCTGCGCCGCCAATCAGGATGGGCAGGGGGCCGACCGGCGCCGGGTTGAGCCGTGCCAGGCGCCGCTTGATTCTGGGCAAGGCAGCGTCGAGCGCTTTCAAGCGGCTGGCCGCGGTCCCGAACTCGTAGCCGTACTCGTCGTAGTCGCGTTTGAACCAGCCCGACCCAATGCCGAAGATGAGCCGTCCACCGGAAATATGGTCCACCGTGCGCGCCATGTCAGCCAGCAACTCGGGATTGCGGTAGGAGTTGCAGGTCACCATGGCGCCGAAACGCACGCGCGAGGTCACTTCGGCAAGCGCGGCGAGCAGCGTCCAGCACTCGAAGTGCGGCCCGTCCGGGGCGCCTGTCAGCGGATAGAAATGATCCCAGGTGTAGATGACGTCCACGCCCAGTTCCTCGGCCTGCTCGGCGGCGTGGCGGAATTGCGCATAGGTGGCATGCTGGGGATAGATCTGGAGCGCGATGCGTGGCATTGACGAAGCCTCCTGTGGTGCTGGCCGCAGTCTACATGAATCGCACCCGGCGCATCACCGCGGCGCTCGACGGCGGCACATCGCCGGGCGATGCGTGTGAGTTGCGTATACTGTAGCGATGCGATCACACAGGAACCCGCGGCGGCCGCTCGGGATCGGCGTGCAACTGCCCGAGGTGGAGCGTGTCGTGCGCTGGCCGGAAATGCACGCCATGGCACTCGGCGCGGAAGCGGCGGGATTCGACTCGCTGTGGCTCGGTGATCACCTGCTCTACCGCGACGCCGGCAACCCGGCCAGGGGGCCCTGGGAAGCCTGGAGCATGCTGGCCGCGCTCGCCGCCGTTACGACATCACTGAGGCTTGGGCCACTGGTCGCCGCGACCAGCTTTCACAATCCGGCGATGCTGGCCAAGAAAGCCGCGGCCGTCGACGAGGTGAGCAACGGGCGGCTCATCGTGGGCCTGGGTGCGGGCTGGAACGAGACCGAGTATCGTGCCTTCGGATTTCCCTACGACCACCGGGTGTCGCGTTTCGAGGAGGCGTTCACCATCATCCGCAAGCTGCTCGCCCGGGAGTCCGTGAGCTTTGCGGGACACTACTACCGCACGCAGGATTGCGAGCTGCTGCCCGCGCGCTCCGGCCCGGGCGGCCCGCCGCTCATGATCGGCTCCATGGGACCGCGCATGCTGGCCATCACGCTCCCCTGGGTGCAGGCCTGGAACGCCTGGTATGCCTGGTTCGGCAATACCGTGGAGGGATTTCGGCCCCTGCTGGCAAAACTCGATGCCGCTTGCGTCACCGCGGGGCGCGATCCGCGAACCTTGAGCCGTACTGTCGCCGTGCTCGTGCAAGCACCCGGCGGGCAGGGCCGGTTGCGCGGCGATGAAGAGCGCAGCGGTGCACCCCCCATCACCGGCGCACCGGCACAGATCGCAGACACGCTGCGCCGTTTTGCCGACACCGGGGTCGATCACGTGCAACTCGTGCTCGACCCGATCACCTGTGAATCCATCCGATGGTGCGGGGACATCGTGACCGCGCTCGATTCCGGGTAGCAGCACCGGGCACGCATGGTCATGGTCGAGACCCTTTTCGCGCCAAAGCTCATCGTTCTCTACGTGTTCGTGCTCGCGGCGGTCTTTGTCCACTTCCGGGGCCGCGAACGGCTGCGTTTCGTACGCCAGATCACCGACCATTCAACGTTCATGGCGCCTTACAACGCCTTCGTGTACCTGTGCTCCGCGGTACCGAACCGCCCCATCCTGGACGTCGCCGCCATCCCGCATCTCGGTGTGCTGCGCGAGAACTGGACGGTCATCCGCGACGAGGCGCTCGCGTTGAGCGAAGGCGGGCTCATCGCGCGCGCCGAGGGCTACACCGATCTGTCCTTCAACTCGTTCTTCAAGAAGGGCTGGAAACGCTTCTATCTCAAGTGGTACGAGGACTACCTGGCGTCGGCATGCGCGGCCTGTCCGCGCACCGTGGAACTGCTCGAGCAGGTGCCGGAGATCGACGCGGCGATGTTCGCGCTGATGGCGCCGAACAGCCGCCTGGTGCGCCACCGCGACCCCTTCGCCGGATCGCTTCGCTATCACCTGGGGCTCGCGACGCCGAACTCCGAGGCGTGCCGCATCTTCATCGACGGCACAGCGTATCACTGGCGCGACGGGCACGACGTGCTGTTCGACGAGACCTACGTGCACGCGCCGGAGAACCTGACTGGCAAGGAACGCATCATCCTGTTCTGCGACGTGGAACGGCCGCTTCACGGCGCCATTCCCAGGCGCCTCAATCGCCTGATGGCGCGCCACGTGGTGGCCGCCACCACCTCGGCCAACGTGCCAGGCGAGCGTATCGGCTTTCTCAACAAGGTGTTTCGCTGCGTCTATCCCATCCGGCTTGTCGCCAAGCGCTTGAAGAAGTTCCACACGCCGACCTACCGGGTGGTGAACCTGGGCCTTTACTTCGGCGTGCTGTACCTCATCTTTTCCTGAGCCGAACGCGATCGGAAGACGGGGCTAATGTCGTGCGGCGCAGCATCGCGGAGACGCGACGCCGGCACGCTGACCCCGGCTTTCCCGAACTGACGATCACTGGGGTCAGCTTGTGCGGCGCGAACCCTGCACGACCTGGCTCCTCGAAGCCAGCCGGCAGGATCCCGGAACTTGGGGAGACATCATTTCAAGCCCGTCTATCGATGACGGCGTTGCACTCCCTGCCGGCAGGCTTTGCTACTGATCCGCTCCCGTGGGTGGATTGGAGAGCGGCGCGGGCACACATCGCGCGCGGTCATGGATGTGCACATCGCGCTGCGGGAACGGGATCTCGATGTCATGCTCGTGGAATCGATCCCAGATCCCGAGCAATACCGCACTCATGACGTTGGAACGGCCGTTCTGAGGGTCGTTGATCCAGAATCGGAGCTCCAGATCCACCGCGCTGTCGCCAAAGCCCGTGAGCAGGCACGCCGCGGGGGGCGATTGCAGCACGCGCGGCACCGCGTTGGCGGCATCCAGGCAAAGCTGCTGGGCGATACGCACGTCGGACTTGTAGGAGATGCCGACCGGGATCCTGAGGCGGATCACGCGGTCGCTGTGCGACCAGTTCTCGACCGGGTGGATGATCAGATCCTCGTTCGGGATCAGGTGCTCGGCTCCGTCGCGCGTGCGCACTGCCGTGTAGCGTGCGCCGAGTGACGCGATCCAGCCGTAGGTCTCGCCGACCGCGATCACGTCGCCGGGCTTGATGGAGCGGTCGACCAGCAGGATGAACCCGCTCAGCAGGTTGGAGACGATGCGCTGCAGGCCGAGACCGATGCCGATACCAAGCGCACCGCTGAACACAGCCAGCGCGGTCAGATCGATCCCCATCGAGTTCAGCGCAATCAGGATCGCCACGACGATCAGCACGATCTTGACGAGCTTGCCGAGCAGCACCTGCATCGAGGGGGTGAGCGTGCGTGCGCGTTGGATGCGCTGCTCGAGCAGTCCCGAGCCGGCCACGGCCGCCCACAGCAGCAGTGCAAGCGACAGCACGCCCTTGATCACGGTGAGCAGTGATATGCGCACATTGCCGAAGGTCACGGCCAGGCTGTCGAGCAACTCGACCGTCGCGTCGAACAGCCCCAGCGTGCCCAGCGCGGCCAATGTCCAGGCAGCAACGGCGATGAACTTCGACCACCCGGGGTCGCGAATCAGCCGCGAAGCGAGACGGATGACGACCCAGGCGGTGGTGAGGCTCGCGACGATCTGGATAACCTGATAGGGCCATCCGACGTGCACCGCGATGGCGCGCAGGAACCACAGCAGGAACAGCCAGGTGATGGGCCGGGCGAGCTCGGCGAGCGCTTGCATAAAGGCGGCCAAGCGCGTGCTGGCGGGGCGGCTCGTCACCCGGGCTTCGATCAGCGCGGCGAGCTTCGTTGCCGGCCAGCGCGAGCACCAGAACACCAGCGCGATGGCGACGATCTGCAGCGGGTTGCCGCGCACCAGCACCTGGGCGTAGAGCCAGTCGAGCGCCTGCTCCTGGAGGTCGTTGAACAACGTGCCGCTCGCTAATTCTTCCATCAATCCCCTCCCGGTGCATCGCACCGGCTGCGTGGATGCCCCGAGGATACCAGCTCGAGGCCGCTTGGTGTCGCCGCGAGATGCACAATGCAATGAGGTGGTGCACGACACCATGGGGCGGTCCGTACTCCCTACGGGGGTCGCCTGCGGGATCGGTCCAGGAGAACTCGGTGACTGATCGGCGATCATCCATCATCTGGACGACACGCGGAGCCTCTCGCAATTGCTGCCCGGCAGAGCAGGACTGCGCTAGAATCGGTGACTCATACACACCCAGGATGTCG
>CAZSDY010000099.1:0-12935 GCA_964605765.1 uncultured Ectothiorhodospiraceae bacterium | reverse complement strand
ATGCGACCCGTCGCAGAAGGCGCGATAGTTGAGTTTTTGCTTCGTGGACGCCGACTTGTGTCATATTCGAAATATAGACTAGACCAAGGACTTAGTCAACATGACAATGGCTTACGGTGACAGGTTACTCAATACGGAAATGATGCCACAATCACTGTATGGCGCGTCTGCCCCGCATCGTGATGCCCGGTTATCCCCACCATGTGACCCGGCGCGGCAACCGGCGCGAATAGCACGGGTAGGTCGGGTTAGCGGAGCGTAACCCGACGGGATCGCGATAGAAAAGGAAAAGGGGACGCTACCCGTTATCTGCTCAATCCTCCCGATCTAGCCCGGTTGATGACCTCGATGCGCGTGAAGCCGTAGCTCTTCGCTGTATCGGCCGACGCGTACTGCAGGCGCTGGCTCTCGGTGTTGTGCTTTACTTGCGCGAGCGAGGACTGGCGCAGATGGACCACGGCCTTGCGCGACAGGTGGGCGCGCGTGATCTTGTGCGTTGCGTTAGCGCTCGTCATCGACCGCACGCTCGTGCGCGCCGGCTGCTGGTCGAAGAGCCCGAACAACCCTGGCTCGACATCTATCCTGACACAGGGGGGCATAGTGCGCTCGCACAACTCGCCGGCGCCGCGGTGCGTTACCGTATTGCCGTTGGCCCGATTGCTGGGCGCAAGACCATGACCTTACATAGCCCCGGCGCCGTGTCCGGCGAGCGCCGGTCTTAAGTTGCCGTTGCGTGCTGGCAGGGAAGCCAGTGCGAGCGTTGCTGCGTCGGTCTATGAACGCCATCGCCCGCAACGCACCCTCCTTTATCAGCTTGTCGAAGAATACTATCCCGCGCTCAAGGCGCACTTGTCGGCGCAAGGAAGCGCATTACCCGGGTATGTCGAGCGCGAGTTCGATGAATACCTCAAATGCGGGCGCCTCGAGCACGGGTAGGTTGTCACTTGCCGCCGCTTTCCCGAATCCTTCTCATCGCTTCGGTACACTGGCAGAGCACCGCGCCGGGACGTTGATTTCCCTGCGCTCTCGCGGCGAACCGATCGGCAGGCGGGGGCTGGCGTTCGCTTCTGTTCGCGAGTGTTCGGGTTGAGCAGGCTCATCGGCATCAGGTACAACCCGAAGCGGATGAATCCCCCGCCGACCTCGTGGGACGACCCCTGGGATCCCAAGTACAAGGGGCGGGTCGCCATCACCTCCCTCGCGAGCACGCTCGGGACCGCGCTCCTCCTCGACGTCGCCCTGGAGGGGCAGCGTCAAGCGCTCGTTGGCAATCGCCGGTCGGGCGATGTAGCGACACAGCCGCTCGAGCTTTGTCCTTTTCGAGGCCCGCTCAGCGTTCATTGCTCGTGACGGACTGCACGCCCGCCGAATCCCAAATGGACCCTCCACGCTGGAGGCTTGAGCCGTTTCGTTACCTCCACGACCGTTCCAATTGCTACTGGCTGGAACGAGACTCGAGGGGTGGGAATCTCACCCACTGGGAAACCGCGCCTTTCACGGCGCACTGAGCGAAGTCGGGCTAACTCACAGGCGGTTGGGCCAACGCATCGCGCCGTGAAGGATTCGCAGGATCTCGACGGTGTCCTCCCGCACCCGGTAGGGAACGATGTATGGAGTCCCAGGAACGACGAGCTCCCGGGTCCGGTTTACCCGGCCGGGTCGGCCAAGTCCCGGATGAGTCGAGAGTCTTCGAGTAGCGTCCCAGATTTTGCCAGCGACTTCCTGGGCCGCCCGCGGGTCGTCCTGCGCTATGAATTCGACGGCCGAGTCTAGATCGTCAAGGGCGGGCGATAACCACCTAACCCTCAACGTCCACGCCCCAGTTCTGGAAACGTTTCCGAACCTCGTCTTCCGTCGCGAATTCACCCCGGTCCGCTACCTCGACGCTTTGCTCTACTTGCTGGACGAACCACTCCTCGTAGTCGAGATAACGGTCAATCGCTTCATTGATGACCCAGGCTCGCGAGCGGTTGATCGCCTTGGCCATCTGGTCGAGGCGAGCGAGTTTCCCCTCTTCCATCCGGACGGTCGTGTTTCGAGCGCTCATTGCAGATACGTTCAATATGAATGCATTGCAATAATAGCGCATCAAGCCGGATCTCGAAACAGCGCCAGCACTGGAAAAGGTGCCAGGTTTATTTTTCAGGGATATCTGTGGGTCGGGTTCGCCGCGATTCCCCTGTAATCCTCTGAATGGATGAGGGTTTGGGGGGCTTCACAGGGCAGACAAGGTGATCCTGGAATCGGCCGGGCGGTTTCCCACGGGGCCCACGAGCCGTTCGCCCTCCCATGCAAGGGTGCTCCGTCATGTGGAGTTGTGGAAAACCGCCGAGGCTCGCCCACGAATTCTGCTGGCGAGGGGCCTTGTTGCACGGCGCCGTCGATAGCCGACCGCATCATTCCGGCGTCGGCCTTACGCGAGGCAGTAGCCATCCGGCATCCCTGGCTGCCTCATCTTGTTCATAATCGCACACGCAAGTGTCGTCTCGACCTTCTGCGACGCCATCGTGCGACTGCACATCGAGTCGTCAAAAGATCTCGAACACATCGGCAAATCCGCCGCCAGACAGATCGCCCGCTTTCTGCGCGAGCGCATTGTGCCGCTCGACGACCCCCGGTCCCCGGTGAAGCTCTGCACGGCCCTGAACTCGGCCGGTTCTGGAAGTACCGTGTCGGGCCCTATCGCGTCATCGCCTCGATTCAGGACAGCGCGCTCGTCATCCTCATCGTGCACGTAGGACACCGTCGGGAGGTGTATCGCTGACTCGCGCACAAGGCGCGGATAGAGAAGAAGAGCTTGGATTTCGCACGGTGCCGGAGTGGACCGAATCAACCCAATTCCCCATTTGATGCTCTGCGCGGTCGCATTGCGCGAGGGGCTAACCCGGTAGCGCGAGGACGAGGAGAGCGAGGAACGTAGCCGAGGCGAGACCCGCGGCAAGGCCCGCGACTAGATAGCGAACAAGCTCCCCCGCAATGGGTGGTTTGCGCGGTCGTCGCCTGCGCGGCGCGGACGCGGGCTCCGGTACTACCCCATCCAGACACGCCGTGGTCGGCTCCTCGCTCTCGGGCGAATCCGGGTAGGCGTGGATGGTTTCGGGGTTCCAGAACAACCATTCATCGGAAAGTGGTTTGGGCTCCATCATCGTGTGTCTCCTTCGTCGTCGAAACTCGCCGCAGGCCGCGCGACGGCGCTCGGGTGCTATTCGCCGGCACATCGGGGGCGGATGTGTCAGGAATGAAAACCCGCGAGGATGGCCGGGCGGAGCGCAAATCAGGGTGAATTGCTACAAAAATGTGGCGAAATGATGGATTTTTTTCGTGCAGGGCGAACACAGATCAAAATAGAATACCGCGCGTCACGGATAATGCGTCTCGCGAACAATCGCAGAGGTACGGTACCCGATGCGCCTGGCTGCGGGTGTCAGGCGCGTGTCGATTGTAGGGCGATACGTTCATACGCGGTTCAAGTGGTGAAACAAGGCGGGGTCTTATTGCGCAATGAAATTCGGTATTCCCAGGGAATCGGTGCCCGGTGAGACCCGGGTGGCCGCAACGCCGGATACGGTGAAGAAGTTTTGCGCGCTTGGCTGCGAGGTGCTGGTCGAGCGTGGCGCCGGCCAACTCGCGGCTTTCGGTGACCAGGCCTTCGAAGCCGCGGGCGCCGCGCTGGTCGATGCAGCGCAAGCCTTGTCGAGCGATGTCGTTCTCAAGGTGCGCAAACCCGATGCCGGGGAGATCGGGCTGCTCGGCCGCGGGGCGACGCTGGTTGCCTTCCTGGAACCGTACGAGGCCGACGGCAGCATCGCGGCGCTCGCCGGCGCCGGCGTGAGCGCGCTGGCCGTCGAGCGCGTACCGCGCATTTCCCGCGCGCAGTCCATGGATGCGCTGTCCTCGCAGGCGAATATCGCCGGCTATCGGGCGGTGATCGAGGCCGCGGGCCATTACGCACGTTTCTTTCCCATGATGATGACCGCGGCCGGATCGGCCCGTCCCGCCAGGCTCATCGTGCTCGGGGTCGGGGTCGCGGGGCTGCAGGCGATCGCGACGGCGCGCCGGCTCGGTGCGCAGGTCGAGGCTTTCGATGTGCGCCCGGTGGTCAAGGAGCAGGTCGAATCTCTGGGGGCCAAGTTCATCGAGCTCGACATCGGGGAGAGTGGAGCGGGCGAAGGCGGCTACGCGAAGGAGCTTTCCGAGGAAGGCAAGCAACGCCAGCGCGAAGCATTGACCGCCTACCTGCACAAGGCAAACGTGATCGTCACGACCGCGCTCATCCCGGGGCGGCCCGCGCCGGTGCTGGTCACGGAACAAGCGATAGAGAGCATGGCCGATGGATCCGTGGTTGTCGATCTCGCCGCGGCGAACGGCGGCAACTGCCCGCTCACCGAGATCGACGAGGTCGTCGTGCGCCACGGTGTGACGCTCGTCGGCCACACGAATTACCCGGCCATGGTGCCCGGTGACGCAAGCGCGTTCTACGCGAAGAACCTGTTGAATCTGTTGTCCTTGATCATCGACGAGCAGGGCGCGGCGCTGAAGCCGTTCTCGAGCGATGAGATCACCCAGGCCGCGCTGGTCACGCACGGCGGCGAGGTGACCGCCGCCGGGTGAGTCGCACACAACGTCCATCACGAGGAATACCATGTCTGAACCGATAGTCGCACTGTACGTGTTCGTGCTGGCCTGCTTCATCGGCTACTTCGTCGTCTGGGGTGTGACGCCGGCGTTGCACACGCCCCTCATCTCACTGACCAACGCCATCTCGGGCATCATCATCGTCGGCGCCCTGCTGGTGGCCGGATTCGATGCCAAGAGCGAAGCAGTCGGCGCGCTGGGGTTCATGGCCGTTCTACTGGCGTCGATCAACATCTTCGGCGGCTTCCTCGTCACGCAGCGCATGCTGTCCATGTTCAAGAAGAAGAGAAAGTAGCGAGTCGACCCACTGATGAATACCGATACGCTTGCCATCGTTTATCTGATCTCGGCTGTGCTGTTCGTCTTTGGGCTCAAGGGCTTGACCTCGCCGGTCACCGCGAGGCGCGGCAACTATGCCGCGATGGTCGGGATGGTGATTGCCGTCCTCGCAACGCTGTCCAGTCCGGCCATCACCTCCTTCGGCCTGATAGCCGTGGCCGTGGTCATCGGCGCGATCATCGGTATCGTGCTGGCGCTGAAGATACAGATGACCGCGATGCCGCAACTCGTCGCCGCCCTGCACAGCTTCGTGGGCATGGCGGCCGTGCTGGTGGCCATCGGCACCTACCTGAACCACGCCGAGGAGGGCACGCTCGACACCTTGTTCCTCATTGAACTCACCGCCGGCACCATTATCGGCGCCATCACCTTTACCGGCTCGGTGATCGCGTTCGGCAAGCTGCAGGCGATCATCGGCTCCGCGCCGCTGGTTTTCAAAGGGCAGCACTGGTTGAACCTGGCCCTCGCAATCGTGATCCTGGCGCTCTCTGTCGACTTCATCTCCAACGAGCACTTTGCCTCGCTGATGGTGCTCACCGCGTTGTCCTTCGCGCTCGGCGTATTGCTGATCGTGCCCATAGGCGGCGCGGATATGCCGGTCGTCATCTCAATGCTGAATTCCTACTCCGGCTGGGCCGCGGCGGCGACCGGGTTCACGCTCGATAACAAGCTTCTGATCGTGACCGGCGCGCTGGTCGGGTTCTCCGGCGCCATCCTCTCCTACATCATGTGCCGCGCGATGAACCGCGCCTTCCTGAGCGTCATCATGGGCGGCTTCGGTGTGGCTGAAGGGGTGGGAGGCGACGGCGCGATGGCGGATGCCGCCGAAAAGGGTGTCAATACGGCGGGCGTTGACGACGCGGCGTTTTGGATGGGCGACGCGCAGAGCGTCATCGTGGTGCCCGGCTACGGCATGGCGGTGGCGCAGGCGCAGCACGCGGTGAAGGAGCTCATGAACGTGCTCGAGGCGCGCGGGGTGAGCATGAAATTCGCCATCCATCCGGTTGCGGGGCGCATGCCGGGTCACATGAACGTGCTGCTCGCCGAGGCCGATATTCCCTACGATCGCGTGTTCGAGATGGACGAGATCAACCCGGAGTTCAGCACCACCGACGTGGCGCTCGTGATTGGTGCAAACGACGTCACCAACCCGGCCGCCAAGGAGGACCCCGCGAGCCCCATCTACGGCATGCCGATCCTCGATGTTTCCCGCGCCCAGCAGATCTTCGTCGTCAAGAGAAGCATGCGCCCAGGCTATGCGGGCGTGGACAACCTGCTGTATTACCGGGACAATTGCTCGCTCGTCTTCGGTGACGCGAAGGAAGTGTGCGAGGCGCTGAGCGCCTCGGTGAGTTCGCTTTGAGCGCGTCGCCGGCCGTCAGGGGGATGGATGAGACCGGTGATAGTCTGCCCGGCTGCCGCGTATTCCGTACGAGGTGGGAAACCGGGCAGCGCGCTTCCTGACCCTCTCGCAGAGGAAGAGTTGGGTAATCATCGGTCGCACGGGCTACCGGTTCGGCTTTCAGCCCCGGGCGCGAGCTGCCGGCTTCAAGCCGGTGGCGTGTTCACGGGAGGTCCATGAATCGCTATCGCATCGCGTGCATCCCGGGTGACGGGATCGGCAAGGAGGTCGTCCCCGAGGGCGTGCGGGTGCTGTCGGCAGCGGCCGCACGCTTCGATTTCGGCATCGACTGGGTCGACTTCGACTGGAGCTGCGAAACCTATGCCCGCACCGGGCGCATGATGCCCGCCGACGGCATCGATCAGCTACGTGACTTCGACGCCATCTTCCTCGGTGCGGTCGGCTTCCCCGGCGTGCCCGATCACGTGTCCTTGTGGGGGCTGCTGATCCCGGTCCGCCGCGAGATGCACCAGTTCGTCAACCTGCGCCCCATCCGCGTTCTCGAAGGCATGCAGTCGCCGCTGCGAGGTCGGTCGCACGAGGATATCGACTTCTACGTGGTGCGCGAGAACAACGAGGGCGAATACTCGGAGGCCGGTGGACGGCTGTACGCGGGTACCCCCGACGAACTGGTCGTGCAGGAGAGCATCTTCACGCGCCGCGGCGTGGACCGAATTATCCAGTACGCTTTCGATCTGGCGAGCACGCGCGAGGCGCGGCACCTGACCTCGGCGACGAAGTCGAACGGCATCATTCACACCATGCCGTTTTGGGACGAGCGCTTTGCCGAGATGGCGAAGCGCTACCCGGACGTGCGCGGCGACCAGTATCATATCGACATCCTCACCGCGCACTTCGTGCTGCATCCGGACTGGTTCGATGTGGTGGTCGGCTCCAACCTGCTCGGTGACATCCTCTCGGATCTGGGGCCCGCGATTGCCGGCACCATCGGCGTGGCGCCTTCGGCGAACATCGATCCCTCACGGCAACACCCTTCCATGTTCGAGCCGGTGCACGGCTCGGCGCCGGATATCGCCGGCAAGGGTATCGCGAATCCCGTCGGCCAGATCTGGTCAGGGGCCATGATGCTCGAGCACCTCGGCGAGTCCGATGCGGCGCATGCCGTGATCGCGGCGATTGAGACGGCCATTGCCGAGCCCCGCCTGCACACCCCGGATCTGGGCGGCACGGCGACCACTACCGAGCTCGGCGGGGCCATCGCGGAGGCGGTAGCCGCGTAGGAGCGGGATTCATCCCGCGAACCTCCCACGGAATTCGGTACCCTTCCACCGGCGTTCGCGGCCTCGGGGCTCGCGCGCGGGTTGGCAGACTGAAGTCCGTACAGGATTGTTTCTCGCTGGATGCAGGGGCGCATATGTTCGCCCCTTGTCTCTACAGGCGGCTTCGACGTAATCGGGGGCGCACTTCTCGTGTAGACTCTCCGCGCAGAGGCAAGACCGGGCTGGCCGTGGCGCCCGAACGGCCCATGACACGCCGAGCCCGGGCGCCTGTCCCGTGTTTTTCCGGGAGACCAAGCCATGACGGATGCCGAGACTTCCACGCAGGCGCTGATCGGAATCGAGGCCGACCTGGGCGCCCACAACTACAATCCGCTCGATGTCGTGCTCACCCGCGGTGAGGGAGTCTGGGTGTGGGACACGGATGGCAAGCGCTATCTCGACTGTCTTGCCGCCTATTCCGCGGTCAATCAAGGGCACTGCCATCCCGGGATCCGCGAAGCCCTGATCGAGCAGGCCGGACGTCTGTCTCTCACCTCACGCGCCTTTCGTAATGACCAGTTGCCGCTGTTCTACGAGGAAATCTGTGCCCTGACCAACTCGCACAAGGTGCTGCCGATGAACTCCGGAGCGGAGGCCGTGGAAAGCGCCATCAAATGCGTGCGCAAGTGGGGCTATGAGGTCAAGGGGGTCGCGCACGACGCCGCGGAGGTGATCGTCTGCGCCGAGGGATTTCATGGCCGCACGCTCTCGATCGTCAGCTTCAGCACGGACCCGACCGCTCGAACGAACTTCGGCCCCTTCACGCCGGGCTTCAAGGTCGTGCCCTTCGGAAACGCGAGCGCGCTGGAATCAGCCATCACCTCGAACACCGTTGCCTTCCTGGTCGAGCCCATCCAGGGAGAGGCGGGCGTCATCATTCCACCGGAAGGCTACTTCCAACGTGTCAGGGAACTCTGTTCCCGGCACAACATCATGCTGATCCTCGACGAGATCCAGACCGGTCTGGGACGCACCGGGAAACTGCTGGCCGAGCAGCACGAAGGCATTACCGCGGATTTGACGCTGGTCGGAAAAGCGTTGGCGGGCGGCTATTATCCCATTTCCGCGGTGTTGTCGAACTCGGAGGTTCTATCCGTCCTGAAACCCGGCGAGCATGGCAGCACCTTCGGCGGTAACCCTCTGGCTTGCGCCACGGCAAGGGCCGCCCTTCGGGTGCTGATCGAGGAGGGCATGATCGAAAATGCCGCCGAGCAAGGCCGCTATCTGCGCGCGGAGCTAGAGACGATGCGGACGAACCAGGTGAAGGATATCCGTGGCCGAGGATTGATGATCGCGGTCGAGTTCCATCCAGAAGTCGGCGGAGCGCGCCGCTTTTGCGAGAGCCTCAAGGAGGAGGGCGTCCTGTGCAAGGAAACCCACAAGCATACGATCCGCATTGCCCCGCCACTCGTCATCGACCGCGACCAGGCCGATTTTGCCCTGCACACCATCGATAAGGTCTTGAGGGCAGGCTAGTGAGGAAAAGGGGACGCACTTGTTTTCGGGAAAAGAGGAAAGAAATGCGTCCGACTTTCCCCGGTAAGGAGGACGAGCGATGATCTTCGAGAAGCCATGCCCCGAGCGCGACGCCCTCCGAAACCTCATCGACGAGCATTACAGGGCGGACGAGACGCAATGCGTGCGATCGCTGCTCGGCGCTCTGGTGCTCGACGGCGATGCGGGCGAGCGCATCCAGGCCACGGCCCGCCGGCTGGTGGAAGCGGTCCGCGCCCGCGCCAAGGGCGGCATCGACGTATTCCTCCACGAGTACGGGCTGTCGACCCAGGAAGGGGTCATGCTCATGTGCATCGCCGAGGCGCTCCTGCGGATCCCGGACCGCGAAACCCAGGAGGCGCTGATCCGCGACAAGATGACCGCCGCCAACTGGGACCGCCACCTCGGACGCAGCCACTCCGTGTTCGTCAACGCTTCCACCTGGGCGCTGATGCTCACCGGTCGTGTGGTCGGCATGCACGGCATCCGCGGCCAGAGCCCCGGCGCGGTGATGCGCCGCCTCGTCGCGCGCGTCGGCGAGCCGGTGATCCGCGAAGCGGTCAACCAGGCCATGCGCATCATGGGCCGCCAATACGTCATGGGCCGCAGCATCGAAGGTGCGCTCGCGCGGGCGCAGGCCTTCGAAAAGCGCGGTTACCGCTACTCCTACGACATGCTCGGTGAGGCCGCGCGCACCATGGCCGCCTCGGACGGCTTCTTCGAAGCCTACCGCGCGGCCATCGACGCCATCGGGCGCGCCGCCCGGGGGCGCGGCGTCGTCGATGGACCGGGCGTCTCGGTCAAGCTCTCGGCCCTGCACCCGCGCTACGAACTGTGGCAGGAGGGTCGCGTCGTAGATGAACTCGTCCCGCGCATGCACGCGCTCGCGGTGGATGCCGCGAAGCACGACATCGGGCTCAATATCGATGCGGAGGAGGCCGATCGGCTCGATATCTCGCTCGACGTCATCGAGGCGATCTCCGGCGCCGACGCACTGCGCGGCTGGAACGGTTTCGGGGTGGTCGTGCAGGCCTATCAGAAGCGCGCACCGTTCGTCATCGACTGGCTCGCCGACATGGCGCGTCGCCATCAGCGCCGGCTGATGGTGCGCCTGGTCAAGGGTGCGTACTGGGACACGGAGATCAAGCTCTCGCAGGACCTCGCGCTCGAGGGCTACCCGGTGTTCACGCGCAAGGCGAACACCGATCTGTGCTATCTCGCTTGCGCACGCAAGCTGCTCGCCGACGCGCAAGCCTTCTACCCGCAGTTCGCCACCCACAACGCGCACACCATTGCCGCCGTGCTCGAGTTCGCGGGCAGCAACCGCGACTTCGAGTTCCAGCGCCTGCACGGCATGGGCGAGGAGTTGTACGAGGAGGTGGTCGAGAACGCCAGCACTCCCACGCCTTGCCGCATCTACGCGCCGGTCGGCGAGCATGAGGATCTGCTCGCGTATCTGGTGCGCCGCCTGCTCGAGAACGGCGCCAACAGCTCTTTCGTGAACCGAATCCAGGACGAGCACATGCCCGTCGAGGAGATCATCGCAGACCCGATCGGGCAGGTACGGGGACTCGCCTACGTCCCGCACCCGCGGATCCCGATGCCGCGCGACCTCTACGGCAAGGGGCGGCCCAATTTCGCGGGCGTCGACATCACCGATCGGGCGAAGCTTTTGAGGCTCGCGGGCGCAATGGACGATGCCGAGCACATCGCGTGGACCGCCGGTCCGTTGGTGCGGGGCGACGACGGCTCGAGCGATGCGCGCGAAGTGGTGTCGCCGGCCGACCACTCCCGTGTCGTCGGCATCGTGAGCGACGCGCGCGAGGAAGACATGGAGCGCGCACTCGCCGCGGCGAGCGCCACGGCGGGGCAGTGGTCTGCGACGCCGGTCGAGGAGCGAACCGCCTGCCTGCGCCGCCTTGCCGATCTCATGGAGCAGGAGATGCCCTGGCTGATGGCGATCGCAGTACGCGAAGCAGGCAAGACGCTCAACGACGCGCTCGCCGAGGTGCGCGAGGCGGTCGATTTCTGCCGTTACTACGCGATGCGTGCCGACACCGACTTCGGCAGTACCCTGCAGAGGCGCGTGCCGCGCGATGACGATCGCAGGGTGCATCTGGAGGGCGGTGGGGTATTTTGCTGCATCAGCCCGTGGAACTTCCCGCTGGCGATATTCAGCGGCCAGATCACCGCCGCGCTGGCAGCGGGCAACGCGGTCGTCGCCAAGCCCGCCGAGCAGACGCCGCTGATGGCCGCGGCCGCGGTGCGGTTGATGCACCGCGCAGGGATCCCGCCCGACGTGCTGCATCTTCTGCCGGGTGACGGGGTGAAGGTGGGTGGGGCACTGGTCGCCGATCCGCGCGTCACCGGGGTGTGCTTCACCGGCTCGACCGAGGTGGCGCGGATCATCAACCGCGCGCTTGCGCGGCGCGACGGGCCTGTCTACCCACTCATCGCCGAGACCGGCGGCATGAACGCGATGATCGTCGACTCGAGCGCGTTGCCCGAGCAGGTAACCCGCGATGTGCTGGTCTCGGCCTTCCAGAGCGCCGGCCAGCGCTGCTCGGCGCTGCGCGTGCTGTTCGTTCAGGAGGATGTCGCCGACAAGATGCTCGCCATGATCCGCGGCGCGATGGAAGAGTTGACAGTCGGGGATCCGGCCTATCTCTCGACTGACATCGGCCCCGTGATTGACGCCGAGGCGCAGTCGTTGCTGGACGGCCACATCAAGCGCATGCGCGCCGAGGCGAAGCTGTTGAAGCAGGTGAAGCCGGGCCCGCGCACGGGTGATGGCAGCTTCGTGGCCCCAGCCGCTTTCGAGCTGGATCGCTTATCGCGGCTGGAGCGCGAGGTGTTCGGTCCGGTGCTGCACGTGATCCGCTTCGCCGGCGATCGGCTCGGGTCGGTCATCGACGCCATCAACGCGACAGGCTACGGACTTACCCACGGCATACACACCCGTGTCGATGAGACCCGCGACTTCATCCTGTCCCGCGTGCGGGCCGGGAACGCGTACGTGAACCGAAATCAGATAGGGGCGATCGTCGGGGTGCAGCCTTTCGGCGGGGAAGGACTGTCCGGCACGGGGCCCAAGGCGGGTGGCCCTCACTACGTGCCGCGCTTCGCGAACGAATGTGCGGCCGGGTCCGGCGGCGGCACGGCGGCGAAAGCGGCAAACAGTGATGCTGACATAGACGCACGGCGACTCTCGCGGGGGTCGCTCGACCAGGTGCTCGCCGCCGCGGATGAGGGCGCGAGGGATTGGTCGTCGACGCCGGTTGCCGAGCGCGCCTCGATCCTCGAGCGCACCGCGGTGCGGCTCGAGGCGTCGGCGGACACTTTCGCGGGCGATGAAGCCCGCGGCGCCGAGGACGTGGCACTGGCCGCCGATTACCTGCAGTTCCACGCGGCCCAGGCCACTTCGGCGCTTGCTGGCCCCGAATCGCTGCCGGGCCCCACCGGCGAGCGCAACGAGCTGGGTTGCGCCCCACGCGGGGTGGTTGCCTGCATCTGTGCGCCCCGCGTTCCCGTGGCGCCGCTGGTGGCCGCCGTGGGCGCGGCGCTCGCTGCCGGCAACGCCGTGCTCGCCTGGCACGGCGACGACGGTGTCGCGCGGCGGGTCGCGAGAGCATTCCCCGAGGCGGGTGTCGATCTTCTGGCGCCCCGCTTTGCGCTGTGGGACGGCGCGAACTGTTCCAACATCGGTGGCGGGCAGCCGATACCGGGGACCATACAGGACCTGCATTTCCACGGGGCGCGGCTGTTTATCGCGGCTGCCGGCCCCG
>CAZSDY010000098.1:0-12947 GCA_964605765.1 uncultured Ectothiorhodospiraceae bacterium | reverse complement strand
ACGGCCAACCCATGGATCTCGCGATGGCGGTCGACGGGATGCTGCAGGCGGACGGGCGGCTCGGGGGTTGCGCCGCGATGAACTGAGCACGCGCCGCCGCCGACCGCGCCCACGCGTGGCCCGCCTCTCGACGACGTAAACCAGCCCCCCCTTTTCGACCCCACCGCCCCCGAGCCGGTGCCCGACTACGAGCTCGGCCAGAGCATCTCCCGATAGAGCGAACCAACACTGTCGTCTCCGCGCCCCTCAAACGACTGGCATTACCCCACCACAGCGACCACATCGCCTCAGGCAAACCGCACTCCACCCATTCTCCCCCCAACGCATCGGCCAATGTCCGCTGTGCACCGCGTGCGGCCACACTAGAATCGACCTTTCAATCCTCAACATGGCCATTGGATTTCCTATCCTTCACCGGCCACTCATTCGCCGATCCGCTGCATTGCCTTATCCAACACCTTCTTTGAAAGATACAACCCGGCTTTCATCATGTCCTCGATGACGGGACGTGCCTCGGGGATGACGCCACGCTGCTTGGCGACGAGAACGATGCCCAGCGTACCACGCACCGGGATGTTCAGGCTGGCAGCACACTTGCGCCCGGCCAGGTCATCGACAATCGCTTCCAGATGATGTTCGGCGGCCAGCGTCAAGACAGCCGACTCCCCGGCGCCGAGCCGCCATTCGGTGATGGTAGCCGGGATCGCCGAGACTGGTTTGACTATGAACCAGTCCGTGTCTGCAAAGGCTTGTGCGGTCGCATCATGCGGTCCCCGCTGCCGGATCTCGTCGGCCACGGATTCGGGTATCCAGATTTCGGAAGCGAAGGCCTGGAGTAAATCCAGATGACGACTGCGGGCCAGAAAAATCAGAGGTGAGGCATTGATGACGGCCGACTCAACCACGGGCCAACTCGTTGTCTAAGTCCTCGAAATTCACCACGAATGAATCCTTGCCCATTCGTGCCAGCGCCAGCAGAAAATCCGTGCGATCCATGCCCGCGATCTTGGCGGCCCACTCCTGAGAGATACGCCCTTGCTGATACCAATGGACTGACGCGGCCAGACGTAACTCCTTATCCAGTTCGCCGGGACTGCAATGCAGCACGGAATAAACCGTCTCCGGCAGTTCTACACTCACTTGGGCCATTGTCTTTACCTCTTTAGCTGCGCTGGCTTCAACTGCTCAGGTTGCCAACCATCCGGCACAAAATCCCGGGAAGTATACCCATTACCGTAACACCGTGGGCTTGCTGCCCGGTATACGCGGAGTCAGATTCCTGCCGGGCACATCCTCTCTCGCCCGCGCGCGGGGTGCGGTGGTCTGTCACAGCCACGGGCAACTAGGCCCGCCACGCCATTGAAGCGCTTGCCGATCTGTGCGAAGTTACGCGCTTGACGTCATAAGCTCAGAACAATAACCGTGTCAGTCAGGGTGATTCGCCGACTTGCCAGCGTTGCGCTCGTGGCCGTTGTGGGTACGGGTGTGGTCTCGTTCGCCCCCGCGGCACGCGCGGGCGGCGACTGGGCGCTGTGCGGCGCGGGGCTGCAGGTCCCGGCACGGCCGGCATCGGAGTTCGAGGGCGCCGACCCGGAAGCGACCCATGTTTCGGCCGATCGCGCCGATCTCGTCCAGGAAGGCATGTCGGTGCTGCGCGGCAACGTGCAAATCATCCACGCCAAGAAGCAGCTCCAGGCCGATACGGTCACCCTCACCCGGCCCCAGCAGATCCTCGATGCCGAAGGCAACATCCGCTACTGGGAAGACGGAGTCTACGCGAGCGGCGCCAACGCGCACATCGATCTGGAGGCCGACCAGTCCTCGCTGGAGAAGTCTCGCTTCATCATGCGCGATGCGCACGCCCGCGGCGGCGCGGATCTGATCACGCTGAGCAACAGGGAGCTTGCGCTCATCGATGGAGCCGTCTTCACCACCTGCGATCCGGCCAACGAGGAATGGGTGCTTCGCGCCAGCCACATCGAGCTTGATCGCATCGAGGAATGGGGTTCGGCACGCAACGTGGTCGTCAGGTTCAAGGGCGTGCCGATCTTCTACAGCCCTTACATGAGCTTTCCGCTGAGCAAGAAGCGCAAGACCGGGTTCCTCACCCCTGGCTACCGGGTCTCGGGCGAGACCGGATTCGAGCTGCAGGTGCCCTATTACTGGAATATCGCCCCGAACCAGGACGCCACCTTCACCGCACGCGGCATGACGCGCCGCGGCGTCATGCTGCAGGGCGAGTACCGATACCTGATGGAGCGTGGTTTCGGCCAGGTGGGGGTGGAGTATCTCCCGCACGATGCCGAACGCGGGGATGACAGGGCGGCCATCTCGCTGCAGCACGACGGCAGCTTTGCCCCGGGCTGGAACACGGATGTCGACGTCGACTGGGTCTCCGACAAGAACTACTTCGAGGAGCTCGGCACCAACCTCGACATATCGAGCATCTCCTTCCTGGAACGCCGCGGCGATCTCAGCTACGCCGCAAATCGCTGGTGGGCGCGCGGGCGCGTGCAGGACTACCAGACGGTGGATCAGACCATCCCCGGCGCATCCAGGCCGTACAAGCGCCTGCCGCAACTGCAGCTCGGCTGGTCGAATGCGGGCGGCAACCGTCGCCTGAACCTCCGTCTCGGCGGCGAGTTCGTCAATTTTGACCGGCGCGACAGCGTCACCGGGACGCGCCTCGACCTGAAGCCCACGATAAGCTACCCGATACGCAGCGCTTCGGCGTTTTTCGTGCCCCGGCTGAGCGCCGAGTTCACCGGTTACTATCTGGACAGCACGCCCGCGGGCGCAAGCGACAATCCGACACGCGCCATTCCCACGTTTAGCGCCGATACGGGTCTGTTTCTCGAGCGCGATCTTTCCATTGGCGGGCGCGGCTATGTGCAGACCATCGAGCCACGGATCTTTTATCTGTTCGTCCCCTTCGACGATCAAGGCGACCTCCCGGTGTTCGACACCGGTGAGTTCACGTTCAACTTCGCCCAGCTGTTCAGGGAAGACCGGTTCAGCGGCGTGGACCGGGTGGCCGATGCGAACCAGCTTACGGTGGCCCTGACCTCGCGTCTGCTGTCGGCCGACGACGCCGAGGAGTTGTTTCGCGTGAGCCTTGGCCAGATTCGTTTCTTCCGTGACCGGCGCGTGCGCCTGCCGGGCGATGCGCGGCTGACCGAGAGCGGATCCGACATCGTCGGCGAGTTCGCCGCGAAGCTGTACGGGGACTGGCGGGTCTCCGCAGGCTTCCAGTGGAACACCAACGATTCACGCACCGACCGCAACACCATACGCCTGAGATACCAGCCCGATGCGCAGCGCGTGGTCAATCTCGAGTACCGTTTCGTGCGCGATGCGGTCGAGCAGACGGATCTCTCCTTCCGCTGGCCGTTCGGGCGCAGCTGGGGCGCCGTGGGGCGCTGGAACTACGCGGTGCCCGAGGGGCGCACGCTGGAAGCATTCGGCGGCGTGGAGTACGAGAGTTGCTGCTGGGCGGCACGCGCCGTGGTCAGACGATTCCTGAGGAACACCCAGGGCGACTTTGACAACGCGGTTTTTCTTCAGCTCGAACTCAAGGGCCTGGCCGGCATTGGCAGAGGGGCGGCAGCCTTCCTTCGACGCAGCATCCCCGGCTACCGGAACACGTTCTAGGGTACTTGCGCGTATAATCCTGACCCCAGCCGGGGGACGTCCCCGCGGATGACTTTTTACCGGAAGTAAGCTCACCCATGTTTCGAGTGTTCCTATTCCTGCTGCTCGGCATCGCGGGCGCGCGGGGTTTCGCGCAATCGGCCATCCAGGAGGTCGACCGCATCGTCGCCATCGTCAACGATGACGTCATCGTCATGAGTGAGCTCGACAATCGCATCGAGCAGGTGCAGGCTCAGCTCGCCGATGCCGGGACACGCGCCCCCCCGTATCAGATTCTGCAGAAGCAGGTCCTCGAGAGACTGATCATCGACCGCCTGCAGCTACAGGTCGCAGACCGCACCGGGATCCGTATTGACGAGAGCGCGCTCAACGCGGCCGTTGCCAACATGGCGCGCAAGAACGGACTCAGCGTGCGTGAGTTCCGCGACGTACTCGAAAACGATGGCTATGACTTCGCGGAGTTCCGCGCACAGGTGCGTAACCGGATCCGCATCTCACAGGTCCGCCAGCGCAACGTCGGCGACCGCGTCGTCGTGAGCAATCGCGACGTGGACAGTTTTCTGGCCATGCAGGCGAAACAAGGACCAGCCGACAACGAATACCATCTGAGTCATATCCTGCTGGCCCTGCCAGACGGCGCGTCCCCCGAGCAGATTGCGAAAACCAGGGCCCGTGCCGGCGAGTTGTTGCAGCGACTGCGCGATGGGGCCAACTTCGCCGAGATGGCCGTCGCCGAATCGGACGGACAGCGGGCGCTGGAGGGTGGTGACATGGGTTGGAAGAAGGCATCACAGCTTCCGACCATCTTCTCTCGCGTGGTGCCGGCGATGAATGTCGGAGACGTGAGCGAGGTGATTCGAAGCCCGAGCGGTTTTCACATCGTCAGGCTCGCGGAAGTTCGCGGCGAGGACAAGCACATCGTCATGCAGACCCTGTCCAGACACATTCTGATCCGCACCAACGAGGTGATTTCCGACGAGGAGGCACAAACGCGACTGGAGCAGTTGAAGTTGCGCATCGAGGGAGGTGAGGATTTCGGTGACCTGGCCCGCTCGCACTCCGACGACAGGGCCTCCGCGATCAACGGCGGCGAGTTGGGCTGGCTGAGCCCGGGCGATCTCATTCCCAAGTTCGAGAAGGTTGCGGACAACCTGGCGCTCGACGAGGTGAGCAAGCCGTTCAAGACCCAGTTCGGCTGGCACATCGTGCAGGTGGTGGAACGCCGCGAGTACGATAACACCGAAGAGGTCATGCGCAGCAAGGCGCGCGAGCAGATCAGGGAAAGAAAAGCGGAGGAAGAAGGCCAGGCGTGGCTGCGCCAGCTCCGCGACTCCGCGTATGTTGAATACCGACTCGACGAGTCTTGAACGGCAGCGCAAAGCTTGCACCTCACACGCCGCGAAAGCGGTTCGCCCAGCATTTTCTGGTCGACACGCAAGTGCTCGAGCGACTCGTCGATGTGATCGCACCGGACCCGCACGATGCCATGGTCGAGATCGGTCCAGGGACAGGCGCGCTCACGCGTCTCCTCCTGCATCACGTGGATTCGCTGGATGCCATCGAGCTGGACAGGGACCTTGCGGCGAGCCTCGGGAGTCGGCTCGACGATGCCGCAGGGCTTCGCGTGCACCAGGCCGACGCGCTCCGATTCGATTTCAGCTCACTGGCCGCGGGGCGCCGCTTGCGCGTGGTGGGCAATCTCCCCTACAACATATCCACACCCTTGCTCTTTCATCTGTTCGGGCACGCCGGCGCGATGCGGGACATGCACTTTACGCTCCAGGCAGAGATTGTGGACCGCCTTGCGGCACGCCCGGGCAGCCGGGCCTACGGACGCTTGTCGGTCATGACCCGCCTGCACTGCCGCGCTGAGAAGTTGTTCACCATCCCCCCGGCGGCGTTCGATCCGGCGCCCAGAGTCCACTCGGCGGTGGTGCGCCTGCGCGTGCTGGAACGTCCCGCCTGCGACATACGTGACCACGCCCTGTTCAGTGCTCTCGTGAAGCAAGCCTTCTCGCAACGCCGCAAGACAATTCGCAACTCGTTGAAGACCATCACCGACGGGCCGTGTATCCGGGAAGCCGGCATAGACCCGGGCGCGCGTCCCGAAACACTGGATATTGTGGAATTCGCGGCACTGAGCAACCATTTGTCGCATCGGGGGACAGTATTCTGATCCGCTTCGCGCGATAACGAGATCAGAGAGTCGCTGTGTGAGAAATCAGCATACTGTCCCCTGAGTCATGCGGCGGCGAGTTACCCACAGAATCGGTGGATAACTTTGTGGGCAACTTGGGGCAAACTGCACTCAGGGCCTGTCACTGCTGGGCCGGCCACGAATTGGCGAGAAATTCGCCCATGCGCATGTACGCAAATTAATCAGTAACTTAGGTCCCATTCGACAAGAATCTACTTCCTCACAAGACATCGCAAGTCGCGTGCAAGAGAAGCCGGTGCAGACTGTGCATAAACTTCCTCGATTTCATGCGCTATCTGTCTGTACGGCGGACGTTTTTTGTGTTTTCAGGTGCCTGCGAACTGCCGCCAGCACGGGACCGGTTCGCGGCCTGACGCCGCGCCAGACATGGAACGACTCGGCGGCCTGCTCGACCAGCATGCCCAGACCGTCCACCGCGTCGCCTGTTCCGTTGTTCCGCGACCAGCGCAGGAAGGGGGTGGGCTCGGCACCGTACATCATGTCATAGCAACAGGTGTGCCCGGTCAACACGGAGGGGGCAATGGGTGGCACGTCGTCGGAAGCGAGGCTCGCCGATGTCGCGTTGATCACGATGTCGAAGGGTCTCCCGGTGAGCGCCGCGAAATTCTGAGCTGTCAACAGGGAGGATTCGAACCGGGCCACCAACTCGCGTGCACGCGGGTGCGTCCTGTTGGCGATGACGACGCGTTCGGGCGCCGCATCGATCAACGGGCCCAGAACACCGCGCGCCGCGCCGCCGGCGCCAAGCAGCAACACGGTTGCGCCGCGTATCCGCACTCCGTGGTTGTACGCGAGATCACGCACCAGGCCGATCCCATCGGTGTTATCGCCCAGCACCTCGCCGTGTGCACCGAAGCTGATGGTGTTGACGGCCCCTGCCCTCTCGGCCCTGCCGGTGCTCCGACACGCCAATGCGTGGGCCTGCTGCTTGTAAGGCAGCGTTATGTTCAGACCCTTGCCGCCCGCATGCCGGAACTCGGCCAGCGACCGCGCCAGGTCGCCGGCCTCGACATGTATCGCTTCGTAGGTCAGGTCCTGCCCCGTCTGGGTCGCGAACTGCGCATGAATGAAAGGCGACTGGCTGTGGGCGACCGGGCAACCCATCACGGCGTAGCGGTCGCTCATCGCGCGGCCCTGGGGAAACAGTCGGGCTCAGGGCTCAAGCCGATGAAGACGCGGAAGACGCCTGAGGAATCGCCTGCAGGCCGCCGCGCAGCACGCAGCTGTCGAATCCGCGCTCGCTCATGAGAAAAGCGGCCGCGGAGCTGCGCCTTCCGGTCTCGCAGTAGCAAATGTACTTCTTGCTGGCATCGAGCGACTCGGCCTTCAGCCGCAGCATGAACAACGGGAGGTTGCGGCTGCCCTTGATGCATCCCGCCTTGTGCTCGCTTTCGAGCCGAACGTCGAGCAACACGGCGCCGTTCTTCACCATCTCCTTGGCCTGGTCCAGCGTCACGTCATGCAACATCGGTGCCTTGAGCAACTCTTCGAAATCCTTTTTCGACAAGCGCATCAACAGACCATCGGTTTCCATGGTGATGGTCGCGTTGCGTTTCGCCTCGGACAGCAGCGCCTCCTCGCCGAAGGCATCGCCATCGCTCAAGTGGGCCAGCGTGACACTGGAACCCGATGCCGACTTCCTGGTGACCTTGCACGCGCCGCGGCAGATGATGTAGTAGAAATCCCCTTCGTCGCCCTGATTGATGATCGCCTGGCCTTCCTTGACCGGCAGCTCCTGCAGGCGCATGAACATGGCCTGGATGTTGGCCGGCGGGATGCGCAGAAACGCCTTGGACTGCAGGATTCGTGTCATCCAGTCCCCGCCGCTATCGTCGTCCGAGTCTTCCTCCTCGCTGAGCGTGATGTCGCTCACCTCGATGCCGGAGAGCTGGTCCCAGGTAAGGAGGATGTCGAGCAGATCGCTGTCCACGCGCGTGACCCTGCAGGCGCTGCGCGTGCGCGCCGTCATTTGCCTGGGCTGCTGATTGGCGAGTGGATGCCGCGCGTCGGGACTACCGCCTTTCACGATCTGTGTGCTGCTCTCGCCGGTGATCTCGACATCGCCCGAGAGCACATACACCGTCTTGCGATCGGCCTCGCCCTTCTTGAACAGGAAACGTCCGGGCGCCACGTCTTCCAACCGCGCCTTGCTGGCCAGTTCCTGGAAGTTCTCGGCGTTGAGGGCGTTAGCCGGGACGAGTGTCTTAAGAACCTGTTTGTCGACGAGCTTCGATGCGTCGCCCATGCTTACCTCTTGAACTTATTCTTCGGGCAGCGGATCCTTCCGAAGAGACGTATTGTATGATGGCCCCAAGGGTTTGGATAGTCCCCGGCCCGGTGCCGTGCGGGGTCACGAAGTCGCCGAAGCAGGCCTCGTGCAACCGCGGCGCCAAGAAGCGAGATGCGTTATGAATCCAAAGATATTGGACGAGATCAGTCGAAAATTCATCCAGGCTCTGCCCGAGGGTATGGACAAGCTTCCCGAAGAGCTGAGAAAGAACCTGCGCAGCGCGCTGACGGCAGCTCTTGCGCGCGTGGACCTCGTCACGCGGGACGAATTCGACGTACAATCGGCAGTACTGGCACGTACGCGCGAGAAGTTGGCCGTGCTGGAAGACACCGTGAAGAGTCTGGAGCAGGCGCTCCTGGCTACCGATCACGAAGAGGACGCCACGCAGTCGCACTAGTCCGGGATCTTCGCCCGCTTGCGGGGTCCCTGATGGAACAACTGCGCTATTCCGAGGATCCAAGGATGGGATCATGTCACTTTCCGTTTTGTACAGCCGTGCCGAGATCGGCCTCGACGCACCCTGCGTCACCGTAGAGGTCCATATCACCGGCGGGCTGCCGCGTTTTTCCATTGTCGGTTTGCCCGAGGTGGCCGTGCGAGAGAGCAAGGATCGCGTGCGCAGTGCCATCATGAACTCGCGATTCCAGTTCCCCGACAAACGCATCACCGTGAACCTGGCCCCCGCCGATCTGCCCAAGGACGGGGGACGCTTCGATCTGCCGATCGCGCTGGGCATACTGGCCGCCACCGATCAGCTCCCGCCCGAGCGGCTGCCGGGCCACGAGTTCATCGGCGAGCTTGCCCTCACCGGGAAGTTGCGCGGCGTTCGCGGCGCGCTTCCCGCCGCGCTCAAGACCAAGGATGCCGCCAGGCACCTGGTGCTGCCGCGGGCGAACGCTGCCGAAGCGAGCCTCGTCGCCGACGCCACGGTGCTGCCGGCGGACCATATACTGGACGTCCACTCACATCTAGCCGGATGCGAGGCTCTCTCGCGACATGTGCCACAGCCACCCGCGCAAGAGCAGACACCCTACGCCGATCTGCGCGACGTGCACGGGCAACATCTCGCCCGGCGCGCCCTGGAAATCACCGCGGCCGGCGGCCACAACCTGCTGCTCATCGGACCACCCGGCACCGGCAAGACCATGCTCGCCACGCGCCTGCCCGGCATCATGCCCCAGATGTCGGAAGAAGAAGCGCTACAAACCGCTTCGCTCCGGTCCATCAGCCAGCGGCGCTTCAGCCCGGCCGAATGGCGCCGCCGCCCCTTCCGCGCCCCGCACCACACGGCGTCCGGCGTGGCACTCGTCGGGGGTGGCGGTCATCCGCGCCCCGGCGAGATATCGCTGGCTCACAACGGGATCCTGTTTCTGGATGAGTTGCCGGAGTTTGATCGCCGCGTGCTGGAGGTCCTGCGCGAGCCGATGGAATCCGGACAGATCAGCATTTCCAGGGCCGCCCGCCAGGTACAGTTTCCGGCACGCTTTCAACTCGTCGCCGCCATGAATCCGTGCCCCTGCGGATGGCTGGGAGACAGTTCCGGGCGCTGCCACTGCAGCGCCGAGCAGGTACAGCGTTACCGCGCGCGCGTGTCGGGCCCGCTGCTCGATCGTATCGATCTGCATGTCGAGGTCGCGCCCCTGCCGGCGACCGAGCTTCACGCGGGGCCTGCGCCGGGCGCGGAGAAGTCCGACACCGTGCGCCGGCGCGTGATTGCCGCAATGGACTGCCAGCGCGAACGATGCGGCAGGCTCAACAGGGAGCTGAGCGCGGAGGACATGGCACGCCATTGCAGCCTGGCATGCCGCGATCGAACATTTCTGACGAGTACGGTGCAGCGCCTGGGGATGTCCGCGCGTGCCTTCCACCGCATCATCAAGGTGGCGCGGACAATTGCGGACCTCGCGGGGGAGACATCAATCCGCGCCGCGCACCTCGCGGAGGCCATCGGCTACAGAAGCCTGGACAGAGCGCGGGGATGAGGGCTCGCGAACCTCCCGGGGCGCCGACGCCGTGCCGGCGGCGTTTGCCGGCCTCGAGTCCGTTCCTGCCGCGGGTCTCGACAGGCCGTGGTAATTCGGGTGGTCCCCGGCAAGCGGTTGCGCTGGTGCTATGATTCGTTTGAAATGCGATCGTGTCCCAATCTCCATATACCATCGAGGTGAAGGCGCGGAGCCTCTACATTCGGGAGCAGTCCGAACCGGATGATGGCCGCTATCTGTTTGCCTACACCATCGTCATACGCAACGTCGGCTTGATTGCCGCCCAGCTACGCACCAGGCACTGGGTCATCACCGATGCCAACGGCAACGTGCAGGAGGTGCGCGGTGACGGCGTGGTGGGTGAGCAACCGCGGCTCGCCCCAGGCGAGGAGTTCACGTACACGAGCGCGGCGATGATTGAAACCCCGGTCGGCAGCATGCACGGCTCGTATCAAATGCTGGCCGACGACGGCGTGGCCTTCGATGCCGTCATCCCCGCGTTTGGGCTGTCCATCCCGAACGTGCTGCATTGAACTGCGAATCGACCGTCACGCACCCCGCGCGCCGTCCAACGGTCGAAACCAGGTTGAACCGTGGCCACCTACGCCATCGGTGACGTGCAGGGCTGTAGCGAGGCCTTCGAGGCGCTGCTCGCGCGCATCGCCTTCGACCCACACAGGGACACGCTGTGGCTGGTGGGCGATCTGGTCAACCGGGGTCCCGCTTCTGTCGCGGTGCTGCGCCACGTCCGCTCCCTCGGCGCCCGCGCCAGGATGGTGCTGGGCAATCACGATCTGCACCTGCTCGCGGTCCGGGTTGGCGCCCGTGCATACAAGGACAGTGACACCTTTGGTGACGTGCTCGAGGCCCCGGACTGCGACGAGTTGCTCGCCTGGCTTCGCCGCCAGCCGCTGCTGCACCACGATGCCAAACTGGGTTTCACCATGGTCCACGCGGGCCTTGCGCCACAGTGGGACCTGCACGACGCGATGCGCCATGCCGCCGAGCTCGCCGCCGTGCTTCGAGGTCCGCGTTACCGGACGTTTTTCGAGCACATGTACGGCAACGGTCCCGCGCTATGGGACGAGAGCTTGCAGGGCTGGAAACGTCTGCGATTCATCACCAATACCTTTACCCGGATTCGCTACTGCGACGCGGGCGGCAGGTTGCGCTTGAAGCCGACCGGCCCGCCGGCCTGCGAGGATCCAGCATTGGTGCCGTGGTTTGCGGTGCCGGAGCGAAAAACCCGCGGCCAGCGCATTATCTTCGGGCACTGGGCAACCTTGCAGATGCACGCCGCGCTCTCCCCCGAGCATGGCGTATACCATATCGACTCGGGGTGCGTGTGGGGTGGATGCCTCACGGCGCTGCGCCTCGACGACGAACGCTACTTCCGCGTTGACTGCACCGCCGATCATCAGGCCGCCGACGAACCAGGGTCATGAAGCTGAAGTCGTAGAGGTTTTTCTCGTCCGCCTCGAAGTCCTGTCTCTCGGTCTCGCGCCACACAGAGGCGTCGATGGCGGGAAAATACTCATCGCCCTCGAAAGCATGGTGTATGCAGGTCAGGTGCAGCGTCGCAGCCAGCCCCAGGGTCTGCGCGTACAACGACGCGCCTCCGATGATCATGGCCTCGGCGACATCCGCGCAGCAGCCGAGCGCCTCGTCGAGCGACCCCGCCACCAGGCACCCCTCGGCGCGCAAGGCGCGATCACGGGTGAGCACGATGTTCAATCTTCCCGGCAATGCCCTGCCGATGGATTCGTGCGTCTTGCGACCCATCAGCACGGGATGCCCCATGGTCAGCGCCCGAAAATGCTTCATGTCGGCCGGCAAACGCCAAGGCAGGCGGTTTTCGACGCCGATGACGCGATTGCTCCCGAGCGCCGCCACCAGCGACAGGCGCGCGGGACAAGGCTCAGGTGCCACCGCCGCGGGCATCGGCCGTGAACACACGCCTCATACCGCTACCGGTGCCCGGATACCGGGATGACACTGGTAGTCCAGAAGCCGAAAGTCCTCGTAGCGAAAGTCGAAGATCGAGCGGATGTCCGGATTGAGTGCCATGCGCGGCAGCGGATAAGGCCTGCGCGAGAGCTGCGTGTCCACCTGCTCGAGATGATTCAGATACAGATGTGCGTCGCCGAAGGTGTGCACGAACTCGCCAGGCTCCAGATCGGTCGCCTGTGCCACCATCAGCATGAGCAGCGCGTACGAGGCAATGTTGAACGGCACACCGAGGAACATGTCGGCGCTGCGTTGATAGAGCTGGCACGAGAGCCGCCCGCCGGCGACGTAGAACTGGAACAGCAGGTGGCACGGCGGCAAGGCCATGCGCTCGATATCGGCCACGTTCCACGCGGAAACGATGAGGCGCCTGGAATCCGGGTCGTTCTTGATCTGATCGACGACGCGGCTCATCTGATCCACGTGGCGCCCGTCCGGCGCCGGCCAGGAACGCCACTGGTAACCGTAGATGGGCCCCAGATCGCCCGTCTCGTCGGCCCACTCGTCCCAGATGCGCACGCCGTGCTCGTTGAGATACCCGATGTTCGTGCGCCCCTGCAGGAACCACAGCAACTCGTGGATGATCGACTTCAGGTGCAACTTCTTGGTGGTCAGCACCGGAAAGCCCTGCGCCAGATCGACGCGCATCTGCAAGCCGAACAGGCTGAGCGTGCCGGTGCCGGTGCGGTCGCGCTTGCACACCCCGTGCTCACGCACGCGGCGCAGCAGCTCGAGGTACGGTTTCACCGGCGCCGCGCCCGGCGCCTGCGCCCGTGACCGGCCTTGCTCGGCAGCGCCG
>CAZSDY010000097.1:0-13053 GCA_964605765.1 uncultured Ectothiorhodospiraceae bacterium | reverse complement strand
TGGGTTTAGAACGTCGTGAGACAGTTCGGTCCCTATCTGCCGTGGGCGCTGGAGACTTGAAGGGAGCTGCTCCTAGTACGAGAGGACCGGAGTGGACGTACCTCTGGTGTTCCGGTTGTCACGCCAGTGGCATTGCCGGGTAGCTAAGTACGGACGGGATAACCGCTGAAAGCATCTAAGCGGGAAGCCCCCCCCGAGATGAGGTCTCCCTGGACCCTCGAGGTCCCTGAAGGGCCGTGGAAGACTACCACGTTGATAGGCCGGGTGTGGAAGCGCAGCAATGCGTGAAGCTAACCGGTACTAATTGCCCGTGAGGCTTGACCATATAACACCCAAGCGAGATTCGCTCGGGGTGTGCAACGACCCAACGCGCCTGCCCGACTTTTCGAATGAACCATCAAGGGGATAAGATGCCCTTGATGAACACCGGTTTGTCTGGTGGCCATAGCGAGCGGGAACCACCCGATTCCATCCCGAACTCGGTAGTGAAAACGCTCAGCGCCGATGATAGTGTGGGGCTCTCCCCATGTGAAAGTAGGACACTACCAGGCATTAAATATTGCCCCCTGGCTCGAAGGAGCGAGGGGGTATTTTTTTGTCGCGGGTGTCCTGCTTGAACATGGGGCCATGTGACTGCCCCCGTTCTCTCCGCGTAGCTAGACTTTGTCCGCGGACGTGTTAGGCTCGCTCCATCAGTGTTCATTCCGAATAACGGGGGATTCAGGCATGCGTATCGCGCGATTTGTGATTCTTGCGGTAGCGGGGTTGATGACGGCGTGCGCGAATGCGCCCGTGCAGGAGATCAGTGATGCACGACAAGCAATCGATGCGGCGGGGCAGCCTGGCGGAGAAGCGTCGGTATGGCTGGGCGCGGCTGAGCGCTGGATCGATACCGCCGAGGAATGGTTGGCGCAGGGCTACCCCGCGTCGATGAGGGATCGCGGAGACCGACTGGGCGTTAGCGCGGAAGAGTTATCGCGCAAGGACGCTGTGCAGGCGAAGGCCGACGCGGCGCGGGCGCAGGGTGCGTGTTGCAGCAGTTTTATCGACTATCTGGGCGCCGGTTCCCCGAAATTGAACAAGTTCTTCTCCTGCGAAACGCCGAGACCCATCGGCCCCACCGTGGGCTGCTGAACGCGCGAGTCTGCCACCGAGGTCGCAGCGGTGCGCGCGAGACGTGGGCGTCCGGCACGCTCGCCTCGTTGCGTGCCTGCGCGAGCTGCATGACGCACCGGCTTCCTGTCCCGAAATGCTGCGGTGCGCGCCGGGCCGACCTCGTGGCGTATCTGTGCAAACGCCCGCAATCTGTTGATCGAGCAGTATTTTCGGCCATGGATCGCGCCGGAACGTCGGGTTAAGTAGTTGATAATAAAGGACTGTTCCAATCCGGCTCATTTTTGCCTCCGATCCCGCGAGGGTGGTTGTAGGGCGACACGTTTTGGACTAACGTATTAGCCGATGCCTTGCGGTGGGCAGTACCTGCTCGACTCGGTTCGAGAGGGAAGAGGCGATTACCGACGATAAGGCGAGGATCCATGTTCGAATACGATCAGGACATTTTTCAGAGTCTCCTAACCGATAACGAGAACTTTCAGCAACTCTACAAGATGCACACTGAACTGAAGGAAAAGGTCCGCGACGCCGAATTGGGCGTTCTTCCCTTGGACGACTACACACTGGGCACGATGAAGAAGGAAAAGCTGCTCGCCAAAGACAGAATGGCGGCGATGATCGAAGTATTTCGTCGCGAGCAAGCCTGACTTCGCTTCAGCCACTTTCAGAACCAGAGCGCGGCGGCATACAAGCGACCGCCGCGCCCGGCCCGCACGGTTGTGTTCTCTTAAGCAGCAGATTTCTATTCGCGTGGTGCCGTGAAACCCGGTTCACGGGCGGCTATCATTCACCATGCCCTGCTCGAAGGCCATGACGATGACACAAGAATTGTTTCGTGAAGACGCTTATGCCAGGGACTGCGAGGCGCGCGTATTGATGGTCAAGGAAGACTGTATCAATCTCGACCAGACCGTGTTTTATCCGATGGGGGGGGGCCAGCCCGGAGATACCGGCGTATTGCACCTGCAGGGCGGCGAGGCCATTCGGATCGTCGACACCCGCAAGGGGGAAGGCCGCGGCGAGATCTGTCACGTTGCGACCGAGCCGGTAGCGGCCTCTTTGTGCGGCCAGGTGGTGCGCGCCGAGATCGACTGGGAGCGGCGCTACCGTCTGATGCGTGTGCATACGTGCTTGCATCTGCTGTCTTGCGTCGTCACGGCCGGCGTGACCGGTGGCTCGATTCGCGACGGCAGCGGGCGACTCGATTTCGATCTGCCCGAGAGCACGCTCGACAAGGCACACATCACGGCGGAGCTGAATCGTCTGGTCAGGGAGGACCACCCCGTGCGATGTCGTTGGATAAGCGACGCCGAGCTCGATTCGCAGCCCGCTCTCGTCAAGACGATGTCCGTGCAGCCGCCCCGCGGTCAGGGCCGCGTTCGCCTGCTCGAGATCGATGGTGTGGACCTGCAACCATGTGGCGGTACGCATGTCAGCCACACGGCGGAGATCGGAGAGGTTCGCGTGTCGAAGATAGAGAAGAAGGGCAAGCACAATCGCCGAGTCAACGTCGTGCTGGTGGAAAGTGACGCTATCGGGGGCTAACGGAGTCCAGCAGCAAATCCTTGGCCTGATTGATCTTGGCCGCCAGGTAGGTGGACCCACCTCGGTCGGGGTGCAGCCTCTGCATGAGGCGGCGGTGCGCATCGACGATCTCTTCCCTGTTCGCGCCGGATGACACGCCAAGGACCTCGCGCGCCTCGTCCATGCTCATGGATCCGCCGGCGGAACCGGCTGTGTGTGTAGATGCCTCGACGTCTTCACGCCAGTCCTGGCCGAAGCGCCGATCCAGATAGGCTTCGAGCACCGCTACCGACTGCCGGTCTTCACTCAGGCACGCGTCGCGCAGCTGTTGGAGTTCCACGAGCGACAGGTCGCTCAGGGCACGCCCGCGAAAGTCCCCCTTCACGACCTTGCCATCCATCTCTCCGGTATCATGATTCAAGGACATGCGCAGGAAGCTGGTCTCCACGTCTGAAGTCTTTCCGGGCGTGGGCCCGCGCATGGATTTCAAGGTGTTGAACAATTGACTCGCCGCCAGCAGGCGATGGCCGAGCGCAAGGAGCGTGCCCACGCTTGCGACCAGCCATTGCCCCTTCGCCAGTGCCAGCACGACGAGCACCACGACGCCGGCGGTGACGAGCGCCTTGGTCCTCGCCTGCGGAGGGGCACGCTTGATCCAGCTGACGAACATCAGCACGGCCACGAGAAGAATAAGTAGAACGATCGGGTGCAAGTTGCCCGCCTAGCGCTCGGTGGTCTGGTTCGCGAGTTGTAGCACCGTACGCCCCGTACGCCGGTTGAAGTCCTCCAGCGCCCGGGGGCCACCGGTCGCGTACACCGCGACAGCGCTCAGCAAATCGCGCAATTGACGCGCACTGTTGGCGTCGAATCGGCAATAAGCGCCGCGCGTGAGCCTCGCTATTTCCCTGAACGCGCGTTCCGCTATGGCATCAAACCCTTCCTGGAACACGAAGACCGGCACCCCGAGCAAACCCAGGGCAGCAGCCTGGTGACAGACCTTGTCTATGTTTTCCTCCATGCAGTCGCCCACGAAAACCAGCGCATTGACACGTGTGCGCTGCGCCTCGGCTCTCGCGTGCGACAGAAGCCGGGAGATCTGGGTCAGCCCCGCCATGCATCGCACCAGGCTCATGCGCGAGGCGAGCGATTGTGCATCGACGAGCCACCTCGTGGCCGAGAGCTCGTTGAATCCGCGGTAGTAGCATAGCTGAATATCGAGGCCGCCGAGTTCTGCCGTCTCCGCGAACATCTGCGATTGTATGCGACACGCCGTGTTCCACGTGGGTTCGCGGCTGGCTGTGGCGTCCATCGCGAAAATCAATCTGCCCCGGGTCCCGGTGCTCCTGACGGGCGGTGGTGTTGCCGCCACCTCGCGCAGGAATGCCTCGACATTTTCGTCGCCGCGCGTCGTGGGCAGTTTGGGATCCTTAGGTGCCATGACACAGTGCCGCTCGAGGACAAGGACAGAATGAACCTGCAATTTTATCGCATCAACACGTCCAGATCCCCGAACTGCTACCATTTGTCGTGGTATCCATCGGAGATGTCCTCGCCCATGCGCTATTTCGCATTCGGCTCCAACATGTGGGTGCCGCGCATAGAGGCGCGCCTGGACCGCTGCACCCTGGTCTGCGCCGCCTGGATGGATGGATGGGCGCTGCGCTTTCACAAGCGCGGCCGTGACGGTTCGGGAAAGTGCGATGCGTTCAGGACGGATGCACCGCGCGATCGGCTCCGCGGCATCGTCTACGAGCTCAGCGCCGCGCAAAAGTTCCGGCTCGACGACATCGAAGGCAGCGGATATACCTCGCATCGCAGCCGGGCCATGACGTCGTGTGGCGAGCTTGATGTGGTGCTGTACACGGCGGTGGTCGACTGCATCGATGTCGCACTGCGCCCTTTCGACTGGTATCTCGCGCTGGTTGCGGCCGGCGCGGCCGCGGCGGGCCTCCCTGCCGCGTACGTGCGGGACCTGGAGGCGACGCCGTGCATGCCGGATCCCGACCCCGACCGCACGGCGTTGAATTTCGCACTGCTGGGTGGGTCCGCTCAGGCGTGATCTGCGCGCACGCCGGCGTGCAGGTTGCGAATCGGCACATAGGTGCCGTGCGCGGACAAGTCTGTGAACAGAGCTTTGTCCTCGCCGAACGGTTCGATCACCAGATGCGTGCGTGAAACGTCCCTGTAGCGTGGCTCGATCACGACTTCGTTGCCGGTGTCGCGGCCGATGACGTTGCGTCCGGCCTGCATGGGATAGGTGCTGCCGCCATTCTCGTCGTTGAATGAAAAGCTCCTGCCAGGGATCACTTTGAAGCGATTCTTCGACAAGATGACCTCCATGTCGCGGCTGGTGCCGAATCGAACCGCGACGGTCTCGCCCTTGGGCAGCCGTTCGAACTGGCTCGTGTCCATTCTGGCATCGATCCCGCTGGGTACATCGAATATGACAGTCTCCCTGAACGAGGGGTCTGCCACGACGGTGGCTTCCGCTGCTGCTGCCTCGCCGTGGTCCAACCGGTCCGCGTAAAGGCTCTTGAGAACGTCCTCCCGCGAGCCGAGGTATTGAACGTACTTGACCAGCGCCATTTTCAGATAGTCTGCGTAGTGCCCGTTTCGTTCCAGCAGGGCCGCAAAGATGTCGCGCCATTCGTGGTCCTGCGAGAAGACTTTGCTGCCGAGCTCGCGAACACGGCGTGCATCGCTGTGCGGGTCCTCCAGGGATTTGGCGAGCAGCACAACGAAGCGTTTTTCCATGTCGCGCAGCCGCACGGCTTCGCGATGCAGGGCCGACGCAGAAAGCTTGACCAGCTCCGAGATCTTGCTGGCGGGGACCTCGGTTCGCGCCGCGAGACTGAACTCGAAGTCCGCCAGCGTCTCGAAGGTGAGCTTCCGGCCGGCGAGTTCTAGCCGTAGCGGCTTTCTGGATCGTCTGCTAAACATTGCGTGAATCCGTTCGAATATGCGAGCGATATCCATCGTCTGGTAGATTGTAGCAGTCAGCCGCGGCGAAGTGCCGCGCGGCGGAGGTTGCTTTAGCGTGGAGAGAAGGGGAAAATACACGTCTCAACAGGGCGAGACGTGTGAGTCGTCCACGGTGTGCGGCGTAAATCACGGGGGATGGATGCATAAGCTGAGCGCTCGCTCGAAGCTCTTTCTTCTTTCAATCCTGGCCGGGCTGTTGATCGCCCCGGCACCATCGATTTCCCTGACCACGGACACAGGGGCAAGCGTTGCGCTCTCCCTGCAGGTCTATGCGCGGCCCGCGAAGGTCGGCGCTTCGCTGCCCGGATCGCCCATCGCCCCTGATGCCGCACTGTACTCCGGCGACGGTATCCAGGTACGCGTGCGCCCGTCACAGGACGCCTACGTGTATGTTGTCATCTACGGCAGCACCTACTCGGCATCTCTACTCTATCCGGGCGGCGCCGCAAATGAGGCGTTCATCCGGGCCGGAGAGGAGCGCATCATTCCAGGCCCCGGTGCTTTTTTCCCGCTCGATCACAATACCGGCGGTGAGACGATCTTCGGGTTTGCCACGCACGCGCCACTCGATGAAGTCTCCAGCATGCTGGCACGAATGGAGGCGTACGCGGGAGATCTGGCATCCGTGGCGGGTGTCATAGGGAGCCGCTTCGAGACATTTTCCAGTGTGGGTTTCAGACATCTGCCGCCCAGCGCACGGCCCGTCGAGTCTGTCGTTCGGGCCCCCGAGACGGTGAGCGTGGTGCAGCCCCAGGTACAAGTGTTGGAACCTGTGAGCGTCGCGGCGCCCGAGGAACAGGTACCCGAGCCGGTGAGCGTCGCGGCGCCCGAGGAGCAGGTATCCGAGCCGGTGAGCGTGGCGGCGCCCGAGGAACAGGTACCCGAGCCGGTGAGCGTCGCGGAACCCGAGGTTCAGGTGCTCGCGCCGGCGCAGGCCTCGGCCGAGGCGGATCAGCCCGAGCGCGTCGACGCCACCCGGGATTCCGGGTCCTCCGGTGTCCTGGAACCGGAATCGGCTATCGAGCCCACGCAGCCCCTGGTCAGTGATACGCAGATGCTCGACCTGGGGGATGACGCGCAAGCGCCGGCCTCGGGTTCGCTTCCACTCGAGCCTGGCGCGGATAATCAACGCCAATCGGGTGACGGGACGGTCCTTGGCGGAGCGGGCAGCAGGATCGAGTGGCTCCTCTCGGGCGGCAACCCCGATGAGATGCCGGGGGACGATGGTGACGTCTTCTTCGCGGAAGCGGAGAACCTCGACGCCGGCCAGGATGCGTCGGCTTCATACCAGACCCCGGGTTCCTTGCCGGCCGATGAGGCCGATACCGAGACGCAAGAAACTCAGAATGTGTCCCTGGGACAACGGCTCAAGGGTCTGTTCGGTTTCGGGGCGTCGGCCGATGAGGAAGCGACCGTGGCTGCGCCGGACGTGCAAGATCAGGTGCGCGCCGGATCCCCCGACACAGCACAAGCCATTCCGCTGGTGGAGTCCGGAACGGCCGCCGGTACAGCGTCTTCCGACGTACCGGAGGCACCGGCGTCGCAGGCTTCTCTGTCGCTGAGCGATACCGCGCAGGTGACTGATCCGGATGCCACTGCCGGTGGCGGTTCGCAGGCCCTCGAGACGCAACCCGCGGGGGAGACATCCTCCGATCCGCAGATCGAGGGGCTCTCAGACGCGCTGTCGTTGGGGATCGGTCTGGAAGAGACGGCCAGTGATGGCGAGGACGCGACGCCTGACCCGGGGCAAGGCGGGGATGATGGCGGCCTGCTGAGCACGGTCAGCTCGTGGTTCTCCGGGGGACAGGCGCCCGACGAACCGGGGGATGTGACCGGCGAGCAGGAAGTCGCCGCGGGCCAGGAACCCCTCTTTGACCCGGAGCCGCCGGTGACCGTGCTTTCCGCGGAAGGCGACCTCATCGCCGGGCTCGACGAGGCATCCGCGGAGCCCGTCACGCAGCCATCGGAGGCGGAAGCCGAAGTGGAGTCGCCGGGGGCGGTGCTTTCTGGCGAGGGAACACTCATTGCCGGGCTCGACGAAGCGCCGCAAGCGTCGACGGCAATGCCTGCCGCGCAGCCGAGTGAGCAGGAGGTCGCCGGTGAGGCCGCCACCAAGCCGTCGTCAGGGCTCGCCAAGCTGTTTGGCGGGCTGTTCTCCGGTGCATCCGCCACCGAGGATGCCGGGGAGGAACGCGTGGAGGCTCCGCAGGAGGTTCCGCAGGAGGCCGCGGAGATGCCGGTCACCGAGCCGGACGGCATCTCGGAGCAGTCCACACTCGTCGCCGAAGGGGCCGATGCGCAAGAGGGCGTGACGGCCGAGGCGCAGGATGAGTCATCCCGGACTCTGTGGGGGACGCTCGGCAGCCTGTTACCGGGGAACAGGAAGCAGCCGGCGGAGACCCATGTCATTTTGCAGGGCAGTGGCGCGTCGCCCGGGCAGGTCGTTGGACAAACAGCGCGCATATCGAGTAGCGAAGAAGCCGGGATCAGGAAGAACGCTGGCGCGGGCGTGACGATCACTGGAGCGCAAAGCCAGGACGGCAAGGTGAGCCTGAAGGGCACTCGCGAGCGTGTCGTCGGCGAGTCGGAGGTATTGAGCGGGCAAGGCAAGGCCATCAGCGCGCTGCTTGGCGAAGAACCTCAGGAGGCAGTTCCGGATGAGACTTCGGAAGCGGCTGCGCCGATTCCCCAGTCGGATGATACGGAACTTGTGGTCACCGCATCCGCGCCACAGCCGGCGCTGAGCGCGGTCGGCGCCGAGAGCGCCGCAAATGCTCTGGCGAGCGTTGATCTTTCCACCTACGAGTCGACCGCAGAAATCAACGTCAGCGCGTCGGATGACGTGTCGTCCAGCGTCGTGCTGGTCGTCACCGCGGCCGGTACGGGCAGCGGCACGATCATCGATGACGAGGGTCATGTGCTCGCCAACTGGCATGTGATCAAGGATTTTCCGCGTGTGTCGGTGCTGCTCAAGAGCGACAGCAGCGACACGCCCTCGGTCGAGCAGGTCTACGTTGCCAATGTCGTCAAGCTGAACAAGTTTTCTGATCTGGCACTGCTGCAGATCGTCGATCCGCCGGCGGGCTTGAGGCCGGTGCGCGTGGGGTCGGATGCGGCGCTCAAGCGCGGCCAGATCGTGCATGCGATTGGACACCCCAGGGGTGCTGCGTGGGTGCACACGGTCGCTACCGTGACGCGGATCAAACCCGGTGGAAGCTGGACCTCGGGCTACGGCGTTGCGCATCGCGCGACGCTCATCAAAGCCCAGGTACAGGAGGACCCCGGGGCGTCGGGTGCCCCGATTTTCAACCGCAAGCTGGAACTCATTGGAATCAGTGCCGCGGCCGGGCGGCGCCCGGGTCAGTTGAATGTGCTCTCCGTGGAAAGCATTCTGGAGTTCCTGGGTGTCGATTCGAGCCATGTGACGCTCGCCTCGCACGGTTGACACGAGGTCTTCCCGACCCGCACTTGATGAAAAGAGCTAGGGGGCATCCGGGCGGCTGGCGCCGCACTTCCAGCAGTCGGTGAACTGTCCTTCGAGTTCTTCACCGCAGCTCCTGCAGACCCAGCGTCCCTGGGGTGTCACCAGGTTCTCCAGCGATGCCGCACTCACGATGGCCGCCGCTTCGTCGACCTGATCATCTTCGAGCACCCACAGCTCCGGCCAGCACTCAGATGGCGGAAGCTCGCCGGCGGCGCCCGACAGGAAGTCGTTGCGCACCAGGCAGCGGATGCCGTGGGACTCCAACACGGTTTTCATGTGGCCCACCATGGGGGGAAGCTGCGAGCTGTACACCTTGCGCATTCTAGCCCGCATTTCTCATCAGGCTCGGAAGCACGTGTGCATGAACCGACGCATACGCTGCCATCATTGCCAGAGCGCCAACCTTTTCCGTTTGCACCACGCTATGCTTCACTTTCAGTGTTCTGGTGAGATATGCGGGCTCGGCTGCTCGATAGCGCATCTCATTTCTCCGCCACCAGGTACGCTATCCAGGCCGGGTCCGGATCGCCGATGACGGCTGGCTCGAAGCAGCCGTTTGCTTCGCCCGACTCCTCGTCAGTCCCCTGCCAGTAGACGGTGCTGCGATGAAAGCCTGCCTCGCCGAGTAATTCCTGGATTTCCGGCAGCGTCCACAACCGCCATACGTAGCTGAAGGCTCTCTTGAGTCTGGATCCGTCGGGGAAACTGAAATGGATGTGTGCAACCATATCGCCGGTAATGGGATTGAATGTCGCCTGATCCCAGATATACGTGAAACCGTCGTGCTTATGGCGATCCTTGGTTACCTTGAAGGCGTCGTGGCCACCATACATGTCCAGGAAAAAGATGCCCCCATGCGTGAGCCCACGGCGCACACGCCTGAAATATCGCCGCAGCGATTTGCGTGTCTTGAACGTCCAGTAGCTGAAGTTCATGGCGAGCACGACTTCCGGGGCAGGGTCGGTGTGCACTTCGAGCACATCGGCCTCGATGAGCGAGATGCGGCGCGCAGCCTTGCCCAGTTTCGTGACGTTGTTCTCGCGCCCCCAGGCGAGCACGTCGCGGTCGAGATCGATGCCGAAGGCCTGGTTCGTCGACCGCCGGCGTATCCACTCGCAGGCGGTATTGGCGGTGCCGCAGAAGTCTTCGCGCAACACCGTCGCACGGCGGTCGCGAAGCGCGTGGTAGGTGTCGTCGACGAAGTCGATCTCGGCCTCCACGCATTGTACCGACGCCTGGTACAGCACATGCCGGTCCGCCGTTGCCGCCATGCTGGCGCGCTTAACCACGCCACGAGTTCCCACGCATGCAGTACTCCATCGGCATGTTCATGCCCCTGTCAATGTCATCCCGTTATGTTATTGATGTTTGGCTCTGCGCTGCAATGTTCGCGCACCGGGCACGTTGTATTGAAGTCGCCAATACCAACCATTTAGAATGTCAATAGATATAACTATCATCATTGACACACCTTATATTTGGAGTCGGCCGGTGATGTGGATCCTTCTATTGCAGATGGATCCCGTCAACAATCGAGCCGGCTTCGCGACCCTGGCGGGAGCACGAATCAATTCTCCCTCGTGGTCGCTGTGTGCCAGTCGACTCGCGACGGCGTCAGGTTCAATGGATGGGGACGGTGCAGATGAGATCAGCGGGCAGGACGTTCCGGGAAGCGATGACACAAGAGTCCCCACTGCAGGTCGTGGGGACGGTCAACGCGTATTCGGCATTGCTTGCCGAGCGTGCTGGATTCAAGGCCATTTACCTGTCGGGCGCCGGCGTGGCGAATGCGTCTTTCGGGTTGCCGGACCTCGGACTGACGACGCTCAATGACGTCGCGGAAGACGTGCGTCGGATCACCAACGCAAGTGCTTTGCCGCTGCTGGTGGATGCCGATACCGGGTGGGGCGGCGCGTTCATGATCGCACGCACGGTCGCCGAGCTGACACGTGCCGGCGCCGCGGGCATGCACATCGAGGATCAGGTGCAGGCAAAGCGTTGCGGGCATCGGCCCGGTAAAGCACTCGTGCCGATTGCAGAGATGTGCGACCGTGTGAAAGCGGCGGTCGATGCGCGTGACGACGCCGAGTTCATCGTCATGGCGAGGACGGATGCGCATGCCAGCGAGGGACCGGACGCGGCGCTCCATCGCGCGATCGCGTACCAGGACTGCGGGGCGGACATGATATTTGCCGAGGCCATATCGGATCTGGACGACTACCGGGCGTTCACGGCCGGTCTGGCGGTGCCGGTTCTCGCCAATATCACGGAGTTTGGCATGACTCCCATGTACACGGTGGATGAGCTCGAGCGTGCTGGTGTTGCCATCGCCCTGTACCCGCTGTCGGCTTTCAGGGCCATGAGCAAGGCGGCGCTTGGTGTGTATGCCGCATTGCGCGAGAGCGGCACGCAGAAGAGCGTGCTCGAGGACATGCAGACACGCGAGGAACTCTACGATGTCCTCGGCTATCACGACTACGAGCGCAAACTCGACGCGCTGTTCGAATCAGGCGCCGACAGCGCAGATCCGGCAGCCCGCACGTGAGTGCGTGCGCAGTCCGGGCCGAGGCCGCGTTGGCAATGCATCGCTAGACACCGAGGTGAGTAATCATGGTTGAGACGAACGAGAAGACGGTCGCCGGCACGGGGCTGCGCGGCATCGTGGTCGGTAACACGGCCATCTGCACCTGTGGGAAGGAAGGCGTGGGCCTCAACTACAGGGGGTATCCCATCGAGGAGCTGGCGGCGCAGGCGAGCTTCGAGGAGGTAGCGCATCTGCTGCTGTACGGCGAGCTGCCGGGCGAGGCGGCGCTCGCGGCATACGCGGAGCGGCTGAAGAGCAAGCGCTCACTGCCACAGGCGTTGCAGGACGTGCTGGAGCGCATCCCCGCATCCGCGCATCCGATGGACGTCATGCGAACCGCCTGCTCCATGCTGGGAACGCTGGAGCCGGAGCGCGACTTCAGCGAGCAGCACGACATCGCCGATCGCCTGCTTGCGGTATTTCCCTCTGCGCTCCTCTACTGGTACCGCTACGCTGTCGATGGCACACGCATCGATGTAGCGACCGACGACGACTCCGTCGCCGGGCATTTTCTTCACCTGCTGCACGGCGCGAGGCCGGACCCGACCGCGCGCCGGGCCATGGATGCATCGTTGATCCTGTATGCCGAGCACGAGTTCAATGCGTCCACCTTCGACTGTCGTGTGTGCGCGGCCACGCTGTCCGATTTCTACTCCGCGATCACGGCGGGTATAGGCACGTTGCGCGGCCCCCTGCACGGTGGCGCCAACGAGGCCGCGATGGCCTTGATCGAACGTTTCGACGACCCCGCGTCGGCGCACCAGGGCGTCGCGGAGATGCTCTCGCGGAAGGTTAAGATCATGGGGTTCGGGCATGCCGTGTACCGCACCTCGGATCCGAGGAACGCCATCATCAAGCAGTGGGCGAAGACGCTCGCGGATGAGGTCGGCGACACGCGCCTCTATGCGGTATCCGAGGCGATAGAGAAGCTCATGTGGGAGGAGAAGAAGTTGTTCCCGAACCTCGACTTCTTCAGCGCCAGCGCCTACCACTTCCTCGGTATCCCCACGCCCTTGTTCACGCCTATTTTCGTTTGCTCACGTATCACGGGTTGGGCGGCGCATGTCATGGAGCAGCGCGCCGACAACAAGCTGATTCGGCCCAACGCCGAGTACGTGGGCCCCCCGACACGCGCTGTGGTCCCCATCGCCGAACGCCCGCGCTGAGCATTCGACGCGTCGGCGCCGCGGGTTCGCGAGTCGGGTGCCGTTGTTCGAATTGCGGACAGTTGCCGGTCAGCGTTTTCGCCCACCAAGTGCGCTAACCCGCCAGATCCTTGTTCATGACATGGGGGTGGATCCTGGTCGTGGCGAGAACTGTCAAGCGGCAGCGCGCCGACGGTCGCCAGAGGCGATCACGGCGCCGT
>CAZSDY010000096.1:0-13099 GCA_964605765.1 uncultured Ectothiorhodospiraceae bacterium | reverse complement strand
GGCGACGACGGTGTCGCGCGGCGGGTCGCGAGCGCATTCCGCGAGGCGGGTGTGCCCGAGGGCGCACTGCAGGCCATTTCACCCGGCGAGGACGCGTCGATCGCAGACCTGGTTGCCGATGCGCGCGTCGATGGTGTCGCTTTCGCCGGCAGCCATGCCGGGGCGAAGGCCGTCGGTTACGCCCTGGCCGAGGCCGACGGCCCGATCCGTCCGCTCATCCTCTACGCCGAGGCCGCCCACGATGGCGGGGCGCCCGGCAGCCCGCTAGCGGGCAGTCCACGTTATCTGCACCGATTCGTTCAGGAGCGCACCGTGAGCATCGACACCACGGCGTCCGGCGGCAACGCTTCACTGTTCAGCCTTGATGAGGGTCAGCGCCGCTGACCCCGGTTGTCGTGGGTTCGGGGCGAGGGTCCGTTGGAAAAGGGGTTCTTGGAAAAGGGGACATGCTTGTTTTTTGCGCGCACGACACGCGTTACCACCCGCGGTGGAGAAAAAACAAGCATGTCCCCTTTTCCACCACCCGCGGTGGAGAAAAAACAAGCATGTCCCCTTTTCCAAGAAAACAAGCATGTCCCCTTTTCCCTTTGCGCCACGGCAAGCTCTTGATCCCTTCGAAGCCGCGGAAGCAGTGTGATACCGGCACGGCGATCACAAAGCGATGGCAGGTCGTAGGCCGAAACCCTAGCCCCCCAGAAACAACCTGCCTACATCGGGGTTTTGCAGCAGCTCGTCGCCGGGGCCTGCGATGGCTACCTCACCGGATACCAACACGTAGCCGACATCGGCGAACTCGAGACCGCGCTTGGCGTTCTGCTCGACCATGACAATGGTCTTTCCCTCGCTCCTTTGCAGATCGTCGAGTATCTCGAACACCATGTCGATGAACCTCGGCTCCAGTCCGATGGACGGTTCGTCGACCAGGAGCACCTCGGGTTGCATCACTAGCGCGCGCGAGATCTCGAGCAGGCGTCGCTCGCCGCCTGAGAGCACGCGGGCCGCATGCTTGCGCCGCGCGGCGAGGCGTGGATACTTCTTGAGCACGCGCTCCGCGGCCTCCTTGGCCTGGATGGGGCTCGCCATGAGATAACCACCCATCCACAGATTTTCCTCCACGCTCATCCCGGGGAACACGGAGCTATCCTGCAGGATATAGGCGATTCCCGCCTTGCTCAGCTTTTCGCTCGACGAGAGGTGTGTGACGTCGCGCCCCCCGACACTGATGGCGCCCGAGTGGATGCGGGTGAATCCGTAAATGGAGTGCAGCACGGTGGATTTCCCGGCGCCATTGGGGCCGATCAAGCACAACGACTGTCCGCGCGCGACGTGCAGGTCGAGCGCATGGAGAACCTGCATCTTGCCGTAACCCGCGTTGAGTCCGGTGATGCTGACGAACGGCGCGTCATCGGCGAGACCCAGCAGCTCGGCAGCGCTCACCCCGCCTTGCGACAGCACCCCGGCCTGGCGTGCCACGTCGTCCACGGAGATAACGGTTTGCACGTCGCCGAGATGATAGCCGACCGAGCCGTCGCGCCCGTCAGCGATCATCAGTGTGCACCCAGGTAGGCATCGATGACCCGTTTCTCTTTCTGGATCTCCTGCGGCGTGCCCTGTGCCAGCAACTCGCCATGGGCGAGGCAGTAGATGTGGGTGGCGAGATTCATGATGACGCGCATGTTGTGCTCGATCACGAACAGCGTGATCCCGAGATCGCTGTTGACGCGTTTCAGCCGCTCGATGAGGCCGTTGATGAGCGTGGGATTGATGCCCGCGGTCGGCTCGTCGAGCAGCAGCACCTCGGGCTCGTTCATGAGCGCCATCGCAAACTCCAGTAGCTTCTGCTGGCCGAAGGACAGATCGCCGGCGAGCAGCCGGCGCTTGGCGTAGAGCCCGACGAACTCCAGCAACGCCTCGGCCCGTTCCTGCTCGTGCGGGTCCAGTGCGCCGAACATGGAGAAGAAATCGGCAGCGCGATGCGAGCGCGAGACAATCAGGTTCTGGACGCAATCCAACTTCGCGTAGATGCGGGTCTGCTGAAAGGTGCGCAATAGACCCAGACGCGCGATCTGCTGCACGCGCAGCTTGGATATGTCCCTGCTCTTGAACCAGATCGATCCGTTGTCTATGGGGTGATAGCCGACGATGGAGTTGAACAGGGTCGTCTTCCCGGAGCCGTTGGGGCCGATCAGGCCGGTGATGGCGCCCTTGGGCACCTTCAGCGACACGTTGGCGTTGGCGACGACTCCGCCGAAGCTCTTCGATACCCCGCGCACATCGAGCAGCGTCGTCAACGCGCTGCTCCGGCGCCGGGGTCACCCTGCGCTGCGTCGACCACGCGCCCGAACCTCTCGGGCCACTTTTCCTGTACCCAGCCGAGAATACCCTGCTGGAAAAACACGATGTTGACAATGATCAGCGCGCCGAGCGCGACCCACTGCCAGCCGAGCATGTAGGTCCATGTCAGCTCCTTGATCACGTGAAACAAGGTGGCGCCAATCACCGGGCCCCACAAGGTGCCCTTACCGCCAAGCAGCGCCATCACGACCATGAAGATGCCGAAAGTGATGGTGGGGAAGGCGACCTCCAGGGGCTCTATGAAACCGATCATGTTGCCGAACACGGCGCCCGATATGCCGAGAAAGAACGCCGCGACCGACCAGGCGACCATCTTGTGGCGCCCGGTGTGCAGACCCATGGCCTCGGCCTTCTCCTCGTTGTCGCGGATCGCATTGATGGCGAGCCCGAAGCGCCCGGCATAGAGCCACTTCAGAAATGCGAAAGTGACAATCGCTTCGATGAAGCACAGCCAGTAGAAGAACAGGGAGCGCGCCTGCGGCTCGCCGGGGAATACCGGCATCGAGATGCCGCCCCCCCCGCCCACGTACTCCCAGGCGCCGACCAGCTCGCCCGCCGCGAGCGCCACGCCGAGCGTGCCGATGGCGAAGTACGGGCCACGCAGCCCGAACACACAAAAGCTGAGCGCCACGGCACACACGACGGCGCCGAGCGCCGCGGCCAGCATGCCCAGAAAGATGCCGAGGAAGTACTGCTGGACGGTGAACTCGACCTTGATTGCGCCAAAGGCGGACGTGTAGGCGCCGACGTCGTAGAACAAGCTGATCTGCACGATGGCAGAGATGTACATGCCGGCGCCGAAGAAAAAGATATTGCCGAGCGAGTTGTAGCCCATCTGTCCGCCCAGGATGTCCCAGGTGAGCGCGAACAGGATCATCACCCACAGCATGGCAAGCTGGAACGTGTAGCTCGGAAACACCAGCGGGCTCGCCGCGCCCAAAGCGATGATGGTCGCGTAGCCCGCGAAGGCGCGCGCGCGGGCGCTCATACCACCGCCTGGCGCTGCCGGCTCTGCTGAATCTGGCGGATGACGAGCACGAGCACCAGCAGACCGACGACCGTTGCCTGCTGGAACTCGGCACCCAGTATGAATCCGGCGAACTGCTCGGCGGCGCCGAGTCCCAGGCCGGCGACGATCACCCCCGGCAGATTGCCGAGCCCCGCCGCGGTCACGATGACGAACGCGCGAATGGAGTACGCGAGTCCGTAGAATGGCTGGATCACCCAGATGGTGGAGATCAGCACACCGGCCGCGCCGCAGATGGCGGCATTGAGCGCATAGGTGAACGCGTAGACCCGCTCGGTGTCGATGCCCATGACCTTGGCCGCGCGCGCATCCTGCGCGGTGGCGCGTATTGCCTGACCCATGCGGCTGACCTTCATGAACGTGATAATCACAGTGGCGAGCACGCCGGTCAGCACGAAGCAGATGACCTTGACGTCCGCGACCGTCACCAGGCCGTCCAGCAGAGAGCGCGTCTTGAATCCGGCGTCCGCCGTCTGCACCTCGGAGCCGAACAGGATGTTCAGCATCTGCTGGAGGAAGATGGCGAGCCCGAACGTCGCCAGCAGGGACGTGAACATGTCGCGCCCGACGACGCGCGAGATGATGAGCCGGTAGATGAGCCAGCCGAAGCCGAACATGAAGACGACGGCGACCGGCAGCCCCCAGAATGGATGGATGCCGGGCTTGATGAAACCGAACAGCGGGAACGGGCCGATATGAAAGTGCATGTGCACGTCGACAGAAAGCCACCAGGCAATGTAGCCGCCCATGATGACGAAGTCACCCTGGGCGAGATTCTTGACGTTCATTACGCCCCACACGAGTGCGAGGCCATAGGCGGTCAGCGCGAAGATGGCGCCGACGAATATGCCGTCGAGGACAAGCTGCATGTTGATCGCCGGCGCGGCGCCGAGCAGCGTCAGGTTGTCCAGCATGAAGTCAGTCTCTCGCGATGAATGCGCACCGCGACCGCCGGCAACGGGCCGGCGGCCGCGAGTGAAAAGCGCGTCGAGTCCGGGCTAGTTCGACACTTTGCGCGGATATTGCACCTTGTGGGAAGCCCACTTGGACGGTGCGACGACGTTGAGCTTTCCGTCCTGGATCTGGCGCAGCACCATCGGCTTGGCAATGTTGTTGCCTTCCGGGGAAAACTCGATGCGCCCGTAGAAGGTCTTCATGTTCGTTGCCGCCAGCGCGTCGCGCAGCTTCTCGGTGTCGAAGGAGTTGGCCCGTTCGAAGGCATCTTTCCACACCATGACCGCGGCGGACGCCTGCGCCGCCTGGTAGGGCACGTTCTTGTAGCCCTCGTACGTGGATTTGAACAGCGCGTCGTACTCCGCGGCGGTGCCGAAATAGTCGTCGCTGTAGCTCAACGTTTCCGCCCACTGGGTGGGACACAGGAAGCCGTTGGTGGACGGGCCGAACTTGTCGATGACCTTGGCCGCCTCGCAGTGCGTCATGGCGATCATCGGCACGTCGATCTTCAGTTCCTTGATCTGGCGCGAGGCCGTGGCAGCACCCTTGGAATGACCGGAGACGACCAGCAGGTCGGGCTTCAGTGCTTTCACCTTGGTGAGCGTCGCCGACATGTCGTTGAGGTCTCGCGGCAGCTTGTCGTCGACGACCACCTTCATGCCGTAGCGCTTGGCGTCATCGAAGACACCGGCGCGCACGTCGAGTGAGAATGGGTCGTTCTCGAACGCCGCGGCAATCCTCACGTCCGACGCCTTCTTGCCCTGCTTCTCCGCAATCTCGGCGGCCAACGCAATGGCGCTCGCGAGGTACTGCTCGGAGGTCGAGAGCACGGCAAACAGGTAACGATAACCCTGCGTGAACAGGGAGCGGGAGGCGCCTTCTGACTCGACCATCGGGATCTTGTACTTTTCCGTCACGGGCGCGATGGCCTTGGTCAACCCGGAGCTGTACGGGCCCAGCAGGAACTGGATGCCGTCCTGCTGGATCAACCGCTCGGCAAGCTGCGCACCGCGCGCGGGCGTGGACTCGTCGTCGTAGTACTGGACCTTGAGCATGTAGGACTTGCCGCCGACCTTGACGCCGCCGGTTTCGTTGATGCGCTTGACGGCAAGCTCGTAGCCGTTCTGCGCGTGGATGCCGTTCGTGGAGTACTTGCCGGTGAGCGAGATGGCCGAGCCGAGGATGATCGTATCCCCGTCCACGCGCGCCTGTGCAGCGCCGCTAATCGCGCCGCTTACGCAGATGACGGCCAGGGTCGTCACGACCCATTGAAGCAGGTTTTTCATGATGTCCTCCTGTGTGGGTGAAAAACGTCTTGTTCTTGATGGTCCGCGAAGATCTTACCCACTGTGGCGCAATGAGCAACCTCCCGCCCGGATTCAACGCTGGCTGCCGGGATTGACCTCTGTCACATCGTCAGGCTGGGGTGCGCGCACCTCCGTCTCCGCATCATTCATCAGTGGGACCGCGTTCATCTCGGTCGCGTCATCGTCCGGTGCGGCGTCCTCGACCATCGCTGCGGTCGCACCCTTGACCTGCGTCGCGTCATCGTCCTCGTCGTCGTCAACCCCCGCCCCGGTACCCGTCGTCGGCTGAAACACCGTGATACCGGCGCCATACATGTCCGGCATCACGAATTCGAACTCGTACTTGTAGAACTTGACCTTGTCGCCGTGCTTGAGCTGACGCTCGGCACTGATGCGTTCACCGTTGACGAAGGTGCCGTTCAGGCTGTTCTGGTCACTGACCCAGTAGCCATGGTTCTTGTATTCGACGACCGCGTGCCGCCGCCCGATGGTGTTCTCCTCGATGACGATCCAGTTGCCTATGCCCTCATCGTGGCCCGCGATGCGCCCGACGATCGAGACTCGATCGTTGAGCTCGTAGCTCTTGTCGGGTGTGACACCGCCCAGGTCGTTGAGAAAGGCCTGCGGCGCATGCGGTGCTTCGGCGCCGGCCGCGCCGGGTTTCCTGCGACTCTTCAGTATGACGATGAGCGCGAAGACCATCGCCACGATGGCGACGAGTCCGACGGCGATGGCAATCAGCGGCAGCGCGGGTCCCGGCGGTGGGGCTGGCGGGGGCGGGAGTTCGTCGCCGGCCTGCGGCGCTTGCACGCCGGGGGACTCGCCGGTGTCGATCTGCACGACCGACAGGCCGTCATCCGGCACCTCGCCCGGGGTCTCTCCCGGCGCCTCTTCGAACAGGGATTCGCCCGGTAGCGCGAGATCCGGCGCCTCGGTGTCCAGCTCGGGGCTCTGCGCCGTGTCCTCGTCCGTCAGCCCCAGCAGCGCCGCAAGGTCATCGGTCCCTTCCTCACCGGTATCGGCCGCCAGAGTGTCTTCCACGGGCGCCACCGTCGCGCCCGGCTCGGCCTCTTCCGACGGCTCCGGCAGAGTCGGAAGTCCCGGCTCGCCTTGCGCGAGCTCCAGCGGCTCGAGTCCGCTGTCCCCGACGGCGGGCGGGGCCGGCAGCTCGTCGGCGATTGCCGGCTCGATTCCCGATCCGAGCTTATCCGCAAGGCCCGCGAATACTTCCTCGACGTCCTGCGTCGTGTTCGCACGGTAGTAGCTCGCGCGCGTCTTCTGCGCCAGTGACTGCATGAGCTGGTAGTCGGCGTTGTCCGTGAAGGCAATGCCGAATATGCGGATATTCTCCTCGGCAGCCTGCGCGGCGAGCTCGTCTTGCATCCAGCGTTTCTTGTCCAGGTCCACCTCCTCGCCGCCTTCCACATCCACGATTCCGTCGGTCATGAATATGATCGACTTCTCGGCGTTGGGCCGCCCCTTGTTGCTGAGCTCGTAGATGGCTCGTTCCATGGCCGCGGGGCTGTTGGTGAGCTGCCCCTTGTAGTTGATCTGGTCGAGGCTTCGCAGCAACTGCTCGCGGCTGTCGTCGTTCAGCGCCGTGAGCGGTACGGCCACCGTCACGCGTTCATCGAAGATGATGATGGCGACGTGGATGTCGCCGGAGATGTCACGTACGAAGGCCCGCACCGCGTCGTTGATCAGAAACTCGGGGTCGTTCTGGACCATGCTGCCCGAGTTGTCGAGCATCAGGACGAGATCCCGCGCCGCGCCCTGCGCATTCAGGCACAACGCCTGGAGCGCGAGCACGGTACCGACCAGCGGCGCGATGAAACGCAACCGAGTCATGCTGTGTGGGGTCCCCTCTTAGACCGCGGGTTGCATTCTCATTGCGAAGTATAGCCCGGGTGATTGCAGGGATCAGAAGTTTTTATTCGTGTGGCAGCGTCAATATTGCCATGAAAAACAACCAAATAACCCTGCGTTGGGCCAGCGGCGATCAGTCCTGTAAACGCTCGGCGAAGTTCTTGAGCATGCCCGCCGTGGCGCCCCAGATGGTGCGGTCCCGGTACTGGTACACATAGAACCGGCGCATCTCGCCACGCCACCGGCACTTGCTCTCGGTCAAGTTGTGCGGGTCGAGCACGAACCCGAGCGGCACCTCGAAGACGTCGGCTACCTCGAAGCGGTCCGGTGTCAGGCTGAATCCCGGTCTCATGAAGCCAACTACCGGCGTGACCAGAAACCCCGACCCGGTCTCGTAGAGGTCGAGATAGCCGACCACGTCGATGTGGCGGCGATTGATGCCGATCTCCTCTTCGGTCTCGCGCAGGGCCGTGGATACGGCATCCTCGTCCGTGGCTTCCGCGCGCCCTCCGGGAAAGCTGATCTGCCCGGCGTGGTCGTGCAGATGATCAGTGCGCCGAGTGAGCAGCACCGTGAGGCCTTGCGCACGCTCGACCAGTGCCACCAGGACCGCCGCCGGAGTCAGCGCCTGGGTCCGCGCAGGCCGCGTGTTCAGATCGTAGTCGCTGGCACGCGCCGTCAGGGTATTTCGCACTCCGCCGTCGAGCGGTCGTACGCGTTGCCTTATCAGCGAGTGCATGTGCGCTTCCGGGCCGCGAAAAAGTTCATATTCTGACCTTGGACCCGGGGAAACTTAGCAACCGGATTTGCAAATCCTATCCTAAGCGCCGTTGCCAAACCATGCCGGCCAGCGCCATCGACGACGCCATGGCGGCGCTGATCGCCGGCTTCGAACAAGGGCGTGACAACGATTTCGTGCGGCATCTCGCTCGCGGCACCGGCGCCCAGCAACAGGTGGACGAGGCCGACACTCGCGCCACTGGCGGCGAAGTGCGGCGGGGTTTGTCCGTGGTGATTGACGGCGTCGATCTGAGACCCCCCGTCTGACCAGCGCCTCGACGAGGTAACGGTTGGCGCTGCGCACCGTGCCATGCCCTGCCGGGAAGGGGGCTCGCGGCGACTGATCTCGCAAAACGTGACCCTGTTCACAAATCTTGTTCCTATTGTGTGAGCCTGTTCTCAGTACGCTGCCGGCTGGGGGTCCATACTTCAACACAGCTGGACAGGGAGGCACGCGGAGCGAAACATGCTCAAGCTCTTGTCAGTGATGCTGGTCGCAGTCTTGCTGAGCGCAGTGGTGGCATGGCTGGAGAGCGTTTCGGGTTCCTTGGGTCAGTTGGTTGAACAGAATTTTGTGGTGTTGACACTGGCATTGCTCGTTCCATTGGCGGCACCCTGGCTGGAATAGGCCGACGGTTATCTCCTCCCCCCCCGACTGGGCCGCATCTTGCGGCCTTTTTTTTGGTCACTCGGTCGACAGTAGTCGACGCAAGCGTGCGGCACCGCCGGCGCCGTCTCGCACGACTTCATCCTCGAGATCCGCGCTCGGGCGCTTGCTGGTCTGCGGCTCGAGGCCGGGCACGAGCGCGGATCCAGGCGATGAGGCGGTTTCCCGCGGGGGCGGCGGTGTTGCGAGCGGATGCGTTCACGCCTATGGTTTAGGCGGGCAAGCATTCTCACACCGGCAGGACATGGTTCCACGATGCTGCGGCTGGCCAGCGCGCCCCGGTGGCGCTGCAACTGTGTTTATCCTCGTACTCTTGGCCTGGTCCGGTTCGGCGGCAGCCGCCGGTCGGCTCCCCGGCAGGGTCGACGGTGCCGTGGCTCCATTGACGCGCATTGCGACCGCCGTCGCGGCCCTGCCTCGATTCGGCCCGCGCCTGCGTCGCGGAGTGTTCCTGGTGGCGCGGCCGGACATGCTGGATCCCAACTTCGCACAAACCGTGGTGCTGCTGGTCGAGTACGGCGACGAGGGTGCCCTGGGCATCATCATCAATCGGCCCACCGAGCACCGGCTGGAAAGCGTCCTGCCGGACATGGCGGCGCTCAAGGGTCGTGAGGACCGCGTGTATCTGGGCGGACCCGTGGCACCCGGGCAGGTCATCGTCCTGTTGCGCGCAGCGGGCGATGTCGAGGCAGCCAGGCATGTGGTCGACGACATCTATGTGAGTGCGAGCCGCACGCCTGTGCTGCGGATGATCGAACGAAACGACCCCGCGGAGCGCTTTCACGCCTTCGCCGGTCATGCGGGTTGGGCTCCCGGCCAACTCGAAAGCGAACTGGCGCGCGGCGGGTGGCGAATTGCCGAGGCTGATGCTGAAATGGTGTTCGACATCGATGCGGCCGAGATCTGGCCGGCGCTGATGCGGCGCACGTCCGGCATCTGGGTGCGCTTACCGTGCGCCCCTCCGGCGCTGCATCGAGACGGCCGGCGCGCGTGCGAGCCGGCGCGTATCAGCGGTTCGCGGGCATACCGGTACAGATGGCGCGTCGCGCACGTCGAATCCACTGTGCAGGCGTACGGGTTGGCGCCCGTCCAGAAACGTCAATTTGTCTCTCGCGAAGGCGCAAAGACGCCAAGACGACATCTTGGTGCGGGTTTAATGGACACGCCTAGCGTTCTGCGAACTTTGCGGCTTGGCGAGATCTATACTTTCCGGACAGCACACTAGTTAAGAGACCGGGACCGGGCGTTCGCCTCTTGCGGCTGAACGATGCCGAGCTGCATGTCCCACTCGGCCGTGGTCACGGCGTCGGCCAGCAGCTTGCAGAACGAGTGAAGCATGACTTCGGTCATCGCCACGTCGATGCCCTGTCCACGCAGCGGTAGCAGGCACAGGACAGCGCGTGCCCCGGGTGGATCCTTGATCTGCACGCCGGCCAGCAGCACCGGCTCGACGCCGAGCGGTGTGGACATGACATTCGGGTCGTATGTGGACTCGAAATCGCTTTGCTGAACTGCTTGCTCATGGCGAAACGAGACGATGGCGCTTTGCGCGTCCGCATCGCCCTGGTGCCTGACAGCCGCATCGGCCGCGAGCATCCTGACCAGCACCGGCCACAGCAGCTTGACGAAACGCCTGGTGAGCCAGAATCGGTACTCGGCCAGGTCCTGCGTCTTTATGCGCATGAGCAGGCGATCTTCGAGAGCCGAGAAGTTGATCTGAACCTGGTTGATGTTTCCCACTGCAGCGCCTCCCGCGGACCGCCGGCCGCCTATTCTGACATGGTGCGGCTAGCGGGTGCTTGGCGGCAAGCGGGGCGATCAGGGGATTGAATCTATGGGGTGGCGTGGGTCGCGGGGAAGACCTGATCGATGGACAGCTTTCACGACGCCCTACCGTTAACGCAAAAAGCGCCGCGATCACTTGCATCGATTCATGCGGCACCTGCACGCGGAGATCAATCCACCGGGTGCGATCAGTGAGCCGCTGCACGTCGTAGCGGAGCGTCTCTCGCATGGCGCAAAACAACCGCCAAAGTCCGCCAAGGTCGTGTCGATATGCTTTGTGAAGTTGACAGAAGCAAGACTTGATGTTACACCTAATATTATCTCTGTAAAACATTGAAATACAGGGATTTAAGGTCTTCTAGTCGGAGGTAGTCTGGCGTGAGAGCTATCAATGCCACGGGGCAGTCGGGGCAATGCGACCCCGCTATGCTCAGGCTCTTGGGGCACCGCTACGGTGACGGGCTCGTCTATTTCGGAGATACCGCCGAACGGCGCGTGTATCACCTGGCCATACGCCTGGGTCTGGTCAGCACGGAAGGTTATCTGACGCCGGAGGGTCGCTCGCTGCTCGCGCGCAACGCCAAGGAGTAGTCCCTGGCGCGCGGTGCGGGTTGGCCGGCGAATATCCAGTCGGCGAATCGGACTGCGTACGCGAACAGGCGTCTCACGAGTTTCTCGACGCGGTGCGGCCGGGAGCAACCCCCTTCCGCCAACGCGCTTCCTTGATTTTTCCACAAACCGTGCCGCTCGGCGGCAATCTTAATTCCTCACCGACGCACAGACTTGGGTGGACACGCCTTGCCGATTACACTATGCGGGATGACGCAGCGTTCGGGTGCCGGCGGTGCCCGCAGCTGTAGTTCCAAGAACAAGAGCCCGAGGGGGGGAGACGATGCCCGCTTATGCCATTAACGATATCCGCAACATAGCCCTGGTGGGCCACGCGTCGTCCGGAAAGACGTTGCTGGCCGAGCGGATGCTGTATACCGCGGGCGTCATCGGTTCCATGGGTGACATCGCGCGCGGCACCACGCTGACCGACCACGATCCGCAGGAAAAGGAGCATCAGCGATCTCTTTATTCGGCTATTGCGAGCCTCAATCACCTCGGCAAGCACATCAACCTCATAGACGTGCCGGGCTATCCCGATTTCATCAGTCACGCATTCAGTGCGCTGTCAGCGGTGGAGATCGCCGTGGTGGTGATAGACGCGCGCACCGGCCCACAGGTGGTCACGGGCAGGATGATGGAAGCGGCTCGCAAGCGCGGCGTGCGCCGACTCATCGTGGTCAACAAGATCGATGCCGACGATGTCGACCTGTCCGCTTTGCTCGACGACATCAGGGACACCTTCGGTGACGAGTGTCTGCCGGTCAATCTGCCTGCCAAGGGTGCGCAAGAGGTCGCGGACTGTTTTTTCGACCCCTCCACCGCCGTGACCGACTTCTCCTCGGTTGACGAAGCCCATACGCGGCTCGTCGATCAGGTGGTGGAGATGGACGAGGAACTGATGGAGGCCTACCTCGAGCAGGGTGAGAATCTGCAGGCCGACGCTCTGCACGACGCATTCGGGCTGGCGCTAGGCGAGGGCCACCTCATTCCCGTGTGTTTCACCTCCGCGGAGTCCGGCACGGGTGTCGCGGAGTTTCTCGATGTCGTCGCACGGCTGATGCCGAGCCCCGTGGAGGCTGGCGCGCCCGAGTTCATAGAGGCCGGGCCCGATTCGTCCCCTGGCGCGGTGACCGCACCGGACCCGGCGCGCAGCGCGGTGGCGCACGTGTTCAGTGTCACCATCGACAACTTCGTGGGGCGTCTGGGCATCTTTCGCATTCACCAGGGCACCATCACCAAGGACAGTCAGCTCTACATCGGCGAGGCGCGCAAGCCATTCAAGGTCGCACACCTGTTCAAGGTGCAGGGAAAGGATCAGGAGGAGATCGACGCCGGCATTGCCGGTGATATCTGCGCCGTGGCGAAGGTCGACGATATTGCATTGGATTCGCTTCTTCACGAATCTCATGATGAGGACGAGATCCGCATACGGCCGATTGGCTATCCCACCCCCATGTACGGTCTCGCGGTGACCGCCAAGACGCGTGGCGACGAACAGAAAATCTCCGATGCGCTCGGCAAGCTCGCGGCCGAGGACCCTTGTTTCAAGGTCGAGCACAATTCGGTCACCAACGAGACCGTGATCCGCGGGCTGGGGGATCTGCACGTACGCGTGCTGCTGGAGCGGATGAAGGAGCGCTATAACGTCGAGGTCGATACGCGGGCGCCGAAGATCGAGTACAAGGAAACGATCCGCGTGGCCGCCGAAGGCCATGGCCGCCACCAGAAACAAGACCGCGTATAGCC
>CAZSDY010000095.1:0-13175 GCA_964605765.1 uncultured Ectothiorhodospiraceae bacterium | reverse complement strand
AGCCGGGTGACAGGGGAGGAGATTTTCGGGCCTGTGCTCGCGGTCTACCCATTCGACGAGGAGGATGAGGCGATTGCGCTCGCCAACGCTACGCGCTATGGCCTGGGTGGCTCCGTGTGGACGCAGGATATCAGCCGGGCGCTGCGTACCGTGCGCCGCATGGACATGGCCGATATCTGGGTCAACACGCAGTATGTCCGCAATGTCGAGACGCCCTATGGCGGGCGCCACCAAAGCGGGATCGGCCGCGAGCTCGGAATGGCCGGGGTCGAATCCTATGTGAGCTGGAAGCGCGTGTGCATCGATACACGGGACTTCTATCACCTGAAACCCTGGTTTGCGTCGCAGGGCTGACGATAACACGCGTACGGACGACCTTGTCGATGGCCGAATACGACGCACTGCTGAAGCCGCTCGAGATCAAGAGCCTCACGATTCGCAACCGGGTCATGAGTACCGGGCATGTGCCGGGGTATGCCTCCGGGGGGCGCGCGACGGAGCGTTATTTTCGCTATCAGGAAGAAAAGGCGAGGGGCGGCATCGGGCTGACTGTCTTCGGCGGCACCTCGGCCGTGTCGCCCGAGCACACGGCGGCGTTGTGGAATCAACTCTCGGTTGCCGACGATTCGATCATCGCGAACCTGGCGCAGTTTGCCGATCGAATCCACCGCCACGGCGCGGCGGTCATGATGCAGGTCGACCATATGGGGCGGCGCATGCGCTGGGACAACGAGCACTGGTTTGCGGCTTGCGCCCCGTCACCCGGTGCCGAACCGGGGCATCGCTCGTTTCCCAGAACGATGGACGAACACGACATCGCGCGCATCATCAAGGACTTCGGCCAGGCCGTGCGGCGCTGTGCGGCAGCCGGCCTGGACGGTACGGAAATTTCCGCGGCCGGCCCGCATTTGCTGGTCCAGTTCTGGTCCCCCGTGTGCAACCAACGCACGGACAAGTACGGCGGCACGCTCGACAACCGGATGCGATTTTCCCTGGAACTGCTCGACGAGGTACGGCGCGTGGTCGACCCGGACTACGTGGTCGGTATGCGGGTGCCCGGCGACGAGTTGATCGAGGGGGGGTTGGCGCCGCAGGAGTGCATCGAGCTCGCGACACGGCTGGCGGCGACCGGCATGGTGGATTTTCTCAATGTCTACGGCGGGCAGTCCTACGAGCATCTGACGTTCTCCACGACCAACATGAACATGTCGTTTCCGGTCGCGCCGTATCTGCACCTGGCAAGCGCGATCCGGGCGGCCGTTGATGTGCCGGTCTTTCATGCGCAACGAATCAATGACATCGATACCGCGGCCCGCGCGGTTGCCGACGGTCACGTGGATATGGTCGCCATGACGCGTGCACATATGGCGGACCCCCATATCGTCAAGAAGCTGCGCGAAGGTCGGCCGGCCGACATTCGCCAGTGTGTCGGCGCCTGCTACTGCATCGATCGCCTGGCCGGCGGGCTCGATGCCCTTTGTCTGCACAACGCGGCGACCGGGCGCGAAGAGTCGATGCCGCACGTCATTGCCAGAGCTGGGCGAAAACGCAGGGTCGTCATCGCCGGCGCCGGCCCGGCCGGGCTGGAGGCCGCGCGCGTGTGCGCCGAACGGGGTCATGAGGTCGTGCTGTTCGAGGCGAGCGACAGGGTCGGTGGCCAGATCAGCCTCGCAAACAAGCCGGGCTGGCGCGAATCGATGTCCGGCATCACCCGGTGGCTGGAGCTCCAGATCCGGAAGCTGCATGTCGACCTGCGGCTATCCAGCCAGGCGACGGCGGAGCTCGTTCTCGCGGAAGACCCCGATGTCGTCGTTGTCGCGACGGGGGGCGCACCGCACGGGGGAGACTTCGAGGGCAGCGAGCTGGCGGTGACGACATGGGACATTCTCGGCGCTGCCGTGGCGCCCGGCAAGTCGGTTCTCGTCTACGACGACAAGGGGGACCACCAGGGACCGTGCTGCGCGCAGTTCCTGGCCCAGGCGGGGTCGCTCGTGGAGCTCGCATTCCCGGACAGGCACGGCTTCGTCGATGTCGGGCCGAGCAACGCCCCCATTCACTTGCGCGAGCTCTACAGGCTCGATGTCGTGCTCAGCCCGGACTTGCGATTGCATCAGGTCTATCGGGAAGGCGACCAATTGATCGCGGTCCTGCGCAATGAGTACTCGCGCGTGGAGGAGGAACGATCGGTCGATCAGGTGGTGTCCGAGCAGGGGACCGTGCCGGTCGACGGCTTGTTTCATGCGCTGCGATCGAGGTCACGCAATGACGGGGAGCTGGACGTGCGGGCGATTCTCGAGGGGAGAGCCCAGGCAATCACCCACCGAAGCGACGGCACCTTCGATGTTTTCCGGGTAGGCGATTGCGTTGCCAGCCGTAATATTCATGCCGCGATCTACGATTCGTTGCGGCTTTGCAAGGACTTGTAGGTCCGGGCTGGCGAGTGACACCGCTCGGCCGGGACTCGAGAGGCGATACAAACCGTTGGCTCCAGGAAATGCGAAACGAATGTCGCCTGCCCCTTCGACCAAGGCCGAGTGGGTGTTCGGCGAGATCAAGGCATCGATACTGAAAGGCGAGCTGAAGCCCAACCACAGGCTGCGGCTCAAGAGCCTGGCGGCGCAGTACGGCACCAGCCAGATGCCGGTCCGGGAAGCGCTTCGCATGCTCCATCGTGACGGACTGGTCGAGATCCAGAATCATCGGGGTGCCATTGTTACCGACGTGTCCATAGAACAGGGATGCGAGCTGCTGATCGTGCGCACCCACCTCGAAGTGCTGGCCGTCGAAGAAGCGGTGTTGCGCCATACGCGCGCAACAGTTGCCGAGATGGAACGCATCCTCGAACGCATGGAGATTTGTCTGGAGCGTGGCGCGGGCGACGAGTTCAGCCGATTGAACCGGGAGTTTCACTCCGTTCTGATCGCGCCGTGCGGGCTTCAAAGCTTGATCATGGTGATAGACGATTTGTGGAATCGTATGTGGAAGGTGCGCGGCAAATCGCTGTTCCTGGTCTGCCCTGAACGGATGCGCGAGGCCCATGCCGAGCATCGGGCGGTCATCCAGGCGGTCAAGGCCAGGAATCTCAGGCGAGCGTCGAGGGCGATAAAAATCCACCGGACCCGGAACGTGAAGGCGTGGAAGGCGCTGGTGAATGACGCCAACCGTCTGAACGAGGGGTAGTGTCCTGTCGGGCTCATCATCCGACAGGGTCCTGCAGTACGCCCTCCGCGGACAAGGTGTCGAGAATGACTTGCGCGGCGGCGTCCGGGGAGGTTTCTACCGGTCGCGACGATGACTTCGCGGCGTCGCCGAACAACGACGCGAGGCGGTCTGCGGCCGGCGCGCGCGTCACGCTGGGTATGCGCCTGGGCCGCTGCCGCGACGCGACCCACGTCCAGGTCTCTTCCGGCACGATCTCGGGCCGACAGTCTTCGACTGGCCGAATGCGCCCCCGTCGGGCCCGGGCGTACGCGATGGGTCGCGGTGCGCCGGCCGCCAGGCCAACCGTCGCGACGAGCGGCGACGGCGCAACGAGTCGCCTTCTTCGCCCCCTCGGCAGGGCCTGAATGATCCGCCACCCGCCGCCGTCGCGCCGGATGTCGACAATGTCCGCCACGATGGGACGGTTCAGCGCTTGTGCAACGGCGTAGGCGGTCAGGCCGGAACCCCGGCCGGTTTGCGCTCTGGCGCCCATCAGCACGAGCTCGCGATGGTTCTCATGCAGGAATTTCACCAGGGCGGGAATCGCGTCGGCGCCCCGTGGCAGGGGGAGCACGGCGATCTCCGGCACGCCCATGCCCAGGTACTCGCCGAGCGCCGGTGCGTGCGTATCGCCGGCGTGGACTACCTGCGGGGTCGGGTCCAGGGTCAGGGCGAGCTCCAGCGCGCGGGCGTCATACGCGCCACGGCACGGCCGGCCGGACAGCGGATGCGCGGCGCTCGCCAGACACACGCTCACGCCCCCGGCGGAGCCGGTGATTCCTGAATCCACCGTCACCCGGTCTTCTCCCGGCGCTGAAGCCGTTCAGTGATCCGCGACATGATCGCCTGTGCGTCTGCGGGAACGGCGAGATCGGCGCGCTTCATCATCGCGCTGTTCGAATCGGTGTTGACCGCGATGACGAGATCACAGTTCGCGATCCCCTGCAAATGCTCGGCGGCGCCCGAAATACCCAGCGCGAGACAAACACGAGCGGTCGCGATCCGGCCGCTGGAACCGATCTGGCGGTGGCGGGGCAGGAATCCGCCGTCGACGGCAACCCGGCTGCCACCCGGCGTCGCACCGAGGATCCGGACGAGCTCGTGGAAGGCCGTCCAGTCCGATAGGCCCGCACCGGCGCTCACGATGAACTCGGCCTCCTCGAGGGGAATCTCCGACGCATCGAAGGGCAGCAGCCCCTCGTCGCGAATCGTTGTCCGGACGTCAAACCGAGGCGCGACGACAGCGCGTGCCTCGTAGGTTCTTCCGCTCACCGGTTGCGCGACACCGTCGAGCAGCAGCATGACCCGAGTGAACGGGCGGACGATGTCCCGCCTCGTCGTTCCGGCGCGGCAGACCGCCCGCCCGCGGTCGAGCTTCCACACGGCGGTTGCGGCATCCTCACCCAGGGCAACGGCCGTTCGGCGACCGAGATCGGCGCCGCCGCCCACCGAGTCCGGGAACAGGATAAAACGGGGGTCGAGCTCCCGGGCAATGGAAAGGACGGCGGCGAGCTTTGATTCGGCCGCAAATCCATCGAAAGCCCCCGCCACATGGACGACGCGATCAGCGCCCGCCGCGCCCAGATCGTCCCGGCTCGTGCGGAACTCGACGACCGCTGTCGCACCGCCCCCGGGATCGCAGAGCCCTCGGGCCGCTCCGAGGACCTCCCGGTCGTGCACTGAGAGGCGCCCGCCCTCCATATCCGGGATGACGAGGACCAGGAACGCGGGGGCCTCGTTGACGACGATCGGCGATGCTTCAACGGATTCGCCGGCGTTCCGGGTGCGCTCGGGCGCACGCGGATCGCGGGCCGCCGGCGGCGCGTTCGCACGCTCGATGCGGCGCGGCCCGCACGGCGTGCTCTTTCCTCGCAGAGCGTGTGGATCGATACGGACCGGGCGCGCGACATTGCCGCCCGGCGGTGCATCGAGGGGCGGTTCGCCGCCGTGTCTGCGGCGCTGATTGCGCAACAGGCGCGGATCCTTGCGGGAGCGTTTGCCGTCGATGGCCACTACGTGATCTCCTCGCGCAGCGCAGCGGCCAGGAGCTCGGCAATATCGACGACCTCGGGACGCGGCCTCACGACGCCCTCGAGCATCGTCATGCAATTCGGGCACGCGACGACGACTGTCGCTGCTCCCGTTTCGCGAACGTCATCGATCCGCAAGTCCGGGATTCGGGCTTCCCCAGGGACGTCGCACAAGGCGGCCCCTCCGCCGCCGCCGCAGCACCTCGATCCCATGCCCGACCTGGCCATTTCCACGACCCCCACCCCCAACCGCTCGAGCAGGAAACGCGGGGCGTCGGTTTCTCCATTGTAGCGCGCGAGATAACACGGGTCGTGATAGGTCACCGTCGCGCCCAGCAGGGGCGTCACGGGCAAGCGCCCACGCCGCGCCAGCTCACCGAGATAGCCGGTATGATGCATGACCTCGAACCGGCCTCCAAGCGCCGGGTACTCGTTTCGCAGCACATGATAGGCATGCGGATCCGCCGTGACGATGCGGTTGAACCGGTAGCGGGACAGGGTTTCGATGTTGCGCCGCGCCAGGGCCTGGAACGTCGCTTCGTCACCCAGCCTTCGGGCGAGGTCCCCGCAATCCGCCTCCTCGTTGCCGAGCACGGCGAAGTCGACGGCCGCGGCACGCAACAGCTTGACCAGTGCACGGAGAGAGCGTTGATTGCGACGCTCGAAGGCCGCGTCCGCGCACCACAGCAGGACGTCGCATTGCCCCACCTCCGCCAACAACGGCAAGGCGAGATCGACGGCCCAGTCCATGCGGCTCCCGGGGTCGCACCCGTTCGGATTGTCGGTAAGCCGCAGATTCTCGATGGCGTCGGCAGCCTTCGCCGGGACGCTGCCCCGCTCCAGGGCCTGGAAGCGTCGCATATCGACAATGGCGTCCACGTGCTCAATGAACATGGGGCATACCTCGACGCATGCGCGGCACGTGGTGCACGACCACAAGGTCTGCGCCGCGATCAGATTGGGAACGATGGGAGAATGGGGCTCGCCGCACGATTCTCCGAGCGCTTGCCCTGGATGTGGGGACCCCGCGTAGTTTGCGTCACTGCCCGGGCCGGACATCCCCACGACCAGATCCTGTATCAGCTTTTTCGGATTCAGCGGCTGACCGGCGGCGAACGCCGGGCAGGCGGTTTCACAACGGCCGCATTGCACGCACGCGTCGAATCCGAGCAGGCGATTCCAGGCGAAGTCGGCCGGCGTTTCCACGCCGAGCCTGGGCATCTCGAGGTCGAGGGGCAACAGGTCGCTCGCCGGCTTGTCCGACCCGAATCGTCGCGGCCGGGGGTGAAATGCCAGATGCGCCGCGCCTGCCACGGCGTGCTTCATCGGACCATCGAACAGGACGGGGGTGAGCAACCCGAGCAAACCGACCAGACACAGGAGAGCGGCGAGTGGCGCGGATCCGAGCGTGCCCATCGGGCCGGGAAGCCACGACAGTTGGCCGGGTAGCGTCGAAATGATGACGCCGGTCGAAAACACCGCGATCCACCCCGGAAACCGAGACCAGGCACCCTTTGCCAGGTGATCCGACGGTCTGGCCGCGCGCCGCCGAATATCCAGGAGCCCACCACACAAGGCGATCAGCGCCGCGACTCGCAGCCCCCACGCCGGGATCGCATTGTCCTGACTGGACAGGACAACCACGGGAATCAACAGCGCCGTCGCCGACAGCCCGCCGGCCGCTGCGATATGGATCCGCGCCATCGTCGGCTGCCGCGCCACGGCGTCGTGAACATCGACCAGATAACGCCTGGGGAGCGCCAGAAATCCCCGCCATCCTTGCGTTCGAGCAGGTTGCCCGCGCTTCCACAGCACGGCGCGGCGCCACGATGCCAGCGCCAGCAACGCAATCGCCAGAAGCAGCGTGAGAGACAATACCGGAACCACGATGGGAATCTACACTGTACTGCTGGCGAACATGTCGACGTAGGGATCCGTATTTGATCAAATATATTGACTGGCATACCTTGGATCAAGCAACGCCAGTGCCTCGGGCCTGCTCAATCGCCCGGAACGGTCGAGCGATGAATCGGTACGGGCGCCATCGTGAATCCGGCGTGTCCCATGGCCTTGCCTCTTCGGCTACGCCGGGTCGATGATCTCGAGAGCGGGTCCGCCGTCGCGCGGATTCAGGATTGCGAAGAGCACTGGTGTCTGACCGGTTTGCCCGGGGTTGCAAGTGATGCCTACTGACGGTCCGACGACACGCATCGCGCAGGCGGCGCCCGGCCTGGGCACCGCGGAGGTCGGCCCCGCCTGGCTGTTCGACTTCGCGCCGCGGCCCGACGCCCGGATCCGGTTGATCTGCGCACACCATGCGGGGGGGTCGTACACGTACTTCGAGAAATGGCCCGACGCCCTGCCCGATGATGTCGAGGTTCTGTCCGTGAACCTCCCGGGGCGCGGAAACCGCAGGAATGAAGACCTGATTCGCGATCTGCACACGGTCGTCGAACAGCTCGCAGCCGCACTGGAACCCCATCTCGATCGGCCGTACGCGATGTTCGGCGACAGCATCGGGGCGCTCATCTGCTTCGAGCTCATCCGCCGGTTGCGCCGCGCGGGCAAGCCGCTGCCGGTGCGGCTGTTTGCCTCGGGCATGGTGGCGCCGCACATTGTCTGGTGGAATCCGGACGCCCCGCTGCACCGGCTCCCGGACGCCGAGCTTTTCCAGGGCCTGGTCCGCGATGCCGGCATGCTCGACGAGAGATCGTTGGCCGACGACGAATTGAGGACACTCATGCTGCCCGTCCTGCGTGCCGATCTAGAGATGGCCGAATCCTACCGATACACCGAGGAAGCCCCCCTCGATTTGCCGATCACGGCGTCGCGTGGAGAGGACGACATCTTGCTGGCCCCGGCACAGTTGCAAGGCTGGTCCGAGCTGACCAACGGCGCGTTCGAGCATTTGACGTTTCCGGGCAGCCATTTCTATTCGCGCAAGCAACGCCGGGAGTTGCTGGCAATCATCTACACGAGGCTGGAAGAGGATCTCGCCTCCTTTCCCCGGTCTGTCGTGGATGGCGCGTCGCATCCCTATCCGCGCAAGTGCCTCCACGCGTTGTTCAGCGACCAGGTCGAACGCACGCCCGAAGCGCCAGCCCTGGTTGGAGCAGACAGGTGCTACTCCTACCGGGAGCTCGACGCGGAGACGAACACCCTCGCGCGGTGGCTGCTGCGGGCGGGCGTCAGACGGGGGGACCTGGTCGGGATACGGATGGAGCGCTGTGTGGAGCACGTCATCGCGCTCATCGCGATCAACAAGGCGGGTGGCGTTTTCATGCCATTGGACACGACATACCCGGCCGACACGCTGCGTGTTTTCGTTCAGGCATCCGGGGCGGCGATATTCCTGAGCAAACCGGCCTGGATCGACCCCCTCCCCCGGGACGTGAAGGAAATGACCCAGTGGGTCGCCATGGGCGATGGCTGGCAGGAGAATTGCCGCGCATCCGCGAGCGCGGCAAGCGGGACAAAGCTTCCGCAGACCAGTCCCGACGAGTTGGCGTTCATGGCCATGTCGTCCGGGACGAGCGGTGCGCCCAAAGGCATATGCCAGTCGCACAGGGCATGCGTCAATGCATACTGGCATCGATACGTGAACGCGCCGTATGGGCGTCGGGAAAGAGAGGCGTGCAACGTCTACTTTATCTGGTACGTCTGGTTGCCCCTGCTCTGCGGCGCATCCGCGCATATCGTTGCGGACGACGTGGTCTATGATCCGCGCCTTCTCGTGTCGTTTATCGCGGAGCACGAGATCACGCGGGCGACGATCTCACCGTCGCTGCTGGAGCAGGTCCTGCGCACGCCCGGCCTTGACCTGGAGTGTTCATTGCGGTCCCTTAAGAATGTCACGATTATCGGCGAGCTCGTTCCCTGCGCCCTGATCGCGGCATTCCATTGGGTCGCGCCGCAATGCACGTTCACCCACGCCTATGGCTGCGCGGAGACCCACGATGCCGTGTCCCGCGCCTTCACCCGGACGGACACGATCGCGGCGATGCAACGGGTCGCACCGGTCGGCGCGCCACAGATCAATCAGCGAATCCGTGTGCTCGACGCAAGTCATCGCCCGCAACCTCGCGGCGTGCCGGGCGAGATCTTCGTCGGCGGCGACAGCCTGGCCACGGGATATTTCAGGGATGAGGAACTCACCGCGGCGCGCTTCATCGCCGACCCGCTTTGCAACGACGGCAGCCGCTTGTTCAAGACCGGCGACCGGGGGAGAATTCTGCTCGACGGCGACCTCGAGGTCCTCGGACGCATGGACTCGATGATCAAGCTGCGCGGCTACAGCGTCATGCCGGGGGCGGTCGAGGCGGCGATGCTGGCGCATCCGGCGCTGTCCAACGCCGTGGTCGTTGCCGTTGTCGACGAGACGACAGGTCGGCCGGATCATCTGGTCGCTTATGTGGTCCCGGCGTGTTTTGACAACGATGCCGCACGGCTCGGTGATCTACGGGGGTTCCTGTTGCAGCGCCTCCCGCCTCACGCGATTCCCACCTTCGTCGTGCCGCTGCGCTCGCTGCCCGTCGGCAACCGGTCGAATTCGAAGATCGACCGCCGCGACCTGCCGGCACCCGACCCGCGACACCGGCTCTCGGCGGTCGAGCGAAAGATCGCCCCGCGCAACGACGGGGAAGCCGAAGTTGCCAGGATCTGGAGCGAAGTGCTTGGCATCGAGTCAGTCGGCGTGGAGGAAGACTTTTTCGCGCTTGGCGGTCACTCGTTGCTGGCCGCCGAGCTTTGCGGTCGCGTGAACGAATCACTCGGCTGGCACCTGCGGGTGGCCGACGTTTTCCGCCACCCGACGGTGGCCCGGTTGTCCGTTTATGTAATGAATTCAGCCCCCCGGGGATCCGGCTGCTGAGAGTTGCCGATGTTCGGCGCTGCGGTCATCTCCCGGGGAGTGGCACGACACGGGTCGGCGTCGGATTGCGCATCAGTGTGCGGCCGCGAGATGCCTGACAAACCAGCAGCGGTGCGCGTGGCGGGCATGGCGGAAGTCCTCGTCCAGGGACCAGCTCGTGACGTCCTCGATCGCAAAGCGTGATTGCAAAGCCGGGTCGAGCCGGAAGCGGGCGCGGTTGGTGGAGAAAATCAGCAGGCCCTCGGGCGCGAGCGAGCGCATGGCCGCCTCGATGAGGGCGGCGTGGTCGCGCTGAATGTCCAGGTCCAGGGTGCGCGATTTAGAGTTGGAGAAGGTGGGCGGGTCGAGCAGCACCAGATCGAAGGCTTGCTGGTTCGATGCCAGCCATTGCAGGCAGTCGGCGCGCAGCAGCACATGGCGTTTCGCGTCGATGCCGTTGGCTGCCAGATTGCGCCGCGCCCAGTTGATATAGGTCGCCGACGCGTCCACGCTGAGGCTCTCGCGTGCACCACCCAGCGCCGCGTGCACGGTCGCCGCCGCGGTATAGCAGAATAGGTTGAGAAAGCGTTTTTCGCGCGCCAGCGAGGCGAGCGCCAGGCGCAGCGGGCGGTGGTCCAGGTAGAGTCCGGTATCGAGGTAGTCGTGCAGGTTGACGAGCAGCGCGGCCGCGCCTTCCTCGACGCGCATGAGCTTTCCACCGCGGGCGTGCTTTTCATACTGGGCATGGCCCCTCTGGCGCGCGCGATGCTTGACGACGATGTGCTCGGCGGGGATGTCGAGCGCGCCGGGGATGGCGGTCATCACCTCACGCAAGCGCTTCTGCGCGCCCCCGGCATCGACGCTTTGTGGCGGCTTGTATTCGGCGACATGCGCCCAGTCCTGGTAGACATCGACGGCCACCGCGTACTCCGGCATGTCGGCGTCGTAGAGGCGGTAACAGCGCACGGCGTTGGACTGGCGCCATTTGCGCAGCCGCCGGAGGTTCTTTTGCAGCCGGTTTGCGAACATTCTCGCGCCTTTGGACAACACCACCCCGGCATCGCACGGCATGCCTTCGGCGCCGCCCGCGCGTACGACGAATCCGGGCTCGATATCGAACAGCAGGAGCCTTGCCGCGATGGCGCCGTTGAGGAACCGATATTGGCGGGCGGCGCGAATGCCCATGGTCTTGCCGAGTTCCGGGTTGCCGGTCACGACGGCGCCCTTCCAGCCGCGGAACTCTTCGATGAGCTTGCTGCCGAGCGCATGGTAGACGGGTACCAGTGCCGCCTCCTCGCCGAGCCGTGCCCCGTAAGGGGGGTTCGTGATCACGAGCCCCGGGGGCGACGATTCGCGCGTGCTGTTCATGAGATCGGAGACGTCGCCCCGGCTCACGCGGATCTTCGACGCGAGCCCGCAGCGCTCGATGTTGTGCTTTGCAGCGCTGACGGCGCTCGCCTCGGCATCGTGGCCGATGAGCGGCGGCCATTCTCTGCGCAGGGCCTGCGCACGCCGCTCCTCGGCGGCCTCACGCAGTGCCGCCCACGACTCCTCGCAATGGCCCAGCCAGCGCTCGAATCCGAAGCCGCGGCGCATGAAGCCCGGTGCGATGCCCATCGCCATCAGCGCCGCTTCGATGAGCAGGGTGCCCGACCCGCACATGGGATCGACCAGCGCACCGCCGTGCGCCGCGATGTCCGGCCAGCCCGCGCGCAGCAGCAGCGCGCTCGCCAGGTTTTCCTTGAGCGGTGCGGCGCCTCCCGCGCGACGGTATCCGCGCCGGTGCAGGCTGGCGCCGGAAAGGTCGAGGCTGACGATGGCACGATCGTGGCGCAGCCGGGTGTTCACGCGGATATCCGGGTGGGCCGTATCGACCGAGGGCCGTTGGCCCTCGCGTTCGCGGAAGTAATCGACGATGGCGTCCTTCACCTTGAGCGCACCGAAGCGGGTGTTCCTGATGCTCGGGGTGACGCCGGAGAAATCCACGGCAATGGTGTGCGCGACCGTGAGGTGCTCGCCCCACTCGATGGCCCGAACCCCGGCATACAGCTCATCGGTGTTGCGCACGTCGATCTCGGCGAGCGCAAGGAGCACGCGGTTTGCGAGCCTCGACCACAGGCAGATACGGTAGAGGCTCTCGAGCCGTGCCTGGAAACCGACGCCTGCCAGTGTCTCGCGGATCTCCACGGCGCCGAGCCCGTCGAGCTCGACCGCCAGCAGGCCCTCGAGTCCCTTGGGACAGGTCGCAAAAGCCCGCCGCAGCGGATCCGCTTGCTTGCCATTGCGGGTGCTGTCATCCATGCTGACGGGCCGAAGCCACGCCGGCCGGGGCGCGCTCATGCTCGATGATGCGACACTGCTGTCCATGCTGCCGTTTGCCGTCGTGATGGTGGTAGGGGGGCTGGTTCACGGTACCCTGGGATTGGGGTTTCCACTCGTCAGCACGCCGTTGCTCGCGTTGTTCATGGATGTTCGCAGCGCGATACTCGTCACCTTGCTGCCGACCGCAGCCGTCAACCTCGTCAGTATCGCGCGCGGCGGCCGGTGGCGCCAGAGCATCGGGCGGTTCTGGCCGCTGGCGTGCTTTGCGCTGGTCGGATCGAGCGCGGGCGCCTACGTGCTCACCAGCGTCTCTCCGGCGCCGTTCAAGCTGGCGCTGGCCGCGCTGGTCGTGTTGTACCTCTCTACCGAACGCATGGCCGCCCTGGACATGCGGTGGGTCAAGGGCCATCTGGGCGCCTCCATGCTCGTTTTCGGGCTCGTCGCCGGCTTCTCCGCCGGCACGACCAACGTCATGGTGCCCATCCTGATCATCTATACGCTGGAGATGGGGCTCGCGAAGAACGCGATGGTGCAGGTGTTCAATCTGTGCTTTTTCTCCGGTAAGGTCGCGCAGATCGGCGTGTTCTCGGCGACGGGCGCGTTCGGTCTGCACGCGGCCGCGATCACGCTGCCGCAGATGGTGGCCGCGCTGGCGGCGCTTTTTGTCGGCATGCGCATTCGCGATCGCATCCCGACCGAGGTCTATCGCCGCGTGGTGCGCGGCGTGCTGCTCGCGCTCGCCGCGCTGCTCGTCGTGCAGTACGCGCTGCAGG
>CAZSDY010000094.1:1861-13213 GCA_964605765.1 uncultured Ectothiorhodospiraceae bacterium | reverse complement strand
GGCTAGCGCACCGCCCCGGGGGAAGCGCGCGCCCGCAGCTTCCGGCCTGTCTGAACACGGAGCATCCGCGCCTGCGGGTCGTCCACCATGACGAGGTGATACCGGGCGAGCATCTGCCCAACTTGACAACTTCGAACCTAACCCGCGCGCGGCGGCGGTGGCACAGATAAGACAATGTCTGGCGCGGACCTATCCCGTGCTTTCAGCCTTCGAGGCAATGGCATCGCGGTAAGCATCGAGCAGTTCGGGCACGACGCTCTTGCAATCATAGGCGCAGGCGGCCTGTATCCCGAGCCGGCCCATCTCCTCTCGCAGGCGAGCGCTGCCGAGCAATGGGTGCAGCTTTTGCGCGAGTGCATCCGGGTTGCCCGGCTCGAACAGGAAACGGCCGAGCGGCCCGCTGAGCACGTCCCGGTAGCCGGGGTTGGCGGCCGCGACCACCGGCTTGCCGCTCGCCATCGCCTCGACGAGCACCAGCCCGAAGCTCTCACCGTGCAGGGACGGTGCGCAGAAGACATCGCAGGCCGCAAGCAGGGCAGGCTTGTCGCGCTCGTCGACGTGCCCCAGGAACTCGATACCGGGCACGCAGTGGGTGCGCGCGAAGGCGACCGCGTGCTCGTGGTCCTGCCCGGTGCCCGCGACCAGCAGGCGAGCCCGGTGTCCCGCGCGGATCAGGCGTTGGTACGCTTCGAGCAGCGTCATGATCCCCTTGCGTCGGTCGAGACGTCCCAGAAACAGGATCCTGGGCACACCATCGGCGTCGCTTGCCCGGGTGGCCGCGGACGGGGAAAAGCGCGCCAGGTTCAGGCACGGAGGAATGATCCTGGCCTGCGGGCGGGTGCCGTCCGGGATGTTGCACGCCGCCGCGCGCGACACCGCGATGGTGGCGCCGAGCCTCGGTACCAGGAAGGCGTTCAGAAGCCGGAAGGTGTATCTGCTGAGGTGTCCCGAAAACGTATCGGGCGCGCTGTCATGGAAGGTCGCGACGCTGGCGCAATGGGTTCGCCGCATGACCTGCAAGGGGAGAAACGGCACCCACACGGCGTGGTAGTGGACCACATCGAAGCTGCGCGAGGACAGGAGATCGTCGAGCCGGCGCCTGTGTGCACCCGAGACCAGCGTGAGCTCGAACGCCGTCTCGTTGAAGCCGACCATGCGCGGTCGTCCGACCTGCACGAGATCTTTCTCCTCCCCTCCTCCTTGCGCGGGGGCGAGAATCACGGCGCGATGCCCGAGGCGGTTGAGCGCGGTGGCGACGTCGCGCACGTGCGTTTGCACGCCGCCGGAGCGCGCGAGCGCGTAGGGACACACCAGGAGCACATTCATCCGAGCTTCAGCCAGATGCTTGCCTGAGTATGTGTGAAGTCCACCAGGGAATAGACGATGAGCCAGGCGAGGAGCAGATCGATGCGCCCGGCCATGCCGAGCCCGAGCAGGAGGATGGCAGTGAGGTGATCGAGACCGCTCAGGAGCCGAAATCCCGCTCGGTATGCCCGGTTAAGTGGTGTCGGCTCGCCTGCGCCCCCGTGCGTCTCGGGCGCTGCCTCGAATACGAGCGCCGCATAGACGCGGCTCAGGCGTGCGACGATGGCGATGAGAGCGCTCGCCAGTGCCAGCGCCGCGGCATGGTCCGTTATCAGGCTACCCGAGCGTCCCAAGCCTTCAATCAGGATACCGATGCAGAGGTACAGGGATACCCTGCATAGGATATCGGCAATGGCATCGAGATAGTGGCCACGTCTCGATGTGGAGTCGGTGGCGCGTGCGACGGCCCCGTCGGCACAATCCAGTATCTCCACCACGATTGCAGTCAGTGATACGTACACATAGGCGTGTGAAACGGGCAGGGCGGCAATGAAGGGCAGTGCCACGACCAGCACCAGGGAAAACCAGGTCACGGCGTTGGCGCTGATGCCGGCGCGCACCAACCACGGGGTCAACCACAGCGAGACGGGTCTATAGAAGACGTAGCTGCCCCACTCGCCGGCGAGCTCATCCGCGGCCTTGGCGCTCGGGTACGCGGCGCTCATGTCAAGATACTTCGGTCGCTGGGTCATGTGTGTGGATGCACCGGTGCGTGAAGATCAGAACAGCTCCGCGGGGTCGAGTCTCGCCACGCGCCGCGCCGCCAGCAGACCGGCCGTCACGCAGATCGCGAGCGTGAGGGCGAACACCAGGGCGAGACTGGACGGCTCCAATGCCATGACGAGCGCCGTTTCGCTCTCGACGTACCAGTATATGGGGTAGGCGAGCGAGGCGCCTATCGCGAAACCCGCCAGCGACAGCGTCAATGCTTCCTCGGTCACGATGCCGTTCAGGGTACGCTCGGAGAAGCCCATCGCCTTGAGCGTCGCGTACTGCGCCAGATGGTCGGCAATCTCGTTGAACAGCACCTGGTGACACACCAAGATGCCGATGATGATGCCGGCCACCAGGCCGACCCCGAAGATGGTGCCGATGGGCGCCACGTGAACCGTGTAGTCCACCTCCCTCTGGTAGAGCGCCTGGGGCGTCATGATCTGGAGGTCATCGGGCAGGCGTGCGGCAATGCGTCGCAGGGCGTCGCCGACGTCGAGCCCGTCGCGCACGCGCAGCACGGCCATGACGGGCGTGTCGGTGGGGTGGCGCTTTAGCCACGAGCCCTCGCTCATCAGCACGGTGCCGTCGTTGACCAGGTTCGGCCCCAGCGTGACGAGGCCCGCCACCCGGTAGTGCATCCCGTCGAGCTCTACGCTCCTGCCGCGCTGGAAGCGCCCGAAAATCTTGCGCGATGCCCGATCGAACAGCACCGTGTTGCGCGTGCTCAGCCGCGGGCCGAGCTCGTCCATGCGCGAGATCCGAAACGGCGCGGCGTGTGGCGGAAACGCGTAGGCCACGATGCGTTTCAACAGCTCGTTGTCGGGATTTCGCAATCCCATGGTGCCCTTGTAGATGGGAATCACCTCGCGCAGCTCGTCGAAGGCGCTGAGCTGTGCGAGACGGATGCGCCCGAAGCCGTTCCACTTGTTGAGGTGCGTGCGGTTCTTGTGCAGCGCCACGAGATCGCCATTGAACAGGCGCGCCACCTTTGCCTGTGACTCGACCACACCGTGGAAGAATCCCAGCTCGACGAACATGATCACGACCGCGACGGCAATACCGCTGCCAGAGAGCGCGAGGCGCCCCTTCTTGTGCGCCAGGAGCTGCATGCCGAGCGGAACGCGCGAGTCACCGAGCGTCATGCGCCGCGTCCCGGGCTGAACAGCTCTGCCGGGTCGGCGCGCGCGACGCGCCGCAGCCCGAGCAGGGCCGCGATGGTGCACATCGTCAGCGTGATCGCGAGCACCGTGAGGGTCAGGGGCGGGCCCAGGTCGAGGGGTAAGTGCGCCCTGTCCCCAATGAATCCAAATACGAAATATATCGTGATCCAGGCAGGCCCATACGCGCACAGGGCGAGGATGAGCGACTGCGCCACGCCGCTCTGGGTGACGAAGAAATTGTCAAAGCCCATGGCCTTCAGGGTGGCGAACTCGCTCCACCGGTTGGCGAGATCCGTGGCCAGCACCTGGAGCAGGATGACGACGCCGACGACGAAAGCGATGAATGTCCCGATCCGAAAGATAATCCCCAGGGGCTTCACCTTCACGAAATAGTCCTGTTCCTGGTGAATGAGCTCCGCCTTGGTGAGTACCCGCACGTCGTTCGGCAACACCGACGTCAGCTTTGCCCTGGCGGCGATCGGGTCGGCTGTCTCCGACAAGCGGATGAGGCCGACATTCATCTGCCGTGAGCTGTGGTCCGAGAAATCCGGGAACCGTCTGTTGCCCATCACCGCGCTGCCCTCGGCGTAGAAGAACATGCCGAGCCGGTAGCGGGCCGCGATGCGTACCTGCCGGCCGCGGATCCGCCCGGTGCTGCCGATACGCATATCGCCGTAGTCAGGATCGGAGTAGCTGTCGATGATGACGTTGTCTCCGGCGCCGAGGCGGCGCAATCCGCGTTTGAGGCTCGGATCACGCAGAAAGCGTGGTTTTTCGTCGATGCCCACCAGCATCAGGCTCGATCGGGCCTTGGTGGCCGGGTTCACCCAGCGGCTCACCTTCAGGTTCAGGCCGAAAGTATCCTCTACCACAGGCACCGCGCGCGCCTGCGCGAGGCGGACCCGGTCCAGCACGGGCGCGTTGTAGAGGAACTGATAGTCCCTGGAAACGATGGCCAGATCGAAGTCGAAGTACTCGTAAAGCAGCGTCGCGGCGCTCCTGATCGCCTGCAGGCTGCCAAGCTGAAAGAAGATGAGGACGATGGCAACCGCCGTGCCGGCGATGGCGGCGGCCGCACGGCCGTGGTTGAGGAACGCGTTGCGCCACGCGAGAGATATCGACGTCGACCACCACGCCGGCTCCAGCACATGCGCCAGGCCTTGCCGGATGAGCACCAAGGACTGTCGCAAGCGCCGCGCAATGTGGCGGAGGCGCAAGACGCCCGCAACGCGAAGCCCCGGGTGTTTGTGAGACAGTACACTCAATGGGTGCATGACCAGCCTTGCTCACCCCCGCGCGGATGATCATAACAGCTACGCGAAAGGCGCAATGGGACCGTGACGCGAGTGAACGGGTCAGTGTAAGCTATGCGCCCGGGCGAGGGCACATTGAACGTCGACAACCACAATCCAGATGCTGGTGCCTTCATGGGCTCGATGCTCCGGCGATTGCTCGAGCTCACGACTATCCGGAATCTAACGCACTGATGGGGTATTTCCTCCAGCAACTCATCAACGGCTTGTCCCTGGGCATGATCTACGCCCTCATTGCCATAGGCTATACGCTGGTCTACGGCATTATCGGCATGATCAATTTCGCCCACGGCGAGATATTCATGATCGGTGCCTTCGTGTCGATCATCACCTTTCTGGTGCTCGGTATGCTGGGGGTTGGCTGGGTGCCGCTCGCGTTGCTGGTCGTGCTTTTCTCGACTATGCTGCTCACGGCCGCGTACGGCTGGGCGCTCGAGCGTGTGGCATACCGGCCGCTTCGCGGTTCCCCGCGCCTTGCCCCGCTGATCACCGCCATCGGCATGTCGATCTTCTTCCAGAACTACGTGCAGCTTCTGCAAGGCGCGCGCATCAAGCCGCTGCAGCCGGTCATCAGCGGTGGCTTTCGCATGCTGGAAGGGGGGTTCGTCGTCACCCTGAGCTATCTGCAGGTCCTCATCATCGTGCTCACCATCGTGCTGATGTTCGCCTTCAACATGCTCATCAACCGTACCGCGCTCGGCCGCGCGCAGCGCGCCTGCGAGCAGGATCTGGACATGGCCGCGCTCATCGGCATCGACGTGGACCGCACGATCTCGCTCACCTTCGTGATGGCCGCGATGCTGGCGGCCGTCGCCGGGCTCATGTTCCTGCTCAACTACGGCGTGATCGATTTCTATATCGGCTTTGTCGCCGGCATCAAGGCATTCACCGCCGCGGTGCTGGGCGGCATCGGATCATTGCCGGGCGCGATGCTGGGCGGGCTGCTGATAGGCCTCATCGAGGCCTTCTGGTCGGCCTATTTCTCCGTGGAATACAAGGATGTGGCCGCGTTTTCCATTCTCGTGCTGGTGCTGATATTCCGGCCGACCGGTTTGCTCGGCAAGCCGGATATAGAAAAAGTCTGAAGCACGCATGAGTCAGGGAACAGAAACTGCGAGCGTGGACGTGCGCGAGCTCGTCAAGGAATCCGCGATGGTCGCGGGCGCCGTGCTGTTGCTTGCAATCGGTCTGGTCGGGTTCAAGACGCAGGACGTACCGGGCGGGATAGCCATCGTGTTCCGTTTTCCCGATGTCGTGGCCGCAACGCTCATCGGCTTCGTCGTTCGCGCGGGCCTTGTCCTGATGCGAGCCCATCGCACGGCACCGGTTGCGCTAGGCGCCGGGCTGATTGCGACGTACCTCATTGTGGTGCTGCTCGCGACGGGCAGCGCCGAGCACGGCCCGGACCTGCGCCTGCTGCCGTTCAGCGGGATCATCGTTAACTGGATGCTGGCCCTCTTCCTGGCAGTGCTGGCGGCGCGTGCCGCGTGGCGCACGTGGCGCTCGGGTGGCGACGATGCCGGGGAGTCCCGCGAGGAGGCGATGGACCGTCTCGGCGCGCGCGTGCAGAGAACGGCGCGCCTCATCGCTCCCGTCCTGCTCGGCTTTGCACTGGTGCTGCCGTTCCTGCCCGGCGTCGACCGCCGCTCGCTGGATATCGCCATTCTGGTGGTTACCTACATCATGCTCGGCTGGGGGCTCAACATCGTGGTCGGGCTGGCCGGATTGCTCGATCTGGGCTACGTGGCGTTCTACGCGGTCGGCGCTTACAGCTACGCGCTGCTGGCGCAGTACTTCGACCTGGGTTTCTGGGTCTGCCTGCCCTTCGCGGGGATCATGGCGGCTTTCGCCGGTGTGTTGCTCGGCTTTCCGGTGCTGCGCCTTCGGGGGGACTATCTGGCGATTGTCACGCTCGGCTTCGGCGAGATGGTGCGCGTGATACTGCTCAACTGGTACAAGTTCACGAATGGCCCCGACGGTATCTCCGGCATTCCCCGACCCAGCTTTTTCGGCCTGCCTTTCAAGCGCAATGCCGCCGACGGGATGGAGACCTTCCATAGCTTTTTCGGGCTCGATTACGCGCCCATCGACAGGATCATGTTCCTGTATTACGTGATCCTCGTGCTTGCGCTCGTTACGAACCTGTTCACCTTGCGCATCCGCAAGCTGCCCGTGGGGCGCGCCTGGGAGGCGCTGCGTGAGGACGAGATCGCGTGCCGCAGCCTCGGTATCAACCCGCGCAACACCAAGCTCACCGCATTTGCCATCGGTGCCATGTTCGGCGGCATCGGCGGATCGTTCTTCGCCACCCGGCAGGGCTTCATCAGCCCCGAGAGCTTCACCTTCATCGAGTCGGCCATCATCCTCGCCATCGTGGTGCTGGGTGGCATGGGCAGCCAGATCGGCGTGGTGTTCGCGGCCATTCTGCTCATTGGCCTGCCGGAGTTCTTTCGCGAGCTCCACCAGTACCGCATGCTCGCCTTCGGCGCCGTGATGGTGACCATCATGGTGTGGCGCCCGCGCGGTCTGCTCGCGCACCGAGAGCCGACCATCCGTTTGCGCGCTCCACCGCAGAGGACGGGCAAGTGAGCGAGAGTAGGCCTGACCCGGTTCGAAGGCAGTTGCTTTCCGTTGAGCACCTCACCATGCGCTTCGGCGGCCTGCTGGCTATAGACGATGTCTCCTTCGCGGCGGCTGACCGGGAGATCACGTCCATCATCGGCCCCAACGGCGCGGGCAAGACAACCGTGTTCAACTGCCTCACCGGGTTCTACAAGCCCTCCGTCGGGCGCCTGATGTTGCACCATCCGGTCAAGGGCGACTTCGCGCTCGAACGCATGGAGGGATTTCAGATCCCGCGCAAGGCCGGTGTGGCGCGCACCTTTCAGAACATTCGCTTGTTTCCCGCCATGTCGGTGCTGGAGAACCTCATCGTCGCGCAGCACAACGCCTTGATGCTCGCTTCCGGGTTCACGGTGCTGGGACTGCTCGGTCTCAGGGGCTACAAGCACGCGGAGGAGCGCGCTGTCGAGCGCGCACGTCACTGGCTCGACCGTATCGAGCTCACGGAGCGGGCGGACTGGAATGCGGGCAATCTGCCCTACGGCGACCAGCGGCGCCTGGAGATCGCGCGCGCCATGTGCATCGGCCCGGTACTGCTGTGCCTGGACGAGCCGGCGGCGGGCCTCAATCCGTACGAATCGGCGAAGCTCAACGAGCTGCTGATGGCAATACGCGACGAGGACCGCATCGGGCTGCTGCTCATCGAGCATGACATGAGCGTGGTCATGGGGATCTCCGATCACATTGTGGTGCTCGACTACGGGCGCAAGATATCCGACGGATCCGCGGAAGCGGTGCGCAATGATCCGGCGGTGATTCGCGCCTACCTCGGCGAGGAAGAGGACGCGGCGCTGCCCGAGTTGGTCTCGAGCGATGCAGCGCCGGGGTCTGGAGGCACGGGGTAACCGACGATGCTCAAGGTCAGCGGCATACATACCTATTACGGCAAGATCCAGGCGCTTCGCGGCGTGGATCTCGAGGTCGGGGAAGGCGAGATCGTGACGCTCATCGGCGCCAACGGCGCGGGCAAGTCGACCCTGCTCATGACAATCTGCGGCAATCCGCGCGCCGCCCAGGGGCGCATCGAGTTCGAAGGCGAGGACATCACACACCGGCGCACGCACGAGATCGTACGCCGCGGCATCGCCCAGGCGCCGGAAGGCCGGCGCATTTTTCCGTTCATGACGGTGCTCGAGAACCTGCAGATGGGCGCCTCCATTGCGGACCCCGCCTGTTACGAGGCGGATCTCGAGCGGGTGTTCGAACTCTATCCGGTGCTTGCCGAGCGCCGCCATCAGCGCGGCGGCACCTTGTCGGGCGGTGAGCAGCAGATGCTCGCGATCGGGCGCGCCCTGATGAGTCGGCCGCGCCTGGTGCTGCTCGACGAGCCCTCGCTGGGCCTCGCGCCAATGCTCGTCAAGCAGATATTTTCCGTCATCAAGGATATCAACGAGTCGCAGGGCGTCACCGTGTTTCTGGTGGAGCAGAATGCCTATCATGCGCTGAGGCTCGCGCATCGCGGTTACGTGATGGCCAACGGCTCCATCGTGCTCACGGGCAGCGGCGCGGAGCTGCTCGCCAACAGCGAGATCCGTGCCGCGTATCTGGAAGGTGGGGCGGGCAAGGCGGCCACCGGGTAGAACGATGGAGTCCGCGCTCGGGACCAGTATCGGCGTCTACATCGGCATCACCGTGATCGTGATGGGCTTTGCCGCGTACATGACCGGCCAGGCACTCGGCAATACCTGGAAGCCGTGGGGGCAGCTCCTCGTCTACTGTTTGTTGCTGGGATTCGCCTCGCGCTTTCTCATTTTTGCGCTTTTCGAAGGCGTGCTGCTATCGCTGTCGGGGTACTTGATCGATGTCGCCGTGCTGGTCGCGGTATCGTCGTTCGCCTATCGACTCAATCGCACTGCCAGGATGGTGAGCCAGTATCCGTGGCTGTACGAGCGTTGCGGCCTACTCAAATGTCGCGAGAAAGGACATAATCATTGATCTGGGTCATTACGGATTCCGGTCCGATCGGTGCACGATGTGGCGGTCCGCGAATGGCGCCCGAGAGGGGCCGTGATCGAACAAGAATGGAATCCTCGCCCGGGTCTGTGCACAGCGAGGTTCTTGATGGAAAGCGGCACGGGGCATCGAGGGTTGATGCCGCGCGGTCCGCTTTGTCTATAACCCGAACCTGAGGAGGGCTCAATCATGAGACATCTGAAGACCACCCTGGCCGTGGCTGCGGCAGCATTGATCAGCGCCGTGCCCGCCATGGCCGACATCACCATCGCGACGGCCGGGCCGATGACCGGGCAGTACGCGTCATTCGGCGAGCAGATGCAGCGCGGCGCCGAGATGGCGGTCAAGGACATCAACGCGGCAGGCGGTGTTCTCGGTCAGAAGCTCAAACTCGAGATCGGCGACGATGCCTGCGATCCGAAGCAGGCTGTGGCCGTGGCCAACAAGTTCGCGAGCGAAGGTATCGTCTTCGTGGCGGGACATTTCTGCTCCGGCTCGTCCATACCGGCGTCGAAGGTCTACGAGGAGGAGAACATTCTGCAGATCTCGCCGGCCTCGACGAACCCGAAGCTCACCGAGGAAGGCGGGCCGAACGTGTTTCGAACCTGCGGCAGGGATGATCAGCAGGGCACCGTGGCGGGCAACTTCCTGGCCGACAAGTTCGCCGGCAAGAAGATTGCCGTACTTCACGACAAGACCGCTTACGGCAAGGGGCTTGCCGACGAGACCAAGAAGCAGCTTCGAAAACGCGGCATGAAGGAGGCCATGTACGAGGCTTACACCGCGGGCGAGAAGGACTACTCGGCACTCGTGTCCAAGCTCAAGGGCGCCGGCATCGACGTCATGTACCTCGGCGGCTACCACACCGAAGCGGGCCTCATGATCCGCCAGGCGCGCGAGCAGGGCTACGGCGTGCAACTCGTCTCCGGCGACGCGCTGGTGACCGACGAGTACTGGAAGATCACCGGCAAGGCCGGCGAGGGCACGCTCATGACCTTCAGCCCGGACCCGCGCAAGAACGCCATGGCGGCACCGGTGGTCAAGGCGTTTCGTGACACGGGCTACGAGCCCGAGGGCTATACGCTCTACACCTACGGTGCAATCCAGGCCTGGGTGCAGGCGGTGAAGAAAGCCGGTTCCACGAGCACCGACGCGCTCATCAAGGCGCTGCGCTCGAACAAGTTCGACACCGTGCTCGGCAAGATCGGCTTCGACATGACGGGCGATGTCACGGCGCCGGGCTACGTGTTCTACAAATGGCACAACGGCACCTACGACTACTTGTAGTTCCTGCCATCCGATGCGACCGCCCGGCGGGTACGGCCTGCCGGGCGGCCCCCTCAGCGATCTCCGCCGAACCCCCATGGAACGCGCGGCCCGTCTCGAGCCAGTGCACCGTGGCGGCTTGGGTGTCCCGCCGGTAGGAGCGGGATTTATCCCGCGAACCTTCCGGGATCGCGCGGCCGTTGTGCCGTGCTATCGTGAGTCCGCGTTGGATTCGCGCAGGCGCCCGGTCTTCTTCAGAACCCGTATGCTGGCAGTGGCGGTGAGGACCACGGCCGCGACGATGGCCGAGCCGGCCAGCGCATGCTGTGCGCCGGCAAGCCCCTCGTAGGCGAGTGACTCGTAGGCATACAATCCACAGGCGATGAGCATCCAGCTCGCGGCGCTGGAGTACTCCTTGGCCAGCACGCGGCGCCAGTTGAAGCGCATGCCGCAGAAGGTCTCGCCCAAACCCCGGCAATCGGGCAGCCAGCGCGGCACGCGTGCGCAATAATCGGCGAACTCTCTGCCAAACTTGTCGTGCAGATAACGTTCTTCGGCCGCGACTACGGCCATGTAGGACACGATGACGAAGCCGCCGCCCAGCGCGTAGATCCACGGATTGTTGTGGATCATGAAGAGACCAAGAATGACCAGAAGGTTACCCACGTACAGCGGATTGCGGCAGTGGGCGAAAATGCCCTCCGTGACGAGTGCCTCGGCATAAACGCACTTGTTCACGCCACCGCGCTTGATGTAGGCAAGTCCCACCACGGCGGCCCGTACGGACTGTCCCAGCAGGGCCAGCACCAGCGCGACGGCATCCAGAATGCGATCCAGCGCTGCGCTGCCCTCGGGATAAACGGGTCTGAATGAAAGCACCAGCACCAGCGCGACGGCGGGAAACAGGACGTTACGATAACGAAAGACGAAGTTGCCGTAGGGCGCCAGCGCGCTTCTGG
>CAZSDY010000094.1:0-1761 GCA_964605765.1 uncultured Ectothiorhodospiraceae bacterium | reverse complement strand
CTGAAGAATTCCTCGATCACAGTGAAGCCCGCGTTGCGTAGCAACTCGACGTTCTCATCGAAACGGTAAGGTACCAGGACGTTTTCCAGTGCCTCGCGCTTGCGCGTGATCTCGACATCCGTGTAACCCCGGCGGCGCTTGTGCGCGTAGTAGTGCTCGATGAAATGGCGGTTGAGTCGCCCGTTGGCTCCCAGGATCTTCTCGACCAGGATGAGGCAGCCCTGATGATTCAGCGATTCGTAGATGCGCGCCATCACGCGCTCGCGGTACAGCGGGCGCACGAATTGCAGGGTGAGGATCATCAGCACCACGGAGGCATCCTCCGGGGGCGGCGCGAAGTTGATATCGGCCTCGACCAACTTCACGGATCGCGCACCCTCGAGCTTGGCCAGCTTGGTGTTCGCCTTGGCGAGCATGTCGTGCGAGTTGTCGATGCCGACAAAGCGCACATCGCCCGGCATCACATCGTGCAGGGCATGCAGGGTGGTGCCGGTAGCGCAGCCGTAGTCATAGAGGCTCGTACCCGATATGCCGAAGTCGGCGGCAAGCTGGCAGGCCATGCGCTGGATCTCGGCATAGAAGGGCACCGAACGGCCCACCATGTCGTCGAACACGTCGGCGGTCGCGCTGTCGAAGGCGAAATCGCTGATGCGCGCGTCGGTCTCCGCGAATATGCGATCAGGGCCGCCGTCCGGCGTGTCCCGCACGCCGGACGTCCGCTCGTCGTCCGGCGTCTCATCGCTGCCGCGCTTACCTGTCAATGCCCTGACTCGACCCATACCGCCATATCCCGTTACGCTATGCTTCAGCGCCGCAACACTACCTCAACGGGCCTGAATCGCATGTGAAGCAGACGTGAATTAATCGTGGTTCATCACGTATTTGTTACTCCGACGCCCATCGCGTCGTGCTCAGGAATCGCTCAAAAAGCAACTCCCTGTTGCGTCGGTCCTCAGGTCCCGCTCCGGTTATCCAGGTTCCTATGTCCCACGACGGTGCACCTTGCGCCGAGCCTCCGCGATGATCGTGGCGGCAGCACCGCCAACGACCGCCAGCGCCATCGACAGGGTGACTGCCAGCGGTGGCAGCAGGTCCGTGCCGAGCAGGGCGATCCCGGCCAGCATCACGGCAACCACCATGCACGTCAGCGGCCAGGAGTCCCCCACGAGGAGATTATAGAGAAACTTTGCGAGGCCCAGAAGCAGCTTCATCGCGCGATCTCCGCGTTTGGCGCGCTAACGGGTCGCGCGAGCCCGCGCAGCACCACGACCGTGAGACGCGCCATGCAGCCCCATGCCAGCAGGATGACCGGCAGCGCCCAGGTGCCGCCGGGCCACTCCATGCTCTCGCCGGCAGGCGCAAAATAACCCATGCCTTCCACCGCCCAGAACAGCCCGAAGCTCGCGAGAAGCAGGCCTACCGCGTACTTCATGGCATTTTCCGGCACCATGGCCAGCGGCCGGCGCACGGCGAGGCCGCCCAGCACGACGAGTGCCGCGGCGGCCAGCGCGCCCAGTGATGCGTACCAGATGGCATCAGGCACGCCGCGCCCGGCCGCACCCAGACCGAAGGTGATAACAATGAAAACGACTTCCACGCCTTCGAGCAGCACGCCCTTGAAAGAGATGACAAAGCCGAAGGCATCGATACCGAGGCGGGGGGCGGGGCCCGCCGGGGGGGGGGCGTCCAGCCCGGGCCGGAAAATTGCGGGCCCCTCGCGCGCGGCGTTGATCGACGCCCGGCGACCGCAGGGCGCTCGCC
>CAZSDY010000093.1:6173-13231 GCA_964605765.1 uncultured Ectothiorhodospiraceae bacterium | reverse complement strand
TCAGAAGCTCGGGTTTGAGGCGCACCAGTGTCATGCCGATGATGGCGCCCTCCTCGGTCTCCGCGACCTGCACCAGGCTGTCGCCGGCCTCGCCGTCGAGCCACGCACGAAGCAGCTTCGCGTCATCCTTCCACAGGTGCTCGGGCACGCGCGAGGCGGGAACGTCGAAAGCGGCAAGGCGCGGCACCAGCGACAACATGGCCTCGCCGTCGTCGATCCTCGCCTGTCTGATCGCGTACCTCATGGCGCAAGCTTCTCCACGCGCTCGTGGGAGCTCGCGAGCGGACGAGCAGCCCGATCCGTGACGACGATCTGGTCGTGCAGGTAGGGCGACGCATTCACGGGTGGGCGCGCCATAGCTCGACCGCGGCCGGCATGACCGTCTCGGTAAAGAAAGGTGTTTCCTCGCCCCGGCAGCGCCCAGGCGACGTCGACACGCCTCTCGCCCATACGGTCCTCGAGCGCAATCAGAAGCCGCCGCGTCAGTGCAGCGACCGGTTCGGCAGGCGGCTGATCGCAAACAACCAGCAGGTCGATGTCGCCGCCACGCTGGGCGGGATTCGCCCGCGAGCCGTAGAGCAGCACGCGCGCCACGGCGAGATCGCAAAGGGTGCGCTGCGCGGCCTGCCGGATGCCTTCGATCTCGGCATCGCTGAGGCGCACGCCGACGAGGCTGCCGGTACGTGTCGGATCGCAGCGCATGGGTCGCCCGGCGCTCACGGGTCTATGCATTGCCTCGTTGCCTTCATTGTCTCGCCACGGCCTCGCCGCGCACGGCAGAGGACCCCACTCTTGCACGGCGCGGACAGTATACCCGAGTCGGATTCAATGCCTGACGGGCGCAAGCGCTGCGCGCCGCGCTGACCTCTTGCCATGGACCAGCCCCGGGGCGAGCCGTTTCCGCCAGGCCGTGGTGAATGGGCAGGGCTTGATGAGCGTTCTGAATGGGGAAAGCCCCGTCCGCCGTGCGCGGCGTCATGATGCAGGCTCCGTGACTGGCGAGCCGGCATTGGCGCGACCGCCGAGCCGATCGCTCGGCATGGAAGGCAGCCGAACCAGGTCAGGTCTTTCTTGCCACGAAGACGTGGAACGGCCACAGCACAATGCCGATCTTGCGGTCTAGAAGCACTTGCACGCCGGCAGTCTTCAGCACGGGCAACACCGATACGGCACGGCACCCGAGCGACAGCCAGGGCAGGCGCCACGCCACGCTTTCGACTATCTCAGCGAGCCATTTCACCCGGGCACTGTCGGGCTCGGCCGAGTGCGCGACACCGATGCGCCCGCCCGGTTTCGTCACGCGCAGCAGTTCCAGCGCGCCCCTGGCGGGATCCCAGAGCGGGCACAAGCTGTAGGTGGAGAGCGTCACGTCGAAGCTCGCGTCCTCGAAGGGCAGCGCGACCATATCCCCCACACCGAACCGACAGCGGTCAGCGACCTGCGCATCGGCCACGCGGCGGCGTGCGACGTCAAGCATATCGTCGCTCAGGTCGAACAAGGTAATGCGCCCGTTCGGCCCCGCGCGGCGCGCGGCCAGCAGGGCCGTGGAGCCGGTGCCGGCCCCGCAATCCAGCACCGCATCGCCATCGCCCACCGCCGCGTCGACGAGCAGGCGCCTGCCGCGCTGGTCCGCTCCGCCCGTCACCAGCCCGTGCTGCAGGTCGTAGCGTCTTGCCACGGCGCGATAAACGGATTGCAATCGGTCAGTTTTCAGTGCTTCTCGCATGCTTGTCGACCCTCCCGGCCTGCAGTGTCACTGCCCCGCGTGGGGCGCGAGACAAGAGCCGTCGCGGGACCGGCCGGCGCGGTTGCCAGGGTCGGACCTCACGGTACGGGACAGTATTGCGCGATCTCGATGAGGTTGCCGTCGGGATCGCGAAAATAGAAGGAGCGTATCGGCCCCGTGGCACCGGCTCTCTCTACCGGGCCTTCGATGATATCGACGCCGGCGCGCCTGACATCAGCGAGCACCTCTTCCAGGGCATCACCTGTAACGAAGCACAGATCGGCCGACCCCGGCGTCGGCGCCGCGGACTTCGGTTCGAACTCCCTGCCCGCTTCGTGCAGGTTGATCTTCTGCGTCCCGAAGCCGAGCGCGATACGCCCCCCCGCGAACATCTGCTCTTCCATGCCGAGCACGGATTCATAGAAACGCACCGTGCGCCCGATATCGGCGACCGTGAGCACCAGGTGGTCCAGGTGCTCGACTTTCATTTCGACCGCTCCATAGGTATCTCTGTGCTTGTGCGCCATGCCGTCATGGCAGTATGCCCCGGGGGACCTACTACGGAAATCCCCGCGTTCCTCACCGCGTGCAGGTGGGCATGGGCCGCCGCTGGGAAAAGCGCGCGGTTGACGCGCCTTGCCGGCGTGTTAGTGTACCGTGACATGAACGAGTCGCCGTAACGAGCCGCGCGGTACCCGTCGACGGGGATAGCCATCATTCATCGCCTCTTTGCGCAACGCGCCCGCGGATCTCCCGGAGCACGCATCAGTCGCTTGCCGCCGCCCGGCCCAGGCAGGTCGACCGGGCCCGGTGGCTGCGCGAGAATGTAATCCGATGATCGACTCCACAGCACAGCACCTGCACGACGATGGCATGATCGCATGTCACGAGTGCGACAGCCTGCACCGCCTGCGCGCGCTCGCGCCGGGCGAGCGGGCGCATTGCACGCGCTGCGGCGCGCTGCTCTATCGCGAGGTGGCAGGCTCGCTCGACCGCACGCTGGCGCTGGCGCTCGGCGCGCTGGGGTTGTTTCTGCTCGCGAACGTCTTTCCCTTCGTCGCACTCGAGCTCGAGGGACGTGTAGAGGAAAATCTCGTCATCTCGGGCGTGCTGGCGCTGTGGCGCGCGGGCATGCCGGATCTCGGCGCGCTGGTGTTCCTCACCAGCGTGGCGTTCCCGTTTCTCACCATCGCGGGACTGCTGTGGCTGACGCTGCCGCTCAAGTTCGGCTACCGTGCACCGGGCACCACGACAGTCTACCGGCTCGTCCACGCGCTCGGCCCCTGGTCCTTGCTGGGAGTGTTCATGCTGGGCACAATCATCGCGTTCGTGAAGCTGATGGACCTGGCGACGGTCATTCCGGGCGTGTCATTGGCCGCGTTTGCGGGACTCATCGTGGTGGCGACCGCGGCGAGCGCGAGCTTCGACGCCTCGCTCATCTGGCCGCGGCGTGGCGCCGCGGCGGGGCACCATCCGCCGGGCACGCGCGCAAGCGATCTGGGCCTGATTGCGTGTCACACCTGCGCGTTGCTCGTTACGCTGCCTAAGACCCCCGGGCATGCGCGCTGCCCGCGCTGCGCCACGCCCGTTCACGGCCCGCGAAAGCCGGACAGCATCACGCGCACCTGGGTGCTGGTGTTCTCCGCGGCGCTGCTGGTGATCCCGGCCAACGTGTATCCGGTGATGACCGTGATCCGCTTCGGGCAGGGCGAGCCGAGCACCATCATCGGCGGCGTGGTGCATCTCATACAAGGCGGGATGTGGGGGCTGGCCCTGATCGTGCTGTTCGCAAGCGTGGTGGTGCCGGTGCTGAAGCTCACGCTGCTCGTGTACCTGCTCATCAGCGTGGGGCGCGGCTCGCGATGGCGCCCGCGCGATCGCACGCGGCTGTACCGCGTAACAGAAGTCGTGGGGGCGTGGTCCATGGTCGACATCTTCCTGGTCGGCATCCTGAGCGCACTCGTCAACCTGCAGGCCCTGGCGAGCATCCGCCCGGAGATCGGCGCGAGCTTCTTCGGCGCGGTGGTGGTCATCACCATGTTCGCCGCGCAGAGCTTTGACCCGCGCCTCATCTGGGACGGTGCGCAAAGCCGCCAATGAGCGAAGAAGCCACTCTCCACGGCGCGGCGCCCGCGCCGCACGCCACCCTGCCGGACCCCGAGGTACGCAAGCACGGGGGCCCGTCGATAGTGTGGATCGTCCCCATCGTGGTGCTGCTGGTCGGCGGCTGGCTCATTTACAAGACGCTCTCCGAGCGGGGGCCCGCCATCACCATCGCCTTCAAGACGGCCGAGGGTATAGAGGCCGGCAAGACCCGCATCCGTTACAAGAACATCGAGATAGGATTGGTGGAGGCGGTGCGTTTCAGCGACGACTTCTCCAAGGTGCTGCTGAGCGCGCAAATGGCTCACGACACCGACGCCTTCCTGCGCCGGGGCACCCGGTTCTGGGTGGTGCGCCCGCGCCTGAGCCTGCGCGGCATTTCGGGGCTCGGCACGCTGGTCTCCGGCGCGTTCATCGAGATAGAGCCGGGCGAGGGCGCTGCTCAGCGCTATTTCGAGGGCCTCGAGGCGCCGCCCGTGGTCAAGGCGGAGGAGGCGGGACGCCGTGTCACGCTCGTCTCTGACAAGCTCGGTTCGCTCGATGCGGGCTCGCCGCTCTACTACCGCGGGATCCTCGCCGGCGAAATGCTCGGCTACGAGCTCGGCAGTGACCAGAAGAGCGTGCTCCTCTACACCTTCGTCAAGTCACCTTTCGACAAGCTGGTGCGGGGTAACACGCGCTTCTGGAACGTGAGCGGCGTGGACGTCTCGGTGAGCTCGGAGGGTATCGCGGTGCGCACCGAGTCGATGCAGTCGGTGCTGCTTGGCGGCATCGCGTTCGAGACGCCGGACACACCGGAGCCGGTCAAGACCGATCTGGACGACGTCATCTTCACCTTGCACGCGAGCAAGGAGAGTATCGCCGAGCGTGCATTCACGCAGCGCCTTCGCTTCGTGCTGTTCTTCTCGGGGTCGGTGCGCGGGCTCAACGTCGGTGCGCCCGTCGAGTTCAAGGGCATCAAGGTCGGCTCGGTGGTCGATGTGCGCCTGGAGTTCGATGCGCGCGATGCGAGCTTCCGCATTCCCGTGCTCATCGAGATCGAGCCGGAACGCGTCGTCTCGCGCGGCGCGGACGCGGAACAATCGCCCTACGAGATCCTCGCCACCTTGGTCGAGCGCGGGCTTCGCGCACGGCTGCAAACGGGGAGCCTGCTGACCGGCCAGCTCTTCGTCGAGCTCGACATGCACCCGGATACCGCCGTGCAGCTAGTGGGCGCCGGCGGGCCCTATCCCGAGCTTCCCACCATTCCCGCGAGCCTCGAGGAGATCACGGGCTCGGTGAAGGGCGTGCTCGCCAAGATCGAGAAACTCAAGCTCGAGCAGATGGGCGAGGAGCTGCTGGGCACGCTCAAGGGTACGAACCGCCTGGTCAACTCGGGCGACATCGGCGCGGCACTTTCCGACCTCAGAGGATCCGTGGCGACTTTTCACGGCCTGCTGAGCAAGATAGATCGCCGCGTCGAGCCGCTCGGCGACAACATCGACGGTGCGCTCAGCGCCGGGCGCGATACGCTCACCAAGCTGCGGGGCACGCTGGGGCTGGTCGATGAGCTGCTCAAGAGTGATTCGCCGTTACAATACCAGTACATTCAGATGGCCGAGGAGCTTACGGAGACGGCGCGCTCCATACGCGTATTCGTCGACTTGCTGGAGCGCAATCCCGAGTCCGTCATCTTCGGCAAGTCCGCACCTGGAGGGAACTGATGCCATCACGACTGCCGTCCTCCCGCGTTTATCTCTTGCTGGCGGCGCTGCTCAGCACCGCACTGACGGGATGTCCCGTGACCCAGCCCACGCCGGTGACGCGTTTCTACGTGCTCGGGGCATTGGCGCCAGGCACCGAGGCATTGCCCGGCGCGAAGCGAGAGCCCCGACTCTCGGTGGAACTCTCGGCGCTCGATCTTCCGCAGTATCTGGAGCGCCCTCAAATCGTCACACGCGTCGACGCCAATCGGCTCCTGCTATCGGAGTTCGACAAGTGGGGGGGGAATCTGGAGAAGGACATGACACGGGTGCTGGCGGGCAATCTGTCGCAGCTCCTGGCAACGCCCGAAATCCACGCCGCGCGGCGTGCTCCCACACCCGTCGATGTACGGCTGGAGCTCCAGGTGATGGAGTTCGAGCGCGCACCGGACGGGCGGGCGCACCTCGTCGCACAATGGCACCTGCTCCAGGGCAGGGCCAAGACGCTGCTCACCTCGCGGGTTTCCAAGCTCGCCAGCGCGCCCATTCCCAAGGGCTCGGAAATGGAAGCCACGGTCGCGGCCATGAGCGGCCTGCTCGGCGAGCTGAGCCGTGACATCGCCACCGCCATCGTCGAGAAAGTCGTGCGCTGAGGCGCACCATCACCACGCCGGAAATGGACGACTTGCGCGCGTTACGGAATTATCAGGCCGGGTGGGCGAGCATCGTGCTGCTCGCCACGTTCGTCCTCGGCGCGGGTGTCGCGATCGCCCAGGACGAGCCGCAGTGGACGGCCGAGCGCATCATGGCCGAGCAGCTTCGCCGCAACGCGCTGTTCCCGTACGTCTACGAGGAGCAGACCATGGTACTCACCGACGAGGCGGGCAATCGCGAGGTGCGCCAATGCCGGCGCTTCAGCCGCGTGGAGCCCGATGCGACCGTGAAGTTCCTGCTCGTGTTCGACGCGCCCAAGGAGATCCGCGGGGTCGCCCTGCTTGCGGTGCGCGAGCCCGGCGGCAACACCCGCGGCGGGGTCTACCTGCCTGCATTCGGCACGGCGCTCAAGCGCCCGGCCGGCGACGAATTGGGCGGCCATTTTCTGGGCACCGACTTCACGGTCGAGGATCTCACGACCGAGGTGCGCGACGACTATCGCTACGAGAGAGGCGCGGACCGCGTGCTGGACGACGTGCCGTACTTCGTGGTCGAGGCCTACCCGCGCAACGAGGGCGTGCGGCGCGCCACCGCGCGGGGCTTTCGCCGGCACCTGATTCGAAAGGACAACTTCGTCATCGTGCAGACGGATTTCTTCGATCGGCGCGCTCGTCTGGTCAAACGCATCACGCGTCACGACCTGAAGCGCGTGCACGCACGCAGCTGGCGAGCGAACATGCTGGTCGCCAACGATCTGCGCGAGCACCACCGCACCCTGCTGAAGATAGACCGGCGCGTGTACTCCAGGGATTACGTCCCGGCCGAGCTGTTCGAGCCAGACTACCTGCTTGCCAATCGCCATGTGGAGGGCGCGGCTATGGGCGAGGAGGAGC
>CAZSDY010000093.1:2401-6073 GCA_964605765.1 uncultured Ectothiorhodospiraceae bacterium | reverse complement strand
GCTCGTCACCGTGGTGACCGGGCAGGGGCTCTATGCGCTGCGCGTCGACACCGGGCTCGACAGCCTCATCTCCGATGCCGACCCGGACCGCCAGGCCTACCTGCGGGTGTCGCGGGAGTTCGGGTCGGACAACCGCACGCTGGTCTACGTGCGCGATGCGCGGCTGTGGAGCCGCGCGCGTATCGACGCGCTCGCGCGCCTGCAGGACAGGCTCGAGCGCCTCGATGAGGTCGAGCGGGTCGAAAGCATCCTCACCCTGCGCACCGTGCGCGGCCGCGGCGAGACGCTCGACTCGCGGTCGCTGCTCGCCGGGGACGGTGCCGACGAGGCGAGCATCGAAGCGGCCAGGGCCGATGCGCTCGCCAATCCCCTGATTGTCGGCAACTTCGTGTCGCACGATGGGAATGCCACGGCCCTGATGGTAACCATCCGCCCGCGCGCGGCCGGCGAGGATGACTTCGACGCTCAGGTCAACGAGGCGCTGGAGCGCGTCATCGCCACCGAGCGCGGCGCTTTCGACAACATCTTCCAGATCGGACCGTCGCGCATCAACGCGGAGCTCAAGGCCAGCCTGTTCGACGATCTGCGCCTGCTCGCTCCACTCTCGGTGGCGCTGCTGGTTCTCACCATCCTGCTCTTCCTGGGCAGCGTGTTCGCCGCGATCGTGCCGCTGCTGACCGCGGCGCTCAGCCTCGTCTGGACCTTCGGCATGATGGGCCACCTGGGCATCCCGCTCAACATATTGAGCGCCATGCTGCCCTCACTGGTGGTCGTGATCGGATCGACCGAGGACACCCACATGCTGGCGGCCTACTTCCACGGCGTGGGCCTCGCCAAGGGGGAAGTGCGCCGCTTCGCCACGCGCTTCATGATGCGCAAGATGGGCGTGGCGCTGTTCCTCACCGTGCTAACCACAGCGCTCGGTTTCGCCGCCAACGTGCTGAGCGGCATCGGGCTCATTCGCGACTTCGCGCTCGCGGCCACCTTCGCCATCGTCGCCAACGGCGTGATCACCGTGGCGCTGGTGCCCATGGTCCTCGGTATCGCGGGACCGCGGCGCACGCGCGTCAAGGTGGGCGAGGACCGCGTGCCCGGATTCACCGGTGTGCTGGTGCGCCTGTTCGCATTCGGCCGCCGGCGCCTCGCGGGCACCATCCTGTTCCTCACCGCACTGTTATGTGCGTTTTTCGTCTACCAGGCGTCCAAGCTCTACGTCACGAACGACCCGTTCTCGTACTTCCGCGAGGACCGCGCGTTGATCAGCGACGCGAAGCGCCTGCAACGCGATCTGGCCGGCGTCAAGGTGTTCTTCGTGGTGCTCGAGTCGGACGAGGACAAGGCATTTTTGCAGCCCGAAAACGTCGAGAAGCTAGACAAAATCCAGCGCTTTATCGCCTCCCAGGGCGTGTTCGACCGCAGCGTGTCGCTGGCCGACCACCTGGCGCTCGTCAACCGCGAGTACCACGGCGGCGACCCCGACTACGCGGTGGTACCCGGAAAGCGCGATTTGATCGCGCAGTACCTGCTGTTCTTTCACCGCCGCGACCTGCAGGGCTATGTGAGTCACGATGGGCGCCGGGCCAATATCCTCGTACGCCACAACGTGAGCGACTCGCGCACGCTCAACCCGCATATCCGAGAGCTGAAAGAGGTCGCAGGCCGAATCGCCGGCGCCGGGATGCGCGCCTATGTGGTTGGCGAGAATCTCATGGTGAATGCCGCCGCGGAGGGCTTGATCACGGCGCAGGCGAAATCACTGGGCGTGCTGCTGTTGGCGATTTTTCTCATCATGTCGGCGATGTTTACCTCGCTCAAGGGCGGCCTCATCTCGCTGGTGCCGAGCGTGATCCCCATCGTGCTGATGTTCGGCGTCATGGGACTGCTCGGTATCGCGCTGAACCCGGGCACCGCGATGGTGGCGGTCATCGCCATCGGCATCGCCATCGACGGCACCGTTCACCTGTTCTCGCGCTACAATGTGTTGTCGCGCCGGCACCTCGACAACGAGCACGCGGTGCGTGTCACCGTCGGCGAGGAGGCCATACCCGTGGTCGCCACGAGTCTGTCGCTGGCGCTCGGCTTCGGGGTCCTGCTCGCCTCGAACTTCACCATCATCGCGCAGTTTGGCGCGCTGTCGGCCGCGACCATGCTGTTTTCCATCTTCGCCAACCTGCTCATCACGCCGATTATCATGTCGCGCATTCGCCTGGTGGGCCTCTACGACATTCTCGCCATGTCCGTGCAGCGCGGCGTGCTGGCGGCGAGCCCGCTCTTTCAGGACATGACGAACTACCAGATCCGAAAGGCCATCCTGATATCGGACCTGCAAACCTTTGACCCCGGGGAACTGCTCATCGAGCAAGATAGCCTGGGGCGAAGCCTCTACCTGGTGCTCTCCGGCGAGGTCGAGGTGGTGCGCCGCGATGATAACGAGGCACGTCAGGTCGCGGTGCTTGGCACCGGCCAGGTGTTCGGCGAGGTGGGCTACGTGCGCGAGATCGAACGCACCGCCGATGTGCGTGCCGTCACCGCGGTGGAGGCCCTGCGTTTCGATTTCGAGCGCATGCGCCGCGATCTGCGCCACTTCCCGCGCATCGTCGCCGCGCTCAACTTCAACATCAGCCGCATACTGGGCGAACGCCTCGCCGACGTCATGGGTGCCAAATCCAGGCCACCGCCCCCCCGCCCGGAGTTGGACGATTAGAGTGACAGTATCTTGTTTCGACTCAAGGGCTCGGCGGAGGGGTCCGGCGGAGGGGTCAGTTCTAACATTGCTACATCACTCCCCGCTTCGTTGCTCGTATTTCCTGACCGCGCGGCTGACGGTCATGTAGTGCAAGCCGAAGAATACCCCGATTTCAGCCATCGTATAGGCACCGGAATGATAGGCTTTAGCGATTGCCTTATCCCGGTCTCTATATCGGCGTTGATATTCATCGAGCGACCGGGCTAGCGTGCGTCTATGAGCCTTCGAGAGTTCGCGGAGTTCATCCGGCTTCGCATCGACTTTGAAGCGATCGACGAATGCATCGTCGCCGAGCAGCAATTGGTGACGGGTTTGCTCCAGTGGACCGGGAACCTCTTCCCCTTCCGTGAGAAATCGCTGATACGCCTTTCTGGCAATGCCTCTGCGCCGACCGAACTGACCGAGTAGCCAATCCGTGTCCAGCCACGGCGCAGCCGCGGCGAGCCCCAACACCGCGGGACAACTGCTCCACGGCCAGTCTTGCGGCTTGCGCACCATCCCGGCGCGCACCGGATTCAGGACCACGTAGCGGGTGAGTTCGAGCAGATAGACCTCCTTTTGCACCAGGATGGCCTTGTAGCGCCCTTGAAACAGATGACCGACCAAGTCGTGGCGTCGATTGAAGCGCTGCGTGTAGTAGCCGTTCAATTGGCGCATCCCTCGGGAGAGATTGCCGTCGACGGTTTCCACCAGCAGATGATAGTGGTTGCTCATCTGGCAATAGGCATGCACCACCCAATTGAAGCGGCTACAGACGTTCCCGAGTATCTCCAGCCAATCCTTCCGGTCGTAATCCCCCGGAAAGATATCTTCTCGCCGGTCACCGCGTGAGGTGAGGTGATACAGTGCCCCGGCGAATTCGATTCTCAGCGGTCTGGCCATGGTGGGAGTGTAGCAGAGGATGTAGGATTGTTAGAACTGACCCC
>CAZSDY010000093.1:0-2301 GCA_964605765.1 uncultured Ectothiorhodospiraceae bacterium | reverse complement strand
CTGCCCTGGAACGCACCTGAACCTGGACCACCGCGGCGACCACGATCATGCCACCCAGTAACTGCTCCAATCGTGGCTCGATCCCGAACATCATGGAGACCACTACCGCAACTAGGGGCAGCATGTTCATGAACATGGTGGCGACGACGATACCCACGTGCTGGACGCCGATGTTCCAGAACCACGAGCCGAGGATGGAAATCGACAGGCAGGTCCACACGAACAGCCCCCAACCCTTGGCGTCGGGAGCCTGGGCCGGCAACGCCTCGAAGCCCAGGGCGATCATGACCGCGGCGGCGATAATGAGGAACGGCGTCGCGCCGATGAAGGTCAGAGCAGTCCGGCGGAGCTGGCTGGTCCCGGGCAACCACTTCTGAACCAACCCGGAATACAGCGACCACAGAACGGTGGCGGTGAAAACCAGCGGCTCGCCGCCGCCGAAACGGAACAGGCTTTCTTCGGAACCAAAATCGACCCCGGTCAGCAGGCCGCCGGCGACGGCGAAGGGAACCACGACCAAGACCCGGCCGGGCATTCGTCGGCCGTTGAGAAACCAGTCCACGAAGCCGGCGACGATCGGCCCGGCGGCGCCCATGATCGCCACCATGATCGGGTTGGCGAACTTGATTCCAAAGGTGAGGAGCAGGGTGAACAAGGCGAGAATGACGCTGATAACGGCAACCTTGGGCCACGGCAAGTCCGAGGCGAAGCCGGCCCGGCCTTCGGCCACTGCCAGCCAAATCAGGAACAACGGAGCGGTGAGAAGCGCGCGGGCCGCCGTCAGGACCAGGGGGTCCCAGGTATGCAGCAATTCATGGATGACCGGCGCCATCGATCCCCAGGCGATCATCGTGAAGACGAGGCCAAAATTAGCCCAGATAATCATTGTCCCCTTTCCCCTGCCGCCGCCAGTTTGACGCGACACATTGCTCCCGAAGCCATGACCTATCAACTGAATCCGATAAAGACGACCTCGCCACCGTCGTGAAGGCCGCCATTGAAGGGTGAGCGGAACTTCCGAGTTGGGTCGCTATGTATAGCTATGCATAGGGGTCAAAATCAGTCCTGATTACCAGCCTGAAGTTGGGACAAGCCTGTGTCGGCAGCAACGCCCGTTATTGGACGAAGGAGGGGGCGAACCTGCCCGTGGGCTCTACCAGGACACGGTTTGGTCGAATTCGTATTGGGGTAGCGTCTCGGGCGCAGCGGGGTTGACGGCGGGCGTCTGATCTGCGTCGTGCAGAGGTGGGGCGCGGGCGTGCGCGATGGGCGGGGGCGTGGCGGGCAGGTCAAGTTGATTGAGGATCCGGACCACGCGCAGCGGCTCGTGCCGCGCCGGGTACTGCCGCTTTTCGAGCGCAATGGCCTGCTCGGCCTGGAGGTGGCCGAAAGCATGCACCAGCGGAGCCACGAGGGCGGCTTCTCCTTCGGTGCAAGCGTGTGGTCGCCAAGTCCCATGCCCAAGCCGGCCCCGAGCGACTGCTGCGCTACGGCTCTCGTCCAACTATTCGGTCAAGCGCTTGAGCGGGTGCATCGGAGGGGAACGGGTGGCTCATCGACTGTCGAATCTCCGCCCCTATTGCTCATGGTCGTAGTACCCTTGACGTTCTCCGATGCAGCGCAGAATCGGGTCGGATTTGCCCTGTACCAGGCTCAGGCGGGCCTCGAGCACTGCAGCGTCAAGCCTCTGAAAGGGGTAGGATCCAGCGTCTTGGAAGTGGTATCGCGCCATGACGGCGACACCTATCGCGCCGTCTACGCGGTACGATTCAAGGCCGCCGTGTACGTCCTACACGCCTTCCGGAAGAAGGCCAAGAAGCGGATCGCAACGCCGAAGCAAGAGATCGAGCTAATCAAGCGCCGGCTGAAGTCGGCGGAACAGCGCTACAAGGCAACCTATGCCAAAACGTAGTCCAGTGACGAGAGAGAAAGTGAAGATCGAGCACGGCAGCGGTAACGTGTTTGCGGATCTCGGCCGCCCAGACGCAGATGCGCAGCTCCTGAAGGCAGAGTTGGTAACGCGCATCGACCGGATCATTCGCCGGAGCCGGCTGACCCATACCCAAGCCGCGGAACTGCTCGGCCTCTCCCAGCCTGACGTTTCGAGTCTGCTCCAGGGGAATTTCCGCGACTACTCCGTGGAGCGGCTCTTGCGTGTGTTGGCGGCACTCGGCCGTGACGTGGACATCGTGATCCGCAAGCCCACGGGGCACCGACCCAGCCGTCTGAGCATTGAGGCCGCGTGATCCGACCGACCGGGATGCACAATCAGTGCGGCCGAACGCGGGAAACGCCCATGGC
>CAZSDY010000092.1:0-13365 GCA_964605765.1 uncultured Ectothiorhodospiraceae bacterium | reverse complement strand
GCGAGGGTGGCCGCACGGTGGGAGCCGGTGTGGTGGCCAGGGTAACCGAGTAAGCTCTCATGGCCAATCAACGCATCCGCATTCGTCTGAAGGCGTTCGACCACCGTCTCATAGACCAGTCGGCGTCGGAGATTCTGGAAACGGCGCGGCGCACCGGCGCCCAGGTGCATGGACCGATTCCGTTGCCGACGCGCAAGGAACGGTTCACGGTGCTGATCTCTCCGCACGTGAACAAGGACGCACGTGACCAGTACGAGATTCGCACGCACAAGCGCATCCTCGATATCCTCAATCCCACCGACAAGACCGTCGATGCGCTGATGAAGCTGGATCTCGCGGCCGGTGTGGATGTACAGATAAAGCTGAACTGATGACGGTGCGCGGTCCGGCGCGACGCGGGCGGTGGCACCGAAAAGAAGATGACTGAGATGGCAATTGGAGTAGTTGGGAAAAAGTGCGGCATGACTCGCGTCTTCACTGACGAGGGCGTGTCGGTGCCGGTGACTGTGATCGAGGTCACGGAAAATCGAGTGACCCAGATCAAGACCGAAACGGCCGATGGGTATTCGTCGGTGCAGGTCACCGCCGGCACCGTCAAGCCCAATCGCGTCACGCGTGCCTCGGCGGGACACTTCAAGAAGGCCGGTGTGAAGGCGGGGAGTGGCTTGTGGGAGTTTCGTCTCGAGGCCGATGAGCTCGGAGACCTGCAGGTCGGCCAGTCAATTTCAGTGGGCGGTTTCGAGGCCGGGCAGAAAGTCGATGCGGTGGGCACGACCATAGGCAAGGGGTTCGCCGGGGTGGTCAAGCGCCATCACTTCCACATGCAGGATGCCACGCACGGCAACTCGCTCGCGCACCGTGCGCCGGGCTCGATCGGGCAGAACCAGACACCGGGGCGTGTCTTCAAGGGCAAGCGGATGGCTGGTCACATGGGGAACGTCAGGCGCACGGCGCAGAATCTCGAGGTCGTGCGCGTGGACGAGAATCGCGGCCTGATCCTCATCAGGGGGTCGGTGCCCGGGCCGGCCGGCGCGGGTGTCATCATACGGCCCGCGGTCAAGGCGAGGCCCGCGTAGGGAGATGATCATGGACCTCGCGCTAGCGCAATCGGGTGACAACATCGAAGTGGCGGACGGCACTTTCGGTGCGCATCTCAATGAGGCGCTGATCCATCAGGTCGTGACCGCCTACATGGCCGGCGGGCGTACCGGGACCCGCGCCCAGAAGACGCGCGCCGACGTGCGCGGCGGCGGCGCCAAGCCGTGGCGGCAGAAGGGAACCGGGCGCGCGCGCGTGGGCAGTTCGCGTAATCCACTGTGGCGCGGCGGCGGTGTCACGTTTGCGGCGCGGCCGCAGAATCACGCGCAGAAAGTCAACAGAAAGGCCTATCGCGGCGCCATGCGTTCCATTCTTTCGGAGCTGCTGAGGCGCGAGCGCCTGATTGTGGTGGGCGATTTCTCCGTGTCCGGGCCGAAGACACGCGAGTTGTTGCCGAAACTTCGTGAGCTGGCGCTCGACAGCGTGCTCATAGTCACCGTTGCGCGCGATACCAAGCTGGAGCTCGCCTCGCGCAATCTGCAGCATGTGGACGTGTGCTCTTGCGCCGAGCTCGACCCGGTGAGCCTCATCGCGTTCGACAAGGTGCTCATGACGGTGCCCGCGCTGCGCGCGGTCGAGGAGCGCCTGGCATGAATCAGGAACGCTTGATGAATATCATCAGGGCCCCGCATGTCTCGGAGAAGAGCACGCGCCTCGCGGACGCCAATCGCCAGTTCGTGTTCAAGGTGGCGCGCGATGCGTGCAAGCCCGAGATAAGGCGTGCCATCGAGTTGCTTTTCAAGGTTGAAGTGAAGAGTGTTCAGGTCGTCAACGTCAAGGGCAAGCGCAAGCGTATGGGGCGGGTACCAGGCCGCAGGGCAAGCTGGAAGAAGGCGTATGTTTGCCTCGAGCCCGGCCATGATATCGACTTCGCGAGCGCCGAGTAGGGGGGGTCAGCATGCCATTGGTAAAAGCGAATCCCACCTCGCCGGGGCGGCGTTTCGTGGTCGAGGTGAAGACCCCTGGCTTGCACGCGGGCAAGCCCCACGCGGCGTTGGTCGAGAAGAAGACCCGATCCGGCGGGCGCAACAACCACGGCCGGATCACCACCCGGCATCGGGGCGGTGGACACAAGCGCCATTACAGGATTATCGACTTCAGGCGCAACAAGGATGGTGTGCCGTGTCGGGTCGAGCGCATCGAGTATGACCCGAATCGTAGCGCTCACCTGGCATTGGTGCTGTATGCGGATGGTGAGCGGCGCTACATCATAGCGGCCAAGGGGGTCGAGGCCGGCGCGGAGCTGATCTCCGGAACCGGTGCGCCCATTCGGTCCGGCAACGCGCTGCCGTTGCGCAACGTCCCTGTGGGTGCATTGGTGCACTGCGTGGAGCTCAAACCCGGCAAAGGCGCGCAGCTTGCCCGCAGCGCCGGCACGAGCGCACAACTCGTGGCCCGGGAAGGCGGGTTCGCCATCTTGCGCCTGCGCTCGGGTGAAACGCGGCGCGTGTCGGTCGAGTGCCGTGCGACGGTGGGTGAAGTCGCGAACTTCGAGCACGCTCTTCGGTCCCTCGGAAAAGCCGGCGCGCGACGCTGGCGCGGGGTGCGCCCCACCGTGCGCGGTGTTGCGATGAACCCGGTCGATCACCCGCACGGCGGCGGTGAGGGTCGCAGCTCCGGTGGACGTCACCCGGTGAGCCCGTGGGGGCAGCCCACCAAGGGTCACAAGACGCGGCGCAACAAGAGAACCGATCAATTGATCATTCGCCGCCGGCGCAAGAGGTAGGAGGACATCGTGCCACGGTCAGTCAAGAAAGGCCCTTTTGTGGATTCGCACCTGGCGGCTAAGGTCGAGAGTGCGCGCGATTCCGGGAACCGGCGACCCATCAGGACCTGGTCCAGGCGCTCGATGGTGACACCGGACATGGTCGGATTGACGATTGCGGTGCATAACGGGCGCCAGCACGTGCCGATTCTGATAACGGAGAACATGGTAGGCCACAAGCTGGGCGAGTTCGCTCCAACGCGGACGTTCAGGAGCCATTCCGGGGACAGAAAGGTCAAGAAGTAGGCGACAGCGATGCAAGCCACTGCGAAACTGAAATTTGTGCGCCTGTCTCCGCAGAAGGCGAGACTGGTGGCCGACCAGGTCCGCGGCATGCAGGTGGATCAGGCAATCAATGTGTTGACGTTCAGCAAGAAGAGGGCGGCCCAGGTCATCAAGAAGGTGCTCGAGTCGGCTGTTGCGAACGCGGAGCACAACGAAGGTGCCGACATCGACGAGTTGCGCGTCGGTGAGATTCTGATCGACCAGGGGCCGACGTTCGGGCGTTTCAGCGCTCGCGCGCGCGGGCGAGTCAACAGGATAACCAAGCGGACCAGCCACATCAGTCTGACGGTGTCCGACAACTGAGAGCGTAGAGATGGGGCAAAAGGTACATCCAACGGGGTTCCGGCTCGGCATCGTCAAGGACTGGAGCTCGACGTGGTACGCGGAATCGCGGGATTACGCGGGTAATTTGAATACCGACCTGATGGTGCGGGAGTTCGTGCGCAAGAAGCTCGCCCATGCGTCGGTCAGCCGTATTCAGATCCTGCGCCCGGCCAAGAATGCCCGCATCGTCATCCACACGGCTCGGCCCGGCATCGTGATCGGCAAGAAGGGCGAAGACATCGAGGCACTCAGGCAGGAGGTTTCTTCCATGATGGGCGTTCCCGCCCACATCAGCGTGGAAGAGATCAGAAAGCCGGAGCTCGATGCCCTGCTGGTCGCGGAGAACATCGCCAACCAGCTGGAGCGGCGGATCATGTTCCGGCGCGCGATGAAGCGCGCGGTGACCAACGCCATGCGCCTCGGTGCGCAGGGCATCAAGGTCAAGGTTTCGGGGCGCCTGAACGGGGCCGAGATCGCGCGTTCCGAGTGGTACCGCGAAGGCCGTGTGCCATTGCATACGCTGCGCGCGGATATCGATTACGGGCTGACCGAAGCGCGCACCACCTACGGCGTGATAGGTGTGAAGGTATGGATCTTCAAGGGGGAGGTCTTCGACGCCGGCATGCAGGCCGAGGCGGCGGAGGCGGATAAGGCCGCCGAGGCCTGAGCGGGGGCAGCCGGCATGATGCAGCCAAAACGAACGAGGTACCGCAAGCAGCAAAAAGGCCGCAACCGGGGTCTTGCGACATCGGGCAACAAGGTCAGCTTTGGTGAGTTCGGGCTCAAGGCGACGACCCGCGGGCGCATAACAGCGCGTCAGATAGAGGCAGCCCGGCGCGCCATCACGCGCCATGTCAAGCGCGGGGGAAAGGTCTGGATACGCATATTTCCGGACAAACCGATTACGAAGAAACCGCTGGAGGTTCGACAGGGCAAGGGCAAGGGCAATGTCGAGTACTGGGTCGCACCCGTGCAACCGGGACGCATGCTCTACGAAATGCAGGGTGTCGATGAAGACATCGCGCGTGAAGCGTTCAAGCTCGCCGCTGCCAAGCTGCCGGTGCAGACCGCTTTCGTGACGCGAACGGTGGTCTAGATGAAAGTCAGTGAACTCAGAGAAAAGAGCGAGACGGAGTTGCGCGACGAGCTTGTGGCGCTGGCGCGTGAGGCATTCAACTTGCGCATGCAGGCCGGGACCGGCCAACTCGCGCGGTTCACCGAGATCAAAAAGGTGCGCAGGAACGTCGCGCGGATCAAAACGGTACTGGGTGAGCGCAGCCGGGAGAAGCAGGCATGAATGAGCAGAGCAACAAGGAGTCACGCACGCTCACCGGTCAGGTCGTGAGCGACAAGATGAACAAGACCATCACGGTTCTGGTGGAGCGACGGGTCAAACATCCGCTGTACAAGAAGTACGTGCGGCGTTCGACCAAGCTTCACGCTCACGATGAGCACAACGAGTGCAACGCCGGGGATATGGTGAGCATCGAGCAGTGCCGGCCGCTCGCGCGTCACAAGTCCTGGCGCCTGCACAAGATCCTGGAGCGCGCGCAATAGCGGGCTGGTTCTCACCAGCTATCGCAGCTTGAGCGGAGAGATTCGATGATTCAGATGCAGTCAAAACTCGTTGCAGCCGACAACAGCGGCGCGCGACATCTGATGTGCATCAAGGTGCTCGGCGGCTCGCACCGCCGCTACGCCGGGATTGGAGACATCATCAAGGTGACGGTGAAGGAAGCCATTCCGAGAGGAAAGGTCAAGAAAGGCGAGATCTACAATGCCGTGGTGGTGCGCACGGCGAAGGGTGTGCGTCGCCCGGACGGTTCGGTCATACGTTTCGACCGCAATGCCGCGGTCTTGCTCAACAACCAGAATCAACCCATCGGTACGCGGATCTTCGGCCCGGTGACGAGGGAGTTGCGCGGTGAGCGTTTCATGAAAATCATTTCGCTGGCACCAGAGGTGCTTTAGGAAACGGACATGGGCATGAGAAAGCTGCGCAAGGGCGATGAGGTCATCGTCAATACCGGCCGTGATAAAGGCAAGCGCGGCACGGTGTTGCGCGTGCTGGATGACGGCAGAATCCTGGTGGAAGGCGTGAACGTGGTCAAGCGCCATACGCGCGCGAATCCGCAGCGGGGGATTCCGGGCGGCATCGTGGAGAAAGAGGTTTCCATCAACGTCTCCAACGTTGCCCTGTACAATCCGGCCACGGCGCGCGGGGATCGGATCGGGTTCAAGGTGCTGGAAGACGGGCGCAAGGTGCGAGTTTTCAGGTCGACCGCGGAAGTGGTGGATGCGTAGGTGGCATGATGGCGAGGTTGCAAGATTATTATCATGAGACGGTAGCGCTGCGGCTCATGGAGCAGTTCAGCTACTCGAGTGTCATGCAGGTGCCGCGAATTCAGAAAATCACGCTCAACATGGGTGTGGGCGAAGCGATTGGCGACAAGAAAGTGCTGGATAGCGCGCTCTCGGATATGGCGAGGATTGCCGGCCAGAAGGGGGTGATCACGCACGCCAGGCGCTCGGTGGCAGCGTTCAAGATCCGCCAGGGTTGGCCTATAGGGTGCATGGTGACATTGCGCCGCGAGCGTATGTACGAGTTCCTCGATCGGTTGATCAACATTGCCATCCCGAGGGCACGGGACTTCCGCGGCTTCAGTCCGCGGTCCTTCGATGGACGCGGCAATTACAGCCTGGGAATCAAGGAGCAGATCGTGTTCGCGGAGATCGATTACGACAAGATCGACACCATCCGCGGCCTCGACATCGCCATCACGACGAGTGCCCGGAGCGACGCAGAGGGACGCGCTCTGCTGGCGGCGTTCCAGTTTCCCTTCCGGGCGAACTGAAAAAGGTAAGCGACCATGGCGAAATGCTCGATGATCAACAGGGAGGCCAGGCGTATGCATCTGGTCGAGAAGTATTCGGCCAGGCGCGAAGCGCTGAAGGCCAAGATCAAGAGTCACGAGACGAGTGTGGAGGAGCGCCGCGACGCGGTAATGCGATTGTCCGAGCTGCCGCGAAACTCCAGCCCCGCCCGGTTGCGCAATCGTTGCCGGGCGACGGGCCGGCCCAAGGGTTTCTACCGCAAGTTCGGGCTGGGGCGAAACAAGCTGCGCGAGGCGGCGATGCGCGGCGACATCCCCGGCCTGGTCAAGGCGAGCTGGTGAGGGCGCAAGAGTGAGCATGCAAGATCCCATCGCGGACATGTTGACGCGTATACGCAACGGGCAGGCGGCCGGCAAGGTGCGGGTCATGATGCCCATGTCCAAGCAGAAGGTGGCCGTTGCCGAGGTTCTGAAGTGCGAAGGCTACATCAAGGATTATGCGCGCGAAGAGGTTGAGGGCGCGCATCCGCAGCTTTTCGTCGTGCTCAAGTACTACCAGGGCAAGCCGGTCATTGACGAGCTGAAGCGCGTCAGCCGCCCGGGACTGCGCATTTACAAGTCGAAGGACAAGCTGCCAACCGTCATGGGTGGGCTTGGCGTCGCCATTATCTCCACCTCGCACGGCGTCATGACCGACCGCGCCGCGCGGGCGGCGGGGCACGGCGGTGAAGTCATCTGCACGGTGACGTAGGACCAGAAATGTCGAGGCTATCCAGATCACCAGTCCCTATCCCGGCAGGCGTCGATGTGCGTGTCGATGGGCAATCACTGACCGCCACGGGCGTCAAGGGCAGCCTTCATCACGACGTGCACCCCGCGGTGCGCGTACTGCGCGAAGAGGAGGCCTTGTTGTGCCGGGCGATCGACGAGGCGCCCAACGGTGAGGCCCTGGCGGGAACCACCCGATCGCTGATCTACAACATGGTGAAGGGCGTGAGCGACGGATTCGAGAAGCGTCTGCAGCTCGTCGGGGTCGGCTACAGGGCGCAGATGAAGGGCCCGGTGCTCAACATGGCACTCGGGTTTTCGCACCCGATCGATTTCGACGCCCCGGAGGGAATTACGATCGAGACGCCGAGCCAGACCGAGATCGTGGTCAAGGGCGTGGACAAGCAGAAGGTCGGCCAGGCAGCCGCCGTGATTCGCGGATTCCGGCCGCCCGAGCCTTACAAGGGCAAGGGTGTGCGTTACCGTAACGAGATGGTGGCGCGCAAAGAGGCCAAGAAGAAGTAGGACCTGGACGATGGACAAGAAACAAGCACGATTACGCCGCGCCAGGCGCACGCGATCCAAGGTGCTCGAGCTGGGTGTGCACCGCTTGAGCGTGCACCGCACGCCACGGCATATATACGCGCAGGTTTTCACCCCCGCCAATGGCGGCGTGGTGGCAAGCGCATCGACCCTGGATCGTGAGATTCGCGAGACTGTGCGCTATGGCGGTAACGTGGCCGCGGCGAAGGTGGTCGGGCGGGTGATCGCCGAGCGCACGAAGAGCGCGGGTGTATCGCGCGTGGCGTTCGACCGATCGGGGTTCCGGTATCATGGGCGGGTTCGCGCGCTGGCCGATGCCGCGCGTGAGCACGGGTTGGAATTCTAGCGAGCTCACGCTTGCGGGGCTCGCAGTGGGATCAGACAGTATGGCGGAGTGGTGATGGCGGATTTTCAATCTTCAACGGGCGACGACGAGCTGCAGGAAAAGCTCATTGCCATCAATCGCGTGGCCAAGGTGGTCAAAGGCGGTCGGCAGTTCGGCTTCACGGCGCTCACGGTCGTCGGTGATGGCAAAGGGCGCGTGGGCCTTGGGCGGGGGAAGGCGCGCGAAGTGCCCGCGGCAATCCAGAAGGCAATGGAAAACGCACGCCGGAGCATGGTTGACGTGTCGCTCAAGGGTACCACGCTGCACTACCCGGTCACTGCACGGCACGGTGCCGCCAAGGTCTACATGCAGCCCGCCTCCGAGGGTACGGGAATCATCGCCGGCGGCCCGATGCGCGCTGTGTTTGAAGTCTTAGGCATTCGCGACGTGCTGGCAAAGTGTATCGGTTCGCCGAACGCGATCAACGTCGTGCGGGCGACTGTCAGGGGTCTGGCGGAGATGTCGGATCCGGAGGCCATAGCGTCCAAGCGCGGCAAGACGGTGGAAGAGATCCTGGGTTGAGCGGATGACAAAGTCGAAGGTCAAGAAGCGTATTCGGGTCACGCTGGTGCGCAGCCTCAACGGACGCTTGCGCAAGCACGTTGCGAGCGTTCGAGGTTTGGGGCTGCGGCGCATGCACCACACGTGTGAAGTGGAGGATACGCCTTGTACGCGTGGCATGATCGAGCAGGTCAGGTATCTGCTGCGTGTGGAGGAGGCATAGATGCGGTTGAATACTCTGCGCCCTGCCGCCGGTGCCAAGCGCGGCGCGAAGCGTGTCGGTCGCGGCATGTCCTCGGGCGGCGGCAAGACCTGCGGCCGGGGCCACAAGGGGCAGCGTTCACGCAAGAGTCGCGGCCCGCGGCCCGGCTTCGAGGGCGGACAGATGCCGTTGCAGCGCCGCCTGCCGAAGTACGGTTTCAAGTCACGCCGGGCAAGATTCGTGGCCAGATTGCGAGTCGACGCTGTGGTGCGCTGCCAGGGCGAGGTTATCGACCTGGAGGCGCTGCGCGCGGCCAAGCTGATCGGACGCGACATTCGCCGCGTGAAGCTGTTCGCGGCCGGGGCACTCGAGGAGCGCCGCGTTGTGCGGGGCATTCAGGTCAGTCAAGGCGCGCGCGCCATGATTGAAGGCGCGGGCGGTTCAATAGAATAGACCCTGATGGCGAAACGAGCACAAAAGACACGGGCGGGCGCCAGCGGCGCGGGGCCGAGCGCGGAGCTCAAGCAGCGCCTGCTGTTCGTGCTGCTGGCGTTGATGGTGTTTCGTGTGGGTTCGTTCATCCCCGTGCCCGGCATCGACCCCGGTGCGCTGGCGGCGATGTTCGAGCAGCAGCGCGGCACCATTCTCGACCTGTTCAACATGTTCTCCGGCGGAGCACTCAAGCGGTTTTCCGTTTTCGCCATCGGCATCATGCCGTACATTTCGGCGTCCATCATCATCCAGCTCCTCACGCACGTGGACCCCAGGCTCAAGGAGCTGCGCAAAGAGGGCGAGCACGGCCGGCGCACGATAACCAAGTACACGCGCTATGCCACGGTCGCGCTGGCGACATTCCAGGCGCTGGGAGTTTCCATTGCGCTGGAGAGCCAGACCGCTGCCGGGGTGCCCGTGGTCATCGACCCGGGGCTCGGCTTTAGACTCACGACAGTCGTTACCCTGGTGACCGGCACCGTGTTCCTGATGTGGCTCGGAGAGCAGGTGAGCGAGCGGGGCATTGGCAACGGGATCTCCATTCTCATCTTCTCCGGCATCGTGGCGGGGCTTCCCAGGGCCTTAGGCGGCACCCTGGAACTCGCCAGGACCGGTGAGCTGCACGTGCTTCTGGTGCTGTTTCTGCTCGCTCTCGCGCTCGCGGTCACGGCGTTTGTGGTGTTCGTGGAGCGTGGCCAGCGCCGCATCACGGTGAACTACGCCAAGCGCCAGGTCGGGCGTAAAATGTACGCCGGCCAGAGCAGCCATCTGCCGCTGAAGCTGAACATGTCCGGTGTCATTCCGCCCATATTCGCCTCCAGCATCATCCTGTTTCCCGCGACATTGGGCGGGTGGCTCGGCAATGCCGAAGGCATGGGCTGGCTGCGCGACATATCCACGACGCTGTCTCCGGGCCAGCCCATTTATGTGATGTTGTACGCGGGGGCCATCATATTCTTCTGTTTTTTCTATACCGCCCTCGTGTTCGATCCAAAAGAGACGGCCGACAATCTCAAGAAGTCGGGCGCCTTCATTCCCGGAATTCGGCCGGGCGAGCAGACGGCACGATACGTGGACACGGTGATGACGCGCCTCACGGTTTTCGGGGCCGCCTACATCACCAGCGTGTGCTTGCTGCCCGAGTTCCTGATCGTCAAGTGGAACGTGCCGTTTTACTTCGGCGGCACTTCGCTCCTCATTATCGTGGTCGTGCTGATGGACTTCATGGCTCAGGTGCAGGCTCACATGATGTCGCACCAGTACGAGGGCCTGTTGCGCAAGGCCAACCTGAAGGGCTACGGACGCAGCGGTGTGGTGCGTTGAGGGAGAAAGTGAAATGAAGGTCAGGGCATCGGTCAAGAAGATGTGTCGTCACTGCAAGATCATCAAGCGGGGCGGTGTGGTGCGCGTCATCTGCAGGGACGCCAAGCACAAGCAGCGTCAAGGTTAGCCAAACCGAGGGGCATTAACGGAAATGGCTCGAATAGCAGGGGTTAACATCCCGGACAGGAAGCAGGTGTGGCTGTCCCTGATGAGCATCTACGGGGTGGGCCGCACGACGGCCTACAAGATCTGCGATAGCACATCCATAGAACCCACCGTGAAGGTCAAGGACCTCAGCGAGGCGGATCTGGATACGCTGCGCGCGGAAATCCAGAAGCTTGTCACGGAGGGCGACTTGCGCCGCGAGATCTCCATGAACATCAAGCGTTTGATGGATCTGGGCTGTTACCGCGGCATTCGCCACCGCAGGGGGCTGCCGGTGAGAGGGCAGCGCACCAACACTAACGCGCGAACCCGCAAGGGTCCGCGCCGCATGATTCGCAGGTGACGCCGGGAACATGACGCATGGCTAAGAGCAAGGTTCGGACCAAGAAGAAGATAAAGCGCACCGTGAGCGACGGCGTCGCGCACGTGCACGCATCCTTCAACAACACGATCATCACCATCACCGACAGGCAGGGCAACGCGTTGGCGTGGAGCACGGCGGGTGCAAGCGGTTTCCGCGGCTCACGCAAGAGCACCCCCTTCGCGGCCCAGGTAGCGGCATCCAAGGTGGGCGCCATTGCGCAGGAGCACGGCATGAAGAATCTGGAGGTGTGCGTGAAGGGCCCGGGCCCGGGTCGGGAGTCAGCGGTGCGCGCGCTGAACAACGCGGGCTTCAAGATCACCAGCATCACCGACGTGACGCCGATTCCGCACAATGGCTGCCGACCGCCCAAGAAGCGGCGCGTCTGACAACAGGTTCAGGAAACATGGCTAAATACACAGGTCCCAAGTGCAAGCTGAGCCGCCGCGAGGGTACGGATCTGCTGCTCAAGAGTCGCACGCGCTCTCTCGACTCCAAGTGCAAGCTGGATAGGCCGCCTGGCCAGCACGGCAGCGTGCGCCAGCGGCGCTTGTCGGACTACGCCTTGATGTTGCGCGAGAAACAAAAGCTGCGCCGCATGTACGGCGTGCTCGAGAAGCAGTTTCATAACTACTACAAGAAAGCGGTGCAGAAGAAGGGTTCGACCGGCGAGATCCTGCTCCAGTACCTGGAGAGCAGGCTCGATAACGTTGTATACAGAATGGGCTTCGGCGTGACCCGGGCCGAGTGCCGGCAGCTCGTCAGTCACAAGGCGATCGAGGTCAACGGTAGCTTTGTCAACATTCCGTCGTACCAGGTCCAGGTGAACGACGTCGTGTCGGTGCGCGAGAAGGCCAGGGCGCAGGTGCGCATCCAGGACTCGCTGACGATCGCCGTGCAGTACGGTTTCCCTGAGTGGGTGGATGTGGATTCCACCAAGATGACGGGCATATTCAAGGCCGTCCCTCAGCGCGCGGACTTGCCCCCGGATCTGAACGAGCAACTCGTCGTCGAGTATTACTCGAAGTAGTTTTTTTAAGGAGAACCTCGAATGCAGGCTTCTGTAGCCCCATTGCTCAAGCCGCGCCTGGTCGATGTGCGTGAAATCGGCCGCAGCACCGCGAAGGTCCTGATCGAGCCGCTAGACCGCGGTTTTGGGCACACGCTGGGTAACGCGTTGCGCCGCGTGCTTCTTTCGTCGATGCCCGGGTGTGCGGTTGTGGAAGTCGAGATCGACGGCGTACTGCACGAGTACACGACGATAGAAGGGGTGCAGGAGGACGTCACCGAAATCCTGCTCAACTTCAAGAGCCTGGCGATACGCATGCACGCACGGCAGGAGGCCGTGCTGACCCTGAACAAGAAGGGCCCGGGCGTTGTGCTGGCCAGTGATATCGCGCTCGATCACGACGTGGAGGTGGTCAACCTGGACCAGGTCATCGCGCACCTGACCAAGGAAGGCGAGTTGAATATGACCATGCGTGTCGCCACGGGACGCGGATATCAGCCTGCGTCGGCGAGACTCTCGGAAGAGGAGGGTGACCGGCCTATCGGCAAGCTGCTGCTCGACGCCTCGTTCAGTCCCGTACGCCGGGTTTCCTATACGGTGGAGAGCGCGCGCGTAGAGCAGCGCACGGATCTGGACAAGCTGATCGTGGAAATCGAGACCAACGGCACCATCGATCCGGAAGCGGCCATTCGACAGGCCGCGGGTCTTCTGCAGGACCAGCTATCCGTGTTTGTCGATCTGAGTGGCAACGCGGAAGAGATGCCGTCGAAGCCCGAAACGGAGATCGACCCGATCCTGCTCGGTCCGGTCGACGACCTGGAGCTGACGGTACGCTCGGCCAACTGCCTGAAGGCCGAGAGCATCTACTACGTGGGCGACCTCATTCAGCGCACCGAGGTGGAGCTGCTCAAGACGCCGAATCTGGGCAAGAAATCGCTGACCGAGATCAAGGACGTGCTGGCGTCGCGCGGGTTGTCCCTGGGGATGCGGCTCGAGAATTGGCCTCCCGCGGGCCTGTATGACCAGGAAAAGGACGCGCTCTAGCTTGCGCGCGTGGCCGCTACGGCGGCATTGAACCGTATAGAAGGACGACATCATGCGTCACCGGAAAATCGGCCGCAAGCTGGGCCGCACAAGCAGCCATCGAAAGGCCATGTACCGCAACATGTCGGTGTCCTTGATACGCCACGAGTCGATCCACACCACCGTGGAGAAGGCCAAGGAGCTCAGGCGCGTGGTCGAGCCGCTGATAACGCTCGCCAAGCGCGACAACCTGGCCGGCCGGCGGCTCGCGTTCAATCGCCTGCGCG
>CAZSDY010000091.1:9810-13421 GCA_964605765.1 uncultured Ectothiorhodospiraceae bacterium | reverse complement strand
CCGGTTCGTGACAGTGAGCTTCTCCCTGCGCAGTGCACTGATGTTGACGGTGTCCAAGCCAGGTCTCCCGTACGCGTTTGATTGAAACGGGGACAATACATCGAAGCCTCCCCGGGTGTCAGGGCAAGAGTCGCCGGGGTCGTCATTGCCGGCCGGCCCGCGCGCAGGGCGGCCATGGAGCAGAAAGCGCCTGCATGTGCTCTTGATGCGGCGCTCTTCCGGCGCCCGGAAATCAAATCAACGTATCACCGCCCATGAAGGGTTGCAGGGCACCGGGAATGCAGATATGGCCGTCTGCCGTCTGGTGGTTTTCCATCAGCGCGAGCATGGCGCGCCCCACCGCCACCCCGGAGCCGTTCAGCGTATGTATGAGCTCGGTCTTGCCTGTGTCCGGGTTGCGCCAGCGGCCTTTCAGGCGCCGCGCCTGGAAGTCCACGCAGTTGCTGCACGAGGATATCTCGCGGTAGCGGTCCTGGCCGGGCAGCCACACCTCGAGGTCATAGGTCTTGGCGGCGCCGAAGCCGACGTCGCCCGTGCACAGGGTGACGATGCGGTAGGGCAGCTCCAGGCGCTTGAGCACCTCCTCGGCGTGGCCGGTGAGCGCCTCCAGTGCGTCATAGGATTCGAAGGGCCGGACCAGATGCACCAGCTCCACCTTGTCGAACTGGTGCTGGCGCAGCATGCCGCGGGTGTCCTTGCCGTAGGAACCCGCCTCGCTGCGGAAGCACGGCGTGTGGCATACGAACTTCAACGGCAGCTCGTCGGCCGCGAAAATGCGATCGCGCGCGATGTTCGTCACCGGCACCTCGGCGGTGGGGATAAGGTAGTACTCGCCACCGCCGACTCGAAACAAGTCCTCTTCGAATTTCGGTAGCTGCCCGGTGCCCGTGAGCGTCGCCGCGTTGACCATGAAGGGCATATAGACCTCCCGGTACCCGTGCTCGCGGGTGTGGAGATCGATCATGAAGTGCGCCAGCGCCCTGTGCAGCCGCACGAGCGCGCCCGACATCGTCACGAAGCGGCTGCCCGTGAGCTTCGTCGCCAGATCGAAATCCAGCATGCCCAGCCCGCTGCCCAGATCCACGTGGTCCTTCGGCTTGAAATCGAACTCGCGCGGCTCGCCCCAACGGCGCTCCTCGCGGTTGTCGGCCTCATCGTCACCCTGCGGCACACTCTCGTGAATGAGGTTGGGCACGCCCATGAGGATTTCTTCCAGAACGCCCTGAATGGCGGTGAGCTCAGCGGCGTTCGCCTTCAGATCGTCACCGACAGCGGACATGGCTTGCACCAGCGGGGCAATGTCCTCGCCCCGCCCTTTTGCCTGGCCGATCTCTCTTGAACGGGTATTACGCAGGTTCTGAAGCTCCTGGGTTCGCACCTGCAAAAGCTTCCGCTGTGCATCGAGGCTCTTGATGCGTTCCACGTCCAGATGGTAGCCGCGGCGCAACAACTGCTTTGCCGTGCCCTCCAGATCGCGCCTGAGCCGATTGGGATCGATCATGTCTGCTTGCTGCTCCTCAGCTTCGATGGCCTTGCACGGGACGCCACAGTGCGTTACGCGCCGCCCCGGTGCTTGCGGTCGAGCTCGCGCAATCTCGAGAGCTTGTCCGAGATCTGGCGTTCGAGACCGCGGTCCGTAGGCAGATAGTAGCGTCTTTGTCCGAGCTCGGGAGGCAGATAGCTTTCACCGGCCGCATAGGCCTCGGGCTCGTCGTGCGCGTAGCGGTACTGCCGGCCGTGGCCGAGTTGCTTCATCAGCGCGGTTGGCGCGTTTCGCAGATGCAGCGGCACCTCCAGCGATCCGTGCCCGCGCACATCGTGCATGGCCGCGTCGAACGCGCGGTAGAGCGCATTGCTCTTGGCCGCGCAGGCGAGATAGCCCGCTGCCTGGGCCAGCGCCAGTTCTCCTTCCGGACTGCCGAGCCGCGCCTCGGCATCCCAGGCATCCAGCGCGATGCGCAGCGCGCGCGGGTCGGCGTTGCCTATGTCCTCCGAGGCCACTCTCACCAGGCGGCGAGCAATGTAGAGCGGATCACAGCCCCCGTCGAGCATGCGTCCCAGCCAGTACAGCGCCGCATCGGGACTCGATCCGCGAATGGACTTGTGCAGGGCCGAGATCTGGTCGTAGAAGACGTCACCTTGCTTGTCAAAACGGCGCATCTCCCCGCCCATCACGTCGAGGATGAGATCCGTGCCGACCTCACGAGTTTCGTCGGGCACGAGGTCCGCCGCCATCTCCAGGATCATGAGCGCGCGCCGCGCGTCGCCGTCGGCGCTGCGCGCCAGCAGGGTTCGCGCCTTCGGCGGGACCACCAGGTTGCGCGCGCCGAGTCCCTTGTCACGGTCTGTCAGCGCGCGTACGACGACGGCCTCGACCTCGGCTTCAGACAACGGCTTCAATACGTACACTCGCGAGCGCGACAGGAGCGCGCCGTTCAGCGCGAACGAGGGATTCTCGGTCGTCGCTCCGACAAATATCAGGGTGCCGTCCTCCACGAAGGGCAGAAAAGCGTCCTGCTGCGCCTTGTTGAAGCGGTGCACCTCGTCGACGAAAAGCACCGTGGCGGCGCCGTTCGCGGCACGCTCACGCTTCGCGCTGTCGGCCGCGGCCCGAATGTCCTTCACCCCCGCCATGACTGCCGACACGCTCAGGAAGCGCGCGTCGCAATAGCTCGCGACGAGTCTTGCCAGCGTCGTCTTGCCGCTACCGGGTGGTCCCCAGAACACCATGGACGGCACCCGGCCGGATTCGATTGCGCGGCGCAACGGACGGCCGGGCCCGAGCAGGTGGGTCTGCCCGTACACCTCTTCGAGGCGTTGCGGGCGCAAGCGATCGGCCAGCGGCCGGAAATCGCCTGCCGTGCCAGGGTGTGAGCTATGTTCTGACATGAGCCGATCGCAACGTGCCGGGAACCCTAGCGCGGCAGCGGCGCGAAAGCCCGCTCGCCACGCGGGTTCAGGGCGTGGCTGTACCGCTGACGTCGCTGATGACGTCAACGCCTTCGGGCGGGTTGAACTGGAACAGCTCCTCGTCGAGCGGCAGGTTCTTGTCGATGTTCTTGAACTCCAGATGCGTGATCTGGCCGAAATTGTCAACCAGCTCCATGCTGTCGAGCTCGCCCGCATTGAAGCGCACGCGAATGTTTGAAAAGGTCGCGTCACTGGACTTCGGGCGCAGCTCCACCCACACCTTGTCATCCTGGCTGGGGAGCTCGCTCACATCGAAGTGATCCTCCAGGGAGGCGCTCGAGCTCAGCAGCATGGTCGGCGTATTCTCTATCGCGGTGTCGAGTGTCTTCACGGTCACCTGCAACAGCTCACTGTCGTACATCCAGAGCGTCTCGCCGTCCGACACGATGGCCTGCTCGTAGGGCCGCACATAGTCCCAGCGAAAACGCCCGGGGCGCAGCAGGAACAGGTCTCCACTCGCGTCCTCCAGACGATTCAGCTCCTCGTCATAGAGCGTCTGGGAAAAATCCGCACGCAGCGAATCCACGCCCTCGAGGAACGCATTGATGCGCTCTGCCCCGGTCTGGGCCCACCCTGCCCCGGCGCCCAGAAAGAGGCAGCACGCAACGACGATTCTGACCATCATGAACGATCCGATCCCG
>CAZSDY010000091.1:0-9710 GCA_964605765.1 uncultured Ectothiorhodospiraceae bacterium | reverse complement strand
AGGACTTCACGGCTGCCGTTCGACTGCAGCGGGCCCACGACCCCGGACTCTTCCATCTGCTCGATCATGCGCGCGGCCCGGTTGTAGCCGATCTTGAGGCGGCGCTGCACGCCCGAGATCGATGCGCGGCGGCTGTCTGTCACGATGTGCACGGCTTGGTCGTAGAGTGGATCGGACTCGGCATCCGGTGCCTGTGACAGACCGCCCATCTCCATTGGGTCGTCCTCCCTCACGCCGGCCAGTATGGCGTCGACGTAGCTCGGTTCGCCGCGCTGCATCAAGTTCTGCGCCACGCGGTGCACCTCCTGATCGCTCACGAACGCGCCATGCACACGCAAGGGGGTCGGCATGCCGGGCGTCAGATAGAGCATGTCGCCGTGTCCCAGCAACTGCTCCGCGCCCATCTGGTCGAGAATGGTGCGCGAGTCGACCTTGGACGATACCTGGAATGCGATCCGACTCGGAATATTGGCCTTGATGAGCCCGGTGATGACGTCGACCGAAGGGCGCTGCGTGGCAAGGATCAGGTGAATGCCGGAAGCGCGTGCCTTTTGCGCGAGGCGTGCGATCAATTCCTCGACCTTCTTGCCGGCGACCATCATGAGATCGGCCAGCTCATCGACGACCACCACGATCAGCGGCAACGGTTCCAGTGTCGGCGGTGCGTCATCGTCCGGCGCCGGGTTCCCCAGCGGATCGGCAATCGGCTTGCCCTTCTTGATGGCATCGCGCACCTTGCGGTTGAAACCGCCGATATTGCGCACGCCCAGCACCGACATGACCTGATAGCGGCGCTCCATCTCGGCCACGCACCAGCGAAGCGCGTTGGCCGCGTTGCGCAGATCGGTCACGACCGGCGCGAGCAGTTGAGGGATGCCGTCATAGACGGACAGCTCCAGCATCTTCGGATCAATCATGATGAGACGCACATCGCTCGATACCGACTTGTAGAGCAGGCTCAGCACCATGGCGTTGAGCGCGACGGACTTGCCCGACCCGGTCGTGCCGGCAACCAGCAGATGTGGCATTCTCGCGAGGTCCACCACGATGGGATTGCCCGCGATGTCCTTGCCGAGCGCGAGAGCCAACGGGGAGGGATTCTCGTCGTAGCTCGTCGATTTCAATATCTCGCTCAAGCACACGAGCTCGCGCTTCTCGTTCGGGATCTCGAGGCCGATGACCGATTTGCCCGGGATTATCTCCACGATGCGCACGCTGACCGTCGACAGGGAGCGTGCCAGGTCCTTGGCCAGAGCGGTGATGCGACTCACCTTGATGCCCGGCGCAAGCTGGAGCTCGAAACGCGTGACGACGGGACCGGGATGCACGGCCACGACTTCCGCCTCGATCCCGAAGTCCTTGAGCTTGAGCTCGACCTGGCGCGAAAGGGCCTGCAGCGCCACGTCGGAAATCGTCGCGGTGCCGCCCGCGGGCACGTCGAGCAGTGTCAGCGGCGGCAGAGCGTCTCCCGCCGGTGGCTCGAACAGTACGATCTGCTTGTCCTTCTGTGCGCGCACGCTGGGCTCGAGCTTCGGTACGCTCGGCTCGATGCGCACTTTCCGGCGCCGGCTGTGCCTCTTGCGTTCGGCGCGAAGCCCGCTCTCGCGCTTGCGAAGCGCTTGGCGCTTGCGCCACCAGGCACCGGCACTGACGGCGACTGATCGCAGCCATCCGAGCAGCCACAGCGTATGCCTGCCGAGCGTATCCACCAGGTTCAGCCATGACAGGCTGGTGAACAAGGTGATCCCGGCAAGCAGCAGCGCCAACAGGAACAGGGTGGCCCCGAGCAGGCTGAATATGCTGGCCAGCCCCTCGCCCACCAGGTTCCCGAGCACACCGCCGGCGTCGAGTGGCAACCGATCGTCGGTGAGCACGTGCAAGGTAGCCAGCGCGCTGCCGCTTGCCACCGTGAGCATGAAACCGCAGGCACGAATGGCGAAGCGGTAGATGTCGAAACTCTGCGCGAGACGCCCGTTGTGGTACACCATCCAGCCACTGAACCCCACCATCACCGGCAGCAGATAAGCCAAATAGCCGAACAGGTACAGGAACACGTCGGAAATCCAGGCCCCAACGACGCCACCCTTGTTGTGAATCCGGCTCACCTGCCCGCTGTGTGACCATCCGGGATCGGCCGCGTCGTAGGACAATATGGACAGGACGAGATACAAAGCGACGGCAGAGAGTACAATTAGCGCGATTTCGCGAAACCCGCGTACCAGCGGGGTACCCGAGGTGGCAGGTCCGCCGCGTTTTCTGCTGGCGCGCTGGGGCAGTGACACTGTGGAGCTCATAGCATCCTTAACTTTACTTAGTTTCGTAAGTTTATTCTCTAATCGTATAATTATTAACGATTATTTAAGGATAATCCAGGTGCATTTGCGTAATTTCCCGAGATCGTGCCCGCCACCCGCCGCAATGCTGTCGATTGAAGCGGGTCGAATACCGCCACGACAAGCGTTTTGATGGCATCGGCGGTGCACCAAACCATGACACAAACGAGGGAAACGATGAGCGAAAGGCACTGCCGGTTGTTGATTCTCGGTTCGGGGCCTGCCGGCTGCACGGCAGCGGTCTATGCGGCACGCGCCAACTTAGGCCCACTCATGATTACCGGGCTCGAAGCGGGCGGCCAGATGACCACCACCACGGACGTGGACAACTGGCCCGGTGATGTGAGCGGGCTGCAAGGTCCCGATCTGATGCAGCGCATGCTGCGCCACGCCGAGCGCTTTCACACCGAGGTGGTCTCCGACCACATCGCCGAGGCACATCTGGACGTGCGCCCGTTCAGACTGAGCGGCGACTACGCCCATTACACCTGCGACGCACTGATCATTGCGACCGGCGCCTCGGCCAGGTATCTGGGACTCGCCTCCGAGGAAGCGTTCAAGGGTCGTGGCGTATCGGCCTGTGCAACTTGCGATGGCTTCTTCTACAAGGGGCAGGACGTGGTCGTCGTGGGCGGTGGCAACACGGCCGTGGAAGAAGCCTTGTACCTTTCCAACATCGCAGCCCGGGTCACGGTCATCCATCGGCGTGACAGGTTTCGTTCCGAAAAGATCCTTACTGACCAGCTCATGGAGCGCGCGCGCGCGGGCAATGTCCGTGTGGCGTGGAACCGCGTGCTCGACGAGGTGCTCGGCGACCAGAGCGGCGTCACGGGCGTCAGGATCCGTGACGTGGAGAGCGGCGCGCTCGAGGAGATTGAGACCCGGGGCGTATTCATTGCCATCGGTCACAGTCCCAACACCGGTCTGTTCGAGGATCAGATCGACATGCGTAGCGGCTACATCCGGGTGCGCAGCGGCCTCGACGGGGATGCCACCGCTACCAGCGTCGAGGGGGTATTCGCCGCCGGAGACGTAGCCGACCATGTCTACCGCCAGGCGGTCACCTCGGCGGGCACGGGTTGCATGGCCGCGCTAGACGCGGAGAAATTTCTCGATGCGCTGGCCGCCGGTGGAGGCCGGGCACCTTGAGCGGCACACGAGATGCCGGCCCCGGCTTTGCGCGACACGTCACCACGCAGACATGCAGTGGTCCATAGTCAGCAGCCTGGATGAGGTCCCGGCGGCGGTCTGGAACCGGGTAAGCGGCACCCACGACCCGTTCATACGCCACGAGTTCCTGATCGCCCTGGAACGCCACGGGTGCGTGGGCGAAGGCACCGGCTGGATCCCGCGCCACCTGTTGCTCCACGATGGGGCTCGTGTGGTGGGCGCCATCCCGATGTATCTCAAGCAACACTCTTTCGGCGAATACGTTTTCGACTGGGCCTGGGCAGACGCCTATGCCCGCTACGGCATGGCTTACTACCCCAAGCTCGTCGCGGCGGTGCCGTTTTCGCCTGTCACGGGCGAGCGCCTGCTCGCCGGGGTCGATGGCTCGCCGCGGGTCAAGGCTCGGCTTGCCGACGCGGCGCTCAGCTACGCCCGCGAGCAGGGTGTATCGTCGATGCACTGGCTGTTCACGAGTGCGCCCGACAGCCGCGCCCTCGCCATGCCGGAGGTGAACGCGCGCAGCGGCTGCCAGTTCCACTGGCTGAATCCGGGGCTGCGCGACTTCGATGACTTTCTCGATACGCTGCGCTCCAAGAAACGCAAGCAGATCAAGCGCGAACGCCGCCAGGCGTTGCAGGACGGCGTGGAGGTAGAGATCCTCAGCGGCCCGTGTATCGACACGGCGGCATGGAGCGCGTTCTACCACTTCTATTGCGCGACCTATGACCGCAAATGGGGCATGCCGTATCTGAGTCTCGGATTCTTCCGCGAAATCGGCGTGACACTGGGCAAAGCCGTGCTGCTCGTGATGGCGCGAAAATGCAACCGCTACGTAGCCGGTGCGCTGTGCTTGCGCGGCGCCGACACGCTGTACGGGCGCAACTGGGGCAGCGTCGAGTATCACCCCGCTCTGCACTATGAGTTGTGTTATTACCGCACGATCGAGTATTGCATCGACCACGGCCTGCGCCGCTTCGAGGCAGGCGCCCAAGGCGAGTACAAGGTGAGCAGGGGGTTGCAGCCGGTGCAGACGCGCTCGGCGCACTGGATGCGCGACGCGGGTTTCCGCCGTGCCATCGCCGTGTTCCTGGACAGGGAACGCCGGGGAGTCAAGAATTACATGGACGAGGCGGAGCGCCATTCGCCATTCAAGACCGGGTGCACGTCCGACTCTCAGGTGGCACCGCGATGTGTGGGTGCCGAACCGGGTCTGCCATAATCGCGCCCCATGCATGGCGTGCGCCGCAAGGAGGAATCTCATCGGCCAACCAGGACACCGTGCAGCCGAAACGCCGGGTGCGCCCGCATAGAGCCATGGCGTCCTTCCCCGCGTGGTTGCCACCCGATTCGCGGCCCGAGGCGTTTCCCGATACGCGCACGGCGCTCGCAGACCCGGACGGGCTGCTGGCCGTTGGCGGAGATCTCTCGCCGCCGCGGCTGCTGTATGCCTACCGGCACGGGATCTTTCCATGGTACAGCGACCATCAACCGATCCTGTGGTGGTCACCCGATCCGCGTTGCGTGCTCTTCCCGCCGCGGATCAGGATCTCGCGCAGCCTGCGCAGGACACTGCGGCGCTCCCTGTTCGAGCTGTCGTCGAACACGGACTTCGAGGGCGTCATCCGCGGCTGTGCCGCGCCTCGCCCCTGCTCGGCCGACACCTGGATCACGGCCGAGATGAGAGCGGCCTACCTGAAACTGCACCAGCTCGGGCATGCGATTTCGATAGAATGCTGGCACGAGGGATCGCTTGCAGGCGGACTCTACGGCGTATCCATGGGGCAGGTGTTTTTCGGCGAATCCATGTTCAGCCGCGTACGCGATGCGTCGAAGGTGGCACTCGCTCATTTGTGCCGTCTCGGCTACTCGTTGATCGACTGTCAGATGCCGAACGCACACCTCGAGCGTCTCGGCGCGACGTGCATCCCCAGAACGCGTTTCGAACGTCTGCTCGGTCAATGGTGTGCGGTGCGCCGGCCTGCCGCGGAGGTGCTCCGCGAAGCTCGTCTGGTGACTGGAAATGGCACCTGAGCCGTTACCAGAGAAGAACATCGACGCATCACCGTTATCGCTTCGCGATCTTTGCGTCTCGGCGAGAGCTATTCTGCCCGGATGGACACCAGCGTGAACAGGATCCAGACCGAGGGTGAGCGCAACCAGCACGGACTCGCGTTCTACAAGACGCCGACGCATGCGTGCGGCTACCTGCCCGAGCGCCAGGCGGCCATGCTGTTTGCCGATCCGTGCGCTCCCAAGGACGCGCGACTCTACTCCCTGCTCTCGGTGAACGGTTTCCGCCGCAGCGGCGAGTACTTGTACAAGCCGCACTGCCCGCACTGCCGGGCGTGCCTGCCCACGCGCGTGGCCACCGCGCACGTCGCCCTGAATCGCCGCCAGCGACGGATCTGGCGCAAGAACGAGGACCTCACGGTTCTCGAGCGCGAACCGCGGTTCGTACGGGCGCATTTCGAGCTTTACCGCACGTACATCAACCGGCGTCACCCGGGCGGCGGAATGGAAAATCCCACCACGGAGCAGTACAAGTCCTTCCTCACGAGCTCGTGGTCGCGGACCGTATTCTACGAGTTCCGGCTCGATTCGCGTCCCGTGGCGATCGCCGTGACTGACTACCTGATCGACGGCCTGTCGGCCATTTACACGTTCTTCGACCCTGATCTCGGCGCGCGCAGCCTGGGCGTATACACCATCTTGTGGCAGATACGTGAAGCCTTCCGGCTGGGACGCGACTGGATGTACCTCGGGTATCAGATCGACGCTTGTGCGAAGATGCGTTACAAACGCGAGTATCAACCGCAGCAGCAACTCGTCGACGGGCGCTGGCGCACGGTGGGGCACCCTCCCTGACGGGGGGCAGTCGATATGCCGTGGTAGCATGGATAAGCACCGGTAGGAGCGGGATTCATCCCGCGAACACCGGCGGTGGCTCGCGCTGGCAGTCAAGGGCGCAGCGTCGCATCGACAGTCGCGCCTTTGATGAGGTGGATCAAGTGTTTCTTGGCGTGCCGGCGGCTTTCCAGAGGCCAGGCAACACCCTGGAACTCGCGCAAATCCTGCCGGCGATCTCTGGGTCAGGGCCCCCTATCAGGAACTCCAAAAGCTTGATCTGGCTCCCGTAGACTCGACTAAGTGTCTGTTGCGATGGGGTTATCCGATAGGCTACACTGCCTGCCCAGGGCGGCAGGGACGCCCCGCACTGCCGGCAACAAAAACCAACAAGCGTCACGATCTGCACGCTTCGAACGCTTTGTTCGAGGAGGTGTGATGTGCGCCCGGAGCGTGGGCCCCGCGGATGACAGGGATCGTCGTGCCACTTGGTTGCCTGCCTGCGCCTGGCGGCGCGAGCACCGGGAGCGCAATGCGACGAGCGGTCGTGAGTGACCGACTGGAACGACATTCAAGGAGCGGACACCGACGATGAACAGCCGAGTTGCGAGCCCCAACGCATTGTTGCATGGCGCCGTCATGGCGCTGGCCCTTCTCATCAGCCACGCGGGCGTCGCACAGGAAAACGACGACGAGCCCTATGTCGACAAGGACGCCGGCGCTCTGCACGACCAGGTCTTCCTGGAAGAAAACTACCCCTCGGCACACACCTGCGGCAAGTGCCACCCACAGCAGTTTCGCGAATGGTCGGTCTCACCGCATGCCTACACCACCTTCAGTCCGGTTTTCCAGGCCTTCAACGCGACGCTCGTGCGCCGCACCAGCGGCACCCTGAGCGACTTCTGCAGCCGCTGCCACACCATGGTGGGCATCAATCTCTCGGAAGGCATCGCGATGCCGGCGACGCAGCGCAACCCGCTTACGCGCGAGGGCATCACCTGCATCGTTTGCCACCGGCAGAAGGAGGCGAACGGCACCGTGAGCGCACGCCAGCGCCTCTACTCGGGCAGCATTTTCGAGCCCGTGGACGGGCCGACGGGCAACACCGAGCTGAAACGCGTGCTGGCGAGCGGCGAGTATCCCGTCGCCACGAGAAAGGACGAGCGCGGCCAGAACATCCACACCGACATCCGCAAGTTCGACCAGCTCACGACCAGCGGATTCTGCGGAACGTGTCACGACGTCAATGTGCCGAACGCATTTCGCTTCGAATCGCTTTTCACCGATTTCAAGAGCTCGCCCGCGGCGCGAGCCGGCACGCGTTGCCAGGACTGCCACATGGGCAAGCGCCAGGGACTCGCGGCCAAGGGGGACGAGGACTTCTTCTACGGACCCGCGGCGGTGATCAACGGCGTGCCGACGAAGCCGCGCAAGCTCACCTTGCACATGTTTCCCGGACCGGACTACTCCATCGTGCACCCCGGCGTGTTCCCGCACAATGCCGACGCCAAGGAACTCGCCTCGGTGATGGAATGGTTCGCGTTCGATTTCGAAGCCGGCTGGGGCACCGACGAATTCGAGGAGGCCGTCGAAGCCGAGGAGCTGAGCGTCGAGTTTCCCGAGCGATGGGAAGACTCCGATGACCGCATCGAGGCACGCGAGATCCTCGAGGAGCAACTCGCCCTGCTGGGAGAAGCCGACGCGGCGCGGATCGAGCTGCTGCAACGCGCCCTGCAGCCGGGGCGCTACGAGGTGAGCCAATCGGATGAGTCGGGCATCGCGTTCAAGGTGGAGGTGAAGAACATCACCGACGGTCACACGGTGCCGAGCGGATTCGACAGCGAGCGGCTCATCTACATGCGCGTCGTCGTCACGGACGCCGGCGGCGAGGTGGTCTTCAAGTCCGGCGATCTGGACCCCAACGGGGACGTGCGCAATCTCCACTCGCTGTATGTGCACAACGGCGAGTTGCCACTCGACAAGTACCTGTTCAGCCTGCAGGCGAAGACCAAGGCACGCCTGTTCCGCGGCGGGGAGCGCGAGCAGATCACGCCCGTCAACCTGTCCCCCTCGCCGCTCGCCTTCGTTCGCCCCGGCACGCGGGCGAACATTCTCTTCTCACGCCCACGGGGCGTGCGCAAGCACCGCCAGGGCATTCCGCCGCTCGGCTCGCGCTGGGCGAAGTACGCCATCGAGGCATCCGCGCTCACCGGCAAACCCCCGTATACGGCCAACATCAAGATGATCACGGCCGAGTTCTCGGTGCACCTGATTCACGAGGTCGAGGAAGGCGGCTTCGATTACAACTACTCGCCGCGCAAGCTTGCACACCGTGTGGTCGACGGCTGGAAGGATACGACCGGGACGCAATACGGCGGACACCAGGTCATCTTCGAGCGCGACCTGGCTCTCGAGCAGGGCTCGGGGGTGTTCGAGGAAAAACCGGTCACCCTGTACACGCGCGCCCGCGTGGACGGGTTCGGGGACGAGTACGGCGAGTGACGCCGAGGGCACCACGGGGGGAATGATGCGAAGGCAAACAAACGCTGTCTCGGCTCGCTGGCGTGTTGCACGGCGCCTGGGGGCTCTCGCGATCGCGCTCGGCCTGGGCAACGCGACCGCGGGCGAGAGCCCCAGTCGGCTCTCCGACGAGCCCATTCCGATGGAGGTCGAGAACGTACCCGATCGCCCGCGCCCGCTGCTCGAGCTCGGTGACCCGTTCCTCGGCATGGGACCCATCGGCGAGGGCATCACCCTGCCGACGGGCGCCGTCTGGCATCCCGCCTTGCTGGTTTTCGGCACCGTGCGCTCGGCGTTGCAGACATTCGATCCGGGCGACGACCCCGGCGCCCGGCGAGGCACGGAGTGGGTGAACCGCATAGACGTGTTCGGCAACCTGCAGCTCTCGGCTAGCGAGCGCATCGTCGTCGGGTTGCGTCCCATCGATAAGGACGGCAAGTTCTCCGGTTACCGATTCAAGCCCGATGCCGGCGATGGCGTCATAAACGGCGGCAACTACCGGCTGCGCGCCGCGTTTCTGGAGGGTGACCTCGGCGAGATCTTCCCCAACTTCGATCCGGGCGACAACAAGCGTCTGGACTACGGCTTCTCGGTCGGGCGCCAGGCTTTCATCTACCAGGACGGCCTGCTGGTCAACGACACCATCGACGCGGTCGGCCTGGTACGCAAGAACGTGTTCCTGCCCGGTACGGTGCAGGGGCGCTGGACCGCGCTCTACGGATGGGGTGATCTGACGCGCGGCAACGGCGCCAACACCGACGACCGGAACGCGCAGCTGTTCGGCTTCGTCGCGGAGTTCGACACCGTGCCGAGCGTGCTCAACTTCGAGGCTTTCTATCTCGA
>CAZSDY010000090.1:0-13485 GCA_964605765.1 uncultured Ectothiorhodospiraceae bacterium | reverse complement strand
ATGATCCTGTTCAGGCGGCGGATTCTCTGCGCGCGATCTCGACTTGCCGCAAGGCGCGGATCTCGCGCATCGCAACCGACATCATGGCGAAGTCGGAACTGCCCCCGGCTTTGAGATCGGCGAGCACCTGCCGGCTGCGCGCGACGGCCACATGGTTCTTCGTGATCCAGGCCTCGATGCGATCCGCGGCATCGCTCGCCTCACTCTCGGTGCGCAGCACATCGGCGGTGAGCGCGGCCTCCTGCGCATAGAGATCGTCCCTGAGTGCCGCGCGCGCCAGCGTCTGCCAGCGGTTCTCGCGCGGCAGCGCGACGATCTCGTCACGCAGCCAGTGCAGCTCCAGCGCGTGAGCCAGCTTGAAATAGACCGCGCCCACCTGGGTCACGGAAAGGCCGACAGCCCGCGCCACCTCGACGATATCGAGCGCCGAATAAAGCACCGTCAGCTTCGACACGCGACTCGCCAACGGTGCCGGCACTCCGGCCTCGATCAGCCTGGCGTTTTCGCTGTTGACCTTCTCGGCCGCCGAGCTCACCAGCAGTTCGTCGAGACTCGCTTCCAGCTCGTTGACGCCTCCCATGAAATGTTCCACGTTGGCGCTGACATCCAACGGCTGGGGCCGGTTGCGCAACAGCCATCGCGACGTGCGCTCCACGAGCTTGCGCGACTCGAGCAGCATGCGCGTCTGCTCCCGTGCTGCCACCTCGTTGTCCAGCGCCTCGATAGCAGCCCACAAATCGGGCATGCGGTAGACGTCCCTCGCTATGGTATAGGCGCGCGCGATATCCGCCGCGTCACCGCCGGTCTCCTCACCCAACCTGAACGCGAAGGTGATACCGGCACGGTTGACCATGTCGTTCGCGACCACGGTGCTGATGATCTCCCTCGCCAGATGATGGCCGCCCATGCGCTCGCGGTAGCGCTCGCGCAACGCCATGGGGAAATACGCCTCCAACGCAGTGCGATAGAACGCCTCATCGGGCAGATCGGACTCGAGCAGCCGCTCGAACAACTGAATCTTGACGTAGGCGAGCAACACCGAGAACTCCGGCGAGGTTAGCCCCTTGGCCGCCGCACGGCGCTCGGCGATGAGTTCCTTGTCGGGCAGGAACTCGATCGCCCGGTCCAGGCGGCCCTCGCGTTCCAGGGCGCTAATCAAGCGCTCGTGGACCTCCAGCAGCGAGGGCGCCTGGGCAACGGCACAGGACAGCACCTGTGTCTGCAGGGTGTTGTTGCGCAGCACCAGAGCGCCCACCTCGTCGGTCATCTCCTCGAGCAGTTCCCGGCGATGCTTTTCCGTCATGTCGCCGGCCTCGACGACCGCGTTGAGCAGGATCTTGATGTTCACCTCGTGATCCGAGCAGTCAACGCCCGCCGAGTTGTCGATGGCGTCGGTGTTCACGCGACCGCCCGCCAGCGCGAACTCCACACGGGAGAGCTGCGTGAATCCCAGGTTGCCACCCTCACCCACGACCCGGCAGCGAAGCTCGCTCGCGTCGACACGCACGGCGTCGTTGGCCCGATCCCCCGCATCCGCGTGCTGCTCACGGCTCGCCTTGGCATAAGTCCCGATGCCGCCGTTCCACAGCAGGTCGACCGGCGCCTTGAGCAGTGCGTTGATCAAGGCGTTGGGCGTCATGGTCTTGGGTTTGACACCGAGCACCTTGCGCATCTGCGCGGAGATCGGGATCGACTTCGCGGCGCGCGGAAACACGCCGCCGCCTTCGGAGATCAAGCTCGCATCGTAATCCGTCCAGCTCGAGCGCGGCAGGTTGAACAAGCGCCGGCGTTCCTTGAACGACACGCTTGGGTCAGGGTCCGGATCGAGGAACACGTGCAGGTGGTTGAACGCGCCGACCAGCTTGATGTGCTCTGAGAGCAGCATGCCGTTGCCGAACACGTCGCCGGCCATGTCGCCTATCCCCACCACGGTGAAATCGGTCGTCTGGGTATCGAGTTCCAGCTCCCTGAAATGACGCTTGACCGATTCCCATGCGCCGCGCGCGGTGATCCCCATGCCCTTGTGGTCGTAACCGACGGACCCGCCCGATGCGAATGCGTCGCCGAGCCAGTGACCGTATTCGATAGCGATGGCGTTGGCGATGTCGGAAAACGTTGCCGTTCCCTTGTCGGCCGCCACCACCAGGTAGGGATCGTCGTCGTCATGGCGCACGACACGCTCAGGCGCCACGATTTCACCGGCTACCAGGTTGTCGGTAATATCCAGGAGCCCGCGGATGAACGTCTGATAGCAGGCAACACCCTCCTCGAGCACGGCGTCGCGATCGCCGCCGGCCGGCAGCTGCTTGGGTATGAAGCCGCCCTTGGATCCGACCGGCACGATGACGGCGTTCTTGACCATCTGTGCCTTCACGAGGCCCAGCACCTCGGTGCGAAAGTCCTCGCGCCTGTCCGACCAGCGCAAACCACCGCGCGCCACCGGCCCGCCGCGCAGATGCACACCCTCGACGCGCGGAGAGTAAACGAAGATCTCGAACATCGGTCGCGGCTCTGGCAGGTCCGGCACCTTTTCCGGGTCGAACTTGAACGACACGTAGGGCTTGTGCTGGCCCGCCGCATCGCGCTGGTAGTAGTTGGTCCGCAGGCTGGCCTCGACCAGGCTCAGAAAGCTGCGCAGGATTCGATCCTCGTCCAGATTGACCACCGCATCGAGCGCCTCGCGAATCTTCACGGCAATGGCCGACGCCGACGCCTCGCGCTTGCCAGGCGCATCGACGTCGAAGCGCGCGTGGAACAGGTCGACCAGCGCGCGCGCTATCGGCGCATTGCCGGCCAGCGCGCGCTCCATGTACTCCTGGCTGAACGTCACACCGATCTGGCGCAGGTACTTGCAGCAGGCCCGCAGGATGACGATCTCGCGCCAGCTCAGGTGGGCACGCAGCACGAGGCGGTTGAATCCGTCGTTCTCCACCTCACCATGCCAGATTCGCGCGAAGGCCTCCTGGAAGAGGTCACGAATGCGATCCAGATCGAGATCCGGCCCCTCGCCATGAATCATCGAGAAATCATGCATGTAGATCGGCTCGTCACCCCACGCCATGATCGTGCAAGGATGCTCGGCACTCACCGTCAGACCCATGTTCTCCAGCATGGGCAGGGCTTCCGAGAGGGAAACCGGCTTGCCATGGCGAAACAGCTTGAATTGCAGCTCGTCGGGCGGCGCTTCCAGGCGACGGTACAACGACATCGCGACACCACCGGCCGGGTCCAGGGTCTCCATCTTTTCCATGTCGTACACTGCAACCCGCGCGGAGTAGTACTCCCGGTAGTCGGCTCTGAACGCGTCACCGTAGCGGCGAAACAGGCGGGTGCCGCGTTCCTCGCCGAAGTGCTCCAGCGAGGCTTCGGCGAGATCATCCTTCCAGGTGCGCGTGATGTCGCGCAACCGCGCCTCCAATTCGTCGCGATCCGTGTCCGGGACCTTGCCGCCGGGGACGCGGATGACGAAGTACAGGCGCGCGAGCACGGATTCGGATAACTGCACCGTGAAATCGGTGCTGTCCCCGCGGAACGCTTCTTCCAGGATGCCCTGAATCTGCAGCCTGACGGCCGTGTTGAACCGTTCCCTGGGCACGAACACGATGCACGAGACGAAGCGCCCGAAACGATCCGGATGCACGAACAGGCGAATTCGCTGGCGCTCCTGCAGGTTCAGGATCTCCATGCTCGTGGCGAGCAGATCATCCTCGGAGACCTGGAACAGCTCGTCGCGCGGATAGGTATCGAGAATGTTGAGCAGCGTCTTCTCGGCGTGGCTCCTGGGTGGATAGCCGGCGCGCAGAACGATGTTGCGCACTTTCGTGCGCAGCAGCGGAATCACACGGGGATTGCGGTTGTAGGCGGCCGACGTGTACAGACCGATGAAGCGACGCTCGCCGACCACGTTACCGGCGCTGTCCATGCGCTTGATGCCGATGTAATCGAGGAAGCTGGGACGATGCACGGTGGACCGGTAGTTGGCCTTGGAGATGATGAGCAGGCCGGGCTCTCTCGCCCTGCGTCGCATGTCCAGCGGCAATGCCGAGAAGCTCTGCGAGACCTGGCTCGCCCCGGGGTTTCTGAGCAGGCCCAGACCACTGTCGGCGACGGATCGCAGCACGTCCTCGGCGCCTTCGGTCGTCAACTCGTACTCGCGATAGCCGAGCAGCGCGAAGTGATCCCCGTCTATCCATTCCAGGAATGCGCGCCCTTCCTCGAGTTCCTCGATATCGAGTGGCGGCGGGTCGCTTTCCAGCTCGTTCAGGACATCGCGCAGCTTGCCGCGCATGTTCTGCCAGTCCTCGACCGCCACTCGCACGTCACCGAGCGCCTTGTGCACCTCGCTGCGTATGCCTTCCAGCGCTTCCTCTTCCGTTTGCCGGTCGACCTCGCAGTGCATGATTGCCTCGGTGATCACGTCCTTGGCCTCGGCCCCGTCGGGCAGCACCTCGACCAGCCCGCCCGATGCGTCGCGGCGCAATCGCACCACCGGATGAATGATGAGGTGTGTCGTCAGCCCGCGGCGGTTGAGCCCCATGCGCACGGAGTCGACCAGAAACGGCATGTCGTCGGTCACGATCTCGACGATGGTGTGGGTGGACTGCCAGCCGTGCTGCTCGAACTGCGGGTTGTACACATGCAGCTTTGGCTCGCCCGGCTTTCTCTGCAGGGCGTAGTTGAAATGGGCCATCACGGCACCATAGAGATTGAGCGTGTCATCATCCCGAAGATCTTCCGCCGCGGTGCCGCTGAAATACTGCCGCACGAACTCTTCGCCCAGACTGTGATAGTTGGGGGCGAGCTTTTCGCGCACCAGGCCGACCACCTGATTGACGATTTCCTGCGTCTTGGGGTCACGGGCGCGATTCATCGCGGCATCCTCCCTGGGGATCGGGTCGGGGTCGTCACCCACATCTTAGAATCGTCGGCGCACTTTATCCAAGTGGCTGTCAGCACGCCGATTGGCTGGCGCCCGCGCCGGCCAGTGCTTCCGCGGTGAACACCCGCAGCCCCAGCTCGGGCTCGTAGCCGTGGATCTCCTTGACATCCAGCGCGCGCATGAAACGCAGTATATCCTCGCTTATCACCTGTCCCGGCACCAGGATGGGAAAGCCCGGCGGGTAGGGAATGATGAAGCTGGCCGAGACCAGATCCCGCGCGGCGGCCAGCTCGCGATCGATCGAGCCGTCGTCCATGCGCAGGTACTCGCACAGGCTCTCCTCGTAGGCCATGAAGAAGGGCGTGCGAATATCGCCTTCCGGCGTGCCCGTTGCCGCCCCGGGACTGAAGTGGTGGTGAAAGTGGCTGAAGTCCGGCAACGGCGGCACATCCTCGGTGAGCGATCGCACGCGCGCGCCCTGCAGGCGCCGCTCCACGGGGCTGCGCTCCTCGTGCTGGCGCTCGAGCTCGTGCGCGATCTTGGCCAGCACGCCGATGAGGTAGGCAACCGAGCTTCGCGTGGTGCCGATGTTGGTCATGAACAGCACCGTGTTGCGCGAGGTCTTGTTGATCTGGATACCGTAGCGGTCCATCAGGTACTCGGTCTTGAAAGTATTGCCATCGATGCCGGTGGGGCCGAGGTAGAGCGTGAGCCGCGTCGGATCGACGACGAAGTCGTCTACCGCCCACGCCTCCTCCATGTTGTAGTTGGCCCACCCGCTCTCGGCGTCGTAATACGAGTGGATCCGCGCAGGGCGGAATTCCTCAGGGACCATGTCGCCCGCGACCAGGAACCGGAAGTGGCGGTTGAGCCGCGGGTTGGATGCCACGCGTTCGCGCAACGCCATGGCGAGCTCGAGCTGCTTCTGCACCAGCTCGAAGCCTTCCAGCTCCACCTGGCGCCGCCCGACATCCAGCGACGCCAGGATCTGGTAATTGGGCGAGGTCGACGTGTGGGTCATGAATGCCTCGTTGAAGGGCTCGGCGGTCTTCTGCTTGAAGTCCTGGTCGAAGATGTGAATCATCGACCCCTGGCGCAGCGCGGTGAGTGACTTGTGCGTGGATTGCGTGGCGTACACGCGCAGGCGCACCGCGTCCGGATCGGGCATCAGGCGCGTATCGAGCCAGGTGCCGTCGTCGTCGGGGTCGCGCTCGTCGAATGCCGCCTTGAACGCGGCGTATTGTTTGCGATAGGCGGCACTGCGGTATTTTTCCAGCAATCGCCTCGCCGCCCCCATTGCGGTGCGCTGCCGGTAGATGGGCGTGAAGTACGCGAACGCGAACCAGGCCTCGTCCCACACGAACACGAGATCGGGCTTGATGGCCAGACACTCCTCCATGACGCGCTCCACGTTGTACACGATGCCGTCGAAGGTGCAGTTCGTCAGCAGCAGCACACGCACGCGATGCAGCTTGCCGGTGCGCCTGAACTCGAGCAACGTTTTCTTGATGCTCGCGAGCGGCACGGCGCCATACATCGAGAAGGCGTGCAGGGGGTAGGCGTCCAGATACGCGACGTGCGCGCCCGAGAGCACCATCGCGTAGTGATGCGACTTGTGGCAATCCCTGTCGATGAGCGCGATGTCACCGGGGCGCAGCAGTGCCTGCACCACGATCTTGTTGGCGGTCGAGGTGCCGTTGGTGACGAAATAGGTCTGCCGCGCACCGAATGCCCGTGCCGCCAGCTCCTGCGCCTTCTTGATGGGCCCGTGCGGCTGGAGCAGGGAATCGAGCCCGCCCGAGGTCGCCGAGGTCTCGGCCAGAAACACGTTGACCCCATAGAACTCCGCCATGTCCTGAATCCAGTGCGACTTCACCACCGACTTGCCGCGCGATATGGGCATGGCATGGAAAACGCCCGTGGGGCGGCGGCTGAATTCCCGCAGCGCGGAGAAAAACGGCGTCTGATAACGCGCCTCTATGCCACGCAGGATGCTCAGATGCAGCTCCAGATAATCTTCCTGACGGTAGAATATGCGCTTGAACTTCTGCGTCACGCTGCCCGCGATGGCCTCGACCGCCACGTCTGTCACGAGGTACATATCGAGCTCGGGGCGCAGATCGCCGAGCACCGCACCGAGCTGCGGGCCCGGATCGATGTCCGTCTGCCCGCTGCTCTCGATGTCCTCGATGCCCGCGAGATAGCGCTGCAATATCTCCAGCCGGTTATTCGACCGGAACGGGAACCCGTATCTGATCACCACCACCTGGATGTTGTAGTTGAACATCACGGCGATCAACGCGTCCTCGAAGCTCGGCACCACCACGACGTCGTACACGAACCTGTCCTCGGGGCGCCGGATATTGCGGAACCCCTCCTTCAGCGCGCGCTCCTCCTCGGCCGTGATCTCGTCGACGACCAGCACCTCGAAATACGGGCGGTGGGGCGCCACGGCGTGTGCCGCGGCCTCCAACAGCTCACGTTCTTCCTCCGATTCGTCGGACACCAGCGAGCGCGTGAGCTGTATGGTGCGGCTGCGGTAGGTGTGGCTGGACAGCGCGCGCACGATCCGCGCCACGATGCGTGCGAGCGGCGCGTGCTCCTCTTGCCGGAACAGGTTCCACAGGTAACGGAAGTCATCCTTGGACGGAAAAGCGGAGTACTGCTCGACCGTCTCCAGCATGGCGAGCGCGCGCTCCACGCTCGCGCGCAGCCTGGCGATGCGCTCCTTGCCCTGGCGCTTGTCGGTCAAGCGCCTGGTGTACTGCTCGAGCTGATGCCAGGTGTCGAAGCGAAGCTGCGTAGCGCTGTGATAGAAGCTGAGGCTTCCGCGTTCGGAAACGCGGTCGCGCGCCTTGTCGGGCATGTTGCGCTGCTCTTTGGATTATCGGGAACGTTGCGCCAGCATACCCGTGATTGCGGGTAATTTGCCACGCGGGGACGGCTGGACATTGAGGTCTGACGGCTGCCCGGATGCACCGCTCGGCCAATGCCAGGGACGCCGAGGTGCCCTACGAGAGCAATCCGTATCCACGGTCCCATCCGGCGCAGCGGGAGGCTATCGTCACGCTGTTCGGCATGCATTCCGCACCGCCGCACAAGGCGCGCGTGCCGGAGCTCAGGGAAACTCTATGTCGCCGCGTCCGAAGTCCGAGCAGTTTCGACCCTCTTCGATATCGGCGGCGTAGAGCACACCGTTCTCGACCGTGCCCGCGTTGACCCGGATCTGCCGCCGGCAGCCGGCGACGTTCGACAGGCGGATGATGCGCTGCGCGGAGACCTGGTCGGTCGAGCCGATGCACGGCCTGCGCAGTCGGGCACCGTCGAAGTACAGGAACACGCGCTTGCTCTCGCAGGACGCGGAATAGACCACGCGACCCTCGGTGTACTCGAGCGCCTGCGCGCGGCCGGTCATCGATACCAGCAACAGCGTCAAAGCCAGGCCCAGGTGCTTCATGTCATCTCCCGCTGCATCGTTCCCCCCCCCACAATCAGAGTGACCATGGAAGGTCACTGGAAGTTCCGCGCCGGCTCGAGAACCGAGCCACGGATTCGCCGCCGATGCGACGCCGGGTTTTCACACGGTCGGGGCCGGGCACTGTCCGTCGAACCGGTCGAGCCAGTCACGCCGCAGCTTGAACACGTGCTCGATGCCCGCTTTCTCCGCATTGCTCAGAGCAGGATTCCAGGCCTCGAAGATGAGAACCACCCGATCGCTCGTACCACGATTCCAGGCTTCGTGCTCGTAGCTGTCGTCGAAAAAAAAGAGCCGTCCCTCCTCCCACGAGCGCGTCTCGCCTCCCGCCCGCAGGGCGCAACCTTCGGGAACGATCAACCCCAGGTGCACGGTGAGCCGGACGTTCATCAGGCCGTGATGGGGAATGATGTGTCCCCCCGGCTGCAGACAGGAGAAGAACACCTCAGGGCTTTGGTTGCGGATGCGCGGGGTCGGCAGGGATTCCATCAGCGACACGGTCCCGGGGCACCGCGCGCAGTTCTCGTCGAAACGATAGCTGTTCCGGTAGAGATGCAATGCATTCCACATCATCGAGCCGGCGAGGCTCGAGAAATCGGTGCCGGCCGCACTCATCCCGACGTTCGACTCCGTCTCCGTGCAGTACGGCTTGAAACCCGCCCGGGTCGCCAGAAGCTCCTGCAGCTCGTCACGAATGGTCGGGAAGGCGGACTCGACTCGCTCTACCCAGTCGAACTCGTCGCGCTCGAACCATGGTCGCTCCGGCAGCTCGGGGAAATTCAGCAGTGCCGGGCGACGCTTGGGGTTGGTGCACGGACGCTTCTTCCCCCCGCACAGCTCACGAATCCCCGCCTCCAGGCGCGAGAGATCTTCTCCCGGATAGTGCTCATGAAGGTGCTCGAGGCACTGCTCGGCGAACGCTGCAAACTTCTGCTGAAGCGCGCCGAGCGCGATGCCGATAGCTTTGCGCAGATCGCCCGGCAGCTTAGGGTCGGAAAGCCAGTGCCTCATCTGAGGGGCGATGACCACGGCACGCTGAAACGCGGCCAGCGCGTTCTCCCGATTCCCTGTTCGGAGGTAGAGCACACCCAGCTTCAGCAGCGCCTCGAAATTGTGCGGAGCCAGCTCCACCGCGCGCTCGAGCTGACAGATAGCCTCCTCGAGGCGACCCATGATGCCCAGCACGTGTCCGAGTCGAAATCGGATCTCAGCGTTCCCGGGCTCGAGATGCGCGGCTTTCTCGAGGATCGGCGCACACTCGTTCGGGCGTCCCGCCTGATACGCGAGCATGGCGAACCGAAAAAGTGCACCCACATGGTGCGGCGCGCGCTGCAACACCCTGGTGTAGAGCTGCAACGCCTCGTTGCCGCGTCCCTGGTCGTGAGCCTCGATCGCCGAGCGCAGCAGTGCTTCGGTGTCTTCCATCGGTGCAGGCCGTTCGTCGCGTGGAGTGTTGTGGGTGTAAACCGACGACCGGACCGAGATCCCCAGACCCGTCGATACGGTACGTGAATGACGGCTCAGCGTCTTGGATGGGTTGCGGCGATTCTACCATACGCCCCGGCAACAAGTGCTCGATCGCTCTCGTCTCAACCCTCGGCAAGCACGTCCAGCCCGAGGCTGAACCGCCGCCTCGTTCCCTCGAAGGGAATCGTGCCATGATAGAAATAAGATGGAAAGAGCACCACCGACCCTTCCTCGGGCCGAATGTGTCTGACCTCGGGTCTGGCCGTAGTAGAGAGCTCGCCCGGAGGTTTCCCGATCTCCAGCCAGCCGGCGTGACGCGGGTCATTGTCACGGACCTCGCGGGGGATGCGCACATAGTACGCGCCGCTCACCCACGCATAGGGATGAATGTGTGCAACGAGAAAGCCCTTACTGTCCAGGATATTGGCCTGGGCCACCAGGCGAAGTTCCAGGGGCGAGCGTGAGAGAAATGGATGTGACGGGTCTACCGGCAGTGACTGCAGGTAACTTCGAAACACGCTCTGCAGAATACCCTTCAGGACGGCGATGGGCCCCCGCGGCCGAGTCATGAGGTCGGCGCTGTGCCGGCCCCCGCGCGTCGACGCCCCCACCGGGTCACGCAGCAGCGTTCCCGTCGCGACGATGTACCTCTGCAGTTCGCGGTTGAATTGACCGATGGAACGGTAGCCCGACGGCGCCTCGAGCCGCTGCACCCGAACGAATTGATCGAGATCGACAAGCCTTCGTGCTTCCTCATCGCGCCCGAGCTCACGCAGGCAAATGCCTTTCAGCGCGATCGCCTCCTGGTGATGAGGCGCCGAGTCCAGGCAGAGCTGCACTTCCCGGAGCGCCGTTTGCGCATCGCCCAGCTCCAGATGAGCCGTCGCCAACAGGTAGCGGGCACCCGTGAATTGAGGATCCCGCTCGAGCGCGCGGGCATACGCGGACATGGCCTCCGTAATCCGGCCGCCGCGCTGTTGCACGTGTCCGATGTTGGCATGAACTTCGGCGGAGCCGGGGTTCAGCTCGGCGGCAACACGATAGGCCGCGAAGGCTTCGTCTGCGGCACCCGCCGATTGCAGCACATTGCCGAGATTGTTTGCCGTCTCCGCGGAATCAGGCTCGAGCTCCAGAACCCGCCGGTACGCGGCGGCCGCTTCTCCGTGTCGCGCCAGCTTCTCGAGAGCCACGCCGAGTTGATTGAACGCTTCGGCGAACTCCGGTCGAAGCTCGGTCGCACGCTCGAACGCGGCCACGGCCAGCTCGTCCCGACGCAACTCGAGATAGAGCTGACCGAGCTGAAATTGCCCCGCGGGTGACGCGGGCTCAGTTTCTACCGCGGTCTCGGCAGCGGCAATGGCATCGTCGACTCGACGCAAGGCCAGCAAAACCCGGGCCAGGTTGAAACGGTAGCCGGGGTTGCGAGGGGCAACACCGATCGCTCGCTCAACGAGCTCCAGCGCCTCCAGGGGCCGCCCGGTCTGCAACGACAGCAGGCCCAGGTAGTCGAGGGCTTGCGGGTGGTCAGGTTGCGCGTCGAGCAGGCTCCGATAAAGCACCTGCGCCTGGGCAAGGTTCCCCGCCTGATGGTGCCTGACGGCCTCGGACAGTAGCCGAGCTCCCTGCGTTTCGTCTCTGCTCGTCATGGCTGCAGCGTTGCGACGGATGTCCTCGTGCATTGGTCCAGGCGCTGTGCGGTCCGAGGGGGACTTTCCGCGGTGGACTCTATCGGAATCGGGGCTCTCAATCTAATCCTGGCAGTTTCGCGCCGGCTACCGGATGCGCTAAGGTCTAGCCCGCATATTGCATGAAGGGATCGGGCGCGCCATGACTAACCCGCCTTTTTACCGGGAACTTCCCCAGGCCCTTGCGCCGACCTTATTGGTGCTCGCGGTGCTCGCCGGCGCAGCACCGGTCGACACCGCCCGCGCCGACCCGGTCGAGAAGCGGCACGATGAAAGCCGGACGCTGGATCCCTATGTCCCGGAGAAACCATGGGCCGAGGCGCAAAGCGTCATACCCGACCCACCCCTGGAGGAGAATCTTCGGGCACTCTACAGTCCCGACCTTTATCCCGGCTACTTGTACTACGTGGACAATCGGTCAATCTCGCTGCGCTCGGACAAGGTGTTTCGTTACACGATAGTTGTCGAATCCGCATCGCGGGCACGCAGTGTGCTGCATGAAGGGATCCGATGCTCAACCAGGGAGTTCAAGACATATGCTTATCTGTCCTCCGGGGGTGAGTTTCGCAACCGGCGGGACGCGCGCTGGGAAAGAATTGTCGCCGAAGGGCCGTTCGCATATCGAGCCGTGCTGCTGAACGAGGTCATTTGCGGTCCGAGCCGGGACCCGGTCGATCCGGCCCAAGTATCAGCGTGGCTCGAAGAGAGCCACAGGGTCGCCCGAGGGGAAAGGCCACGTTTCGAGCGGGATCGTACGCGCGGCGACCATGATCGCCCCTGATTCGTCCCATCGGCGATCTCGTCCGATCGGCGACCTCGATGCGTCGCCAACCCTCCACTCCAGCCTGGATGAAGGCACCCGGTCTTCAGCGGGGTACAGCCATCGGCGCCGCTGTCTCCCCCGAGCAACATCATGCCGATTCCCGCGACGAGCGGATAGCAAACGGACTGGCGCAAAGCGCTGCAGCGCGGCCCTGTTCTCGAGGTTCTGTTGTATCCAAGCAACACCCATTGACCGGTGTTGCAAAAAAGGGTCAGACGGTGTTGCAAAAAGGGGTCAGCCTCTGCCATACTTCGCACGTCCCTTCGCTTGTCATGAGGGGCTTCGCGAGGGTTCGCCGGAGTCGCAATCGGGGGGGAGGCTTCAATAACCGTTTTCTGGTTCAGGTTAACAAGGGGTTTCGTATGAAGATGAAAAGGAAAACTTTAGCTGTAGTCATTGCCGGCGCCCTCGCTATTCCGGCGGGTGCGCAGGCGATCGAGGGCAGCTTCTATGGCCAAGTCAACCGCGCCATCAGCTTCGTCGACGACGGTGCCGGTTCCGATGTACGTTACGTGGACAGCAGTGCGTCATCCAGTCGTTTCGGCTGGAGCGGCAGCGGCGACATCGGCAACGGCATGCAGGCCGGCCTCAAGCTGGAGGCTGCGTGGCAGTCCAACCTTTCTGGTGGTGACTCCGGCATCAAGACGGGTGACTTCGCCACCAGCGGCGGCACCGGCGATGTCAACCTGCGCATTCGTCATGTCGTCGGCTGGTTCAGCGGCAACTGGGGAAAGCTCAGCCTCGGCCAGACCGGTGATTCGTTCGACGGCGCCGCGTTCGCCGATCAGTCCGGTGCCTGGCTCGCGGTCGAGTACTCCAACGACTACGCGATCGCCCATACCTTCAGGACCTCCGGTGCTGCTGAGGCGAGTTCGGGTGTCACCATATTCGGCGCCCAGGGCTCGCTCGACGGCGGCCGGCGTGACCTCGTCAAGTACGACTCGCCGAGCTTCGGGCCGGTCAGCTTCACCGTCAGCGCGGCGACGAACAGCCGTTTTGACGCGGCCGTGTGGCTCGATTCCGATGTGGGCGGTGGTCACTTCCTGGGCGTGGTGGGTTACAGCTCGGGCGCCGGCGAAGCCGGCCCCAACGACGGCGGCTCTCCCGATACCATATCCGGCTCTGCTTCCTCTCTGTTCTCACAGGGCACCGACAT
>CAZSDY010000089.1:0-13485 GCA_964605765.1 uncultured Ectothiorhodospiraceae bacterium | reverse complement strand
GTCCAGAACAATCGTTCAAGAAAGCCAATTCTCGACCCGAACACCTTTTATCCTGACGAAGTGCTTGGTGTTGCCGGTTATCAAGGTGAAGTCACCGGCAATGGCAATTGCGGCAATTTCAAGGTCCGCAAGGGCAAGCGGCAACCCCTCTAGTTCCAGCTCCGCGCGCAGTCGCCCGCAAACATAGGCCGCTTTTGAGTCAAAGCCGACGATATTTACGCAAGGCAACAAGATCGCCTCGAGATTTCGCAGGTGATATTCAGGTCGGTTGCTCTTTACGGCGCCGTAAACAATTTCGGCAATCGTAATTGTCGAAATGTACTGATCCTGTCGTGTAATACCTGAAAGCCGCTCCAGCAGGGATCTTGCCGGCCGTGGTTTGAGGATATTCGTGATGACATCCGTGTCAAAGAGAAACACGCCGGCCAGCGCCTCCATTTGCCCTGATTGACTCCAGATCATCCAGGGGTTCGGCAACTTCATCGAAGCCTTCCCATTTTCCGGCAATGGTGGCCAATCCCCGCCGTTCCTCATGCTGCTCGATAATCTGCAGGTCATCGAGACTGACCAGGGCGGCGACGGGCTTGTTGCGCCGGGTAATGATGAACCTTTCGTGGTTATAAGCGCTCTTGGCGATCAACTCAGACAAGTGGCTTTTTGCCTTGGCGGTGGACACCTTCTGCATGATCGCTCTTCTCCCGCAAGATACTCGGATGCTAGTTAGTCATAATAACTATAATGACTATATTCTGGCGCCAGTGTCCGGACCTGTCAACGAACGTCGGTAGTCGCAGCGCGGGTGCGTACTTCGCGATCAAGTCTCGGTCCCAGGCGATCTCTGGCCGCCTCGAGCTCGTAATCTGCTTGTAGTCCCATCCAATAGGCCCTCGGACGTGCCGAAGTAACGCGCAATAATGCCGTAGGCGGGGGTCTCCCATTGCCCAGGTTATCGCCACGGTCACGTCACGTGGGCAATGGGTGACCCCGTCACGAGCACGAGCACGATGCGCCGACTTTGGCGCGCACTCCGGTCCCGCCTCACACCGCCCTGTTCCCTCTGGCCGCGAACCCACCCTCCTCGAGTCACGCCTCTTCCGCACTAGATCCCTCAAAAACCATCTTTGAAAGCGCTATGCACTCATGCAGACAAGGTCTGCAAGCCGCTGATTTTGGGACAAAAAGTTAGAAGTTACCGGACACACCTCACACGGTAGCCATAATCCCGGTGTACCGCTATTCTAAGGTCTTAGAATCCAATCAGCGTGGAATGTGCGGACAAGATCTTGATTTCTCGTTTTCCGAAACCCGGCAACCGTAAATCAGGGCACAAGCGACTGGAAGCCCAGCTCGGTCGATTATTCAATTATGCGCAGTACCTGGCCCGCAATCGGGAAACTGCGCGCGACCTGGTTCAGAGTTGCGCCGTCAAGGCTGTGGCGGCCAAGAATGTCCCGGGTGACGAGCCCGCCTATCGGGCCTGGCTGTTCAAGATCCTCAGGAATATCTTTCTCGACAGCCTGCGCAAACAAGCGGTCGATGGGGCTCTGCTTCGTGATTTGGCGGGGAATACCGTACTGGGCTGGAATAACCAGCAGGACCCGAGCGTTTATAGGATCGAACAAAGAAAGATCAATATCCTGGCAGTGCGTGAAGGGTTGGCGAAACTGAAGGCCAGCCAGCGGGAAATCATAGTACTGGTGGATATCGTCGGTTTCAGCTACCGCGAAACCTCAGATCTCCTGGCGGTGCCGATTGGCACGGTCATGAGCAGGCTCAGCCGAGCCAGGAATGCGCTGATGCGCGAAATGGATGGAATCAGTGTCGGGCCGGTCTCTGTGACCTCGATCGGAAAGAGTAAATGAATTTTCATTGTAACTTGGAAACCCTGAACGCGTACGTTGACGGTGAACTTTCAGCGCGTGACAACGCGGAAGTTGCCAATGCGGTATCGCTCGACCCTGAATTGGCCCGACAAGTGGCGACCCTGAGCTCTCTCAAGGCGACCACGGCTTGCGCCGGCTGCAACCTGGAGGAACCAATCGATCTTGATGTGCCTGATAATCAGAAAACCTGGTTACCATGGGCCGCCGCCTTTGTGATCCTAATCGCATCGGGAGCTGGTCTTGCCGCATTCATTCTGAGCAACAATGCATTGCTGCCTGCCCAGGGATTGCAGCTTGCGGAAGAGATCCACGAAGGCTGGCTGCGGGAACAATCCGCCGTTGTGGATCGGCGCCCGCAGCAGATTACGGTCCATGATCCTGGTCAGCTCCTGATTGACGCCTATGTGCCGGACCTGACCGAGGTAAACCTGGCGTTCAGTGGAGTGCGCAGAATCTCCTCTGGAGAATTCAAAGGCATGCATATTGGTTACCAGGGCCCCCATGGATGCAAGGTGAGCTTGGTCGTGCTGAACAATACGATTGGATTGTCCGCCGAGCTGGCACATTTCGAGAGGGGCGAGCAACTGCTGTATGGCTGGCAAGTGAAACAAATGGGGTATTACTTACTGGCCTACAAGATGGATCCGGCACGACTGGCCGCGGTGGCGCGGGTCGTCAACAAGCTCACCCGTGAGCGACTGCCGCTCGACCCGGAGTCGATCATTGCACTGAAGGAAGCACGATCCTCGAGCAAACCTTGCGTTGCCTGACTGACCTGACACAAGGCCGGTTCGCTGAAATTGGTCCTTGACCCTATCGGCGGCAAGGACACTTGATACCCAGCGCCGCCGCCTCCACCCTCGCCCATCCGCGGCTCGCCGAGAACGGCTGGGACACCGAGAAGCGGCGCTTGCAAGTGCAGATCGGGTCTGCCAATCACCGAACGCGTACCACGCCTCGCACGCGGCATCCTGCGCCGCCGAAATCCGGACGCACCTTATGCTCCCAATGATTACTCCCGCCGATAAGGAATAAATCGGTCCTCTACACCGTCTACATAACTAGAGGCCGTTACGGTCAAGGGGGCGCCCGGTCACGGCGGGTAACCATGCCTAATGCCGGGGATATGAAAAAGTCTTGCCTGGGGGCCTTGGGGACATCTCCAACAACTGCTCGTCTGGCACGCATTCGACGAGCCGGATAATCCGATGGGGGGAAGAATGATTTATACAAAGAAGCATCCCGCGTTGCTGATCATGGGCGTCATTTTTGTAGCAGCCGCCGTTCTGGCCCATTCCGGCGCTATCGATGGATTGATTCAGTACCTGCACAACGAGAAGTACGTCGGCGAAATACTCGGAATGGGCTACGCTTTCGGTGCAATCGGCATCCTTGTCGGTGCGTGGCATATGTGGGGCAAGCATTCCGAAGGCAACGCCGACTATTACTTGTCGACTGTCGCCGGCGGGATATTCATCTTGCTGGTGGCGATGCTGGTGCGCTGGTATCTGGCGCCGCTGGTTGCGGTCGCCAGCAAATCCATGGGCCCGGTAATGGGGGCCAAGTACCTGCATCAGGTGCTGGGTCTCAATTATGTAGTGCTGGGTATTCTCGCCGGTATCATTATCGTCAACGTTTTCAGGATCCCCGAGTGGGCGGAAAACGGCGTGCGCCTGTCACGTCTCGGCCTGAAGACCGGGGTGATTCTGCTCGGTACCCTGTACAGTCTGGCTGAACTGCAGTCGCTCGGAAAACTGTCAGTGGTACTGGTGGGTTTCTTCGTACTCGGTTCCGTCGGCATGGTGTTGGTGTTGGGACGGATGCGCAAGATTCCCAACTCCATGACCGGCGTGCTTTCCGCCGGCATGGGTGTTTGCGGTGTATCGGCCACGGTGGCCGCGGCCCCGGTAGTCCAGGCCAAGGCCGTCGAGATCGCCTACACCATCGGCACCATCCTCATCTGGGGTGTCGGCTGCATGTTCCTGTTCCCGGTCATCGGGCATGTGCTGGATCTGGGCCACGTTCAGTTCGGCGCATGGGCCGGTACCGGCATCCTGAACTCGGCGCAGGTCGCCGGTGCAGCCCTGGCCTATCAACCGGACGGCATCGAGACACTGAAGGTCGCCGAAATTTTCAACATTACCCGTGTGCTGTTCCTGCCGATCATCGTGCTATGGCTGGCTGTTTGGTATGTCAAGCACGAGGGCGAATCAGGTGGTCGTCAGGTCAGCGTCGGAACCGTGATTTTCGAAAAGTTCCCGGTGTTCGTGTTGGGCTTTATCCTGATGTTCGCCCTGTCGTCGACCGGTGTTTTCGCACCAGCCCAGCACTACAAGGGCAAGTACTTCGACAACAACATCAGCGAGTCGAAGCTGCTCAAGGCCGAGCAGGTGGCGACAATCAGCGCGGAGGCCGGCAAGCTGCAAAGGGCGGACCGCAAAGAGGCTCTGGCCAGCTTGCTCGAGAACAAGAAGATCATGAGCATCGAGGATGAAACCGTCATTCGTGGCATCTACAATGCAAAGATCCTGTCCAAGAGCGCCAACAAGCTACTCAAGAAAGCGACCAAGTCGGTCCGGCATACTGCCAAGAAGATCAAGAAATTCCGGCAGTGGATCACCCTTCTGTTCGCCTTCGGCCTGACCGGTCTCGGTATGCAAATTACCGTTGCCGCAATGAAGCAGGCAGGCGGCCAGCCTCTCGTGATCGGCGGCATAGTCGGTACCGCGAAGGCGGTATTGTCGCTGATCGTGATCCTATTGTTCGTGCACGAAACCATTTAACGGGAGCGGGTTGCAATGACTGAAAACGAGCATGATTCGCAGGACATCGACGTGCAGGAAGAGGCCGGCGCCAAGTTCCACCGCGGCTCGGCACTGTCGATATTCCACAGTGATCGCGCCGAGGACTTCATGGCGCTGCTGTTCGCGATGCTGATCGCCCTTGGCGTATACCTCCTGGTTTAGGGGCGCGCAGACCAAAGAGCAAACCTGGCGCCCATCGCGGGCGCCGGGTTTTCCTTTTTCTGAGGCCGGCTGACGACCTGTCGAAAGCAGATCCGCAGTGTCGACGAGGCGCCATGGATACCGAGAAAATCATTCTTGCCGACCACGGCACGCCCGGCGCCAGGAAAGCCGAGCAAGTGGCGGTCGATCTGTGCCTCGAAAAACGCGCGGCACTCCATCATCTGCTCGTTGTGCCTGACTTCTGGAAAGGCATGATGGGTGATGACTGGCTGAACAACGCCGTAACCCGAAGCCGCTTTGGCAACTATGTCGAAAGACAATTGGCCCGCGATGCCAGCGCCGAGCTGGAACGCCTGGCGGAAAAATGCAAGCATGCAGGCATCGCTTATACAAGCGCTGTCCGCCTTGGCAGACCTGCCCCGTGCCTGATAACCGCCTGTGAACAGGACAAGTACGATCTCGCGGTTATCGGCTCCCCCCGACCAAAGGGATCCCCAGGTTACCGCTCGCGCATGGATCCGGAACTGCTGGCCCGCTCGCTGACAACGCTGCTGTTGACGGTACCTCATCCGGATCGGTGACCGAAGACACCTCAGAAAATCGCAAAGACGCTGCCTGGGTTATCATCGATACACCTTTCAGCAGTGCGGAATTGCGCCTGTTCCTTGCCGACGTGGAGCGCCTGTACCGTATCAATTCGATGCTGGTCTTCGAGGAATGGAGGGAAACAGGCGATCAGCAATACCTGCTCAAGGCAAGAAACCTGAGCAACGGCAGGCGCCTCGATACGACCCTCGACGTGGAATCCACCGGAGACGGGGTCACCGTACGCTACAGCGAAGGTCTGCGCTTGGCGACAAGCTTCCGCATTGATGCGCCTGCCGATGGCAATGCAAAGCTGGTTGTCACCGACGACTACTCCGGCCACTCACTGGCCGAACGCGAAGCCCGTATAGACGAGGTTGACAAGGGCCTGGTGCAATGGGGAGGCCAGCTGCATCGTTACCTGCATCAATGGAAACGCTGGTCGTGGCTTCCCGGCTGGCAATTCTATATGCGCCGGATCTGGCAGCCGATGAGTCCCATGGCCCGCCGAATTACCTTTATGCTGGCGATCATCACCGTGGCCGAGTTCGTGTTGTTCCTGATGGTGTTCAGCATCTTCTGGCTGGAGCTGGACAAGTACCTCGACTGATCACTGAAACGGCTGCTTTCGTTTCTCAGATCTTCGGACCCGGCACGAGTTCTCGACCCTTCTTCTACTGAACGCTTAGGCGGGGGTCGGGTTTCCCATTGCCCAGGTTACCGCATCGGTCACGTCACGTGGGCAATGGGAGACGTGACCCCGTCACGCGAGGTCGTTGGCGGGACCAGCGAGCGAGACCGCGGTCGGTTCGTCGCTTCTCACTGTGAGGTGGACTACTATCACTCAAGCGTGTCAAGCAGTTCGAGGATGCGCCTCGTGCTCCGCAACCCGAACATGTCAAGGTTCCGCCGGCCCAGGGAGTAAGCGTATGGCGACGTCCCGCGACAGCGCCCCCCCCGGCAGGATTCGCGGCCTGCTGACGCACCTCGTGGCACCCGCCGACGACTGGGCCTACCGGGATGGTGGTCGACGCCCCAGCGTGCTGCTGGTCCTGATGTCTGCGCTGCTCGCCATCGTCGCGGTCTGCACCGTGCTCGCCATCGCCGTGATCGAGCGCGGCTGGGCGCTGGCCGTGCTGCTCGTGCTGCTCGGCAGCGCCGCGGGTATCGTCGCTATCCTGATGGTCCAGGTGCGCCAGCACCTCCTCGCTCCCCTGGCGGAGCTCTACGGCTGGGCACTCAGAATGTGTGACGGCGACCTGTCGGCGCGCATCCCCACGCCACAGAAGGGGCGCTTTGCAAAGTTGAGCTTTCATATCAACAGGCTGAGCGAGGCGCTGGATCGTCTCGCCAACGAGATGGACGACATGGTATGGGAACAGACCGAGCGCCTGCAGCAGAAGAACCAGTCGCTGGAGGTGCTCTACGAGATCGCTGCGGCGGTCAACACCTCCGATGACCTGATGGATGTACTGAAAATCTCGGCCACGCGCCTGATTCCACTCGTTGGGGCAAGCGCCGCGAGCGTTCACCTGTGCACCGGTAGCGCTCTCGAGGCCGTGTGTCGCGTGGGTGCGAGCGCCGAGCACTCGCGCGCGGAGCATCTACCCGCGGGCTGCGAGGCGATCCCGCGGGAAGTGGAGATGAATGCGCCGGAGACGAATCGCGATGCGCCGGACAGCATCGCGCTCCCGATACGGTATCAGGGGCGCAACCTGGGGCTCATCTGCTTGACCGCCGGCGCGGGCAGCCTGGTCTGTGACACAGGAACGGTCAAGCTTCTGACCAGCATCGGCGAGCATCTGGGCATGGCCGTGGCAAAGTTCCGACTGGATGAAGAGGCGCGCAATTTGTCGTTGATTCGCGAGCGCACATCGCTTGCCTATGAGCTGCACGATTCCCTGGCGCAGACCATTGCTGCGCTGCGATTCCAGGTGAGAAATCTCAACGAGTCGCTGGCTCGCGACGAGACACTGAGCGCCAGGCGCGAGATAAAGCGAATCGAGAGTAGCCTGGATGAAGTCAACACCGAGGTGCGCGAGCTGATCGCCAATTTTCGCGCGCCCATGGATGAACGTGGTCTGCTGCCTTCGCTGGAGGACATGATCTGGCGCTACCGCAAGGACACCGGTATTGCAACCTTTCTGCAGGCGGAGTGCGACAGCCTGAAGCTCCCGGTAACCGCGGAGGTGCAGGTGCTCGGTATCGTGCGCGAGGCGCTCAACAATGTGCGCAAGCACGCGCGTGCGGGCACGGTCCGGGTGCTCATTCAATCCGGCGAGGCGGGAGGCTATCGCGTGCTCATCGAGGACGACGGCATCGGCATCAGTCAGCCGGTGGTCAACGGCCATGCAGGCGAGCATATCGGGTTGTCGATCATGCGCGACCGGGCGAGAAAGCTCGGCGGCGAGCTGCGTATCGAGAGCGAGTCCGGCGAGGGAACGCGCATCGATTTCGTCTTTGAGCTGGCCGCGAGGGCGAGACGTGTCGGCTGAAGACCCGGGGGCACGTGCTCTCAGGGTGCTGCTCATCGACGACCACACGCTGTTTCGCACCGGACTCCAGGAACTCCTGGAGCGGCGCGGCTTGGCGGTCATCGGTGCGGTAGGCGAAGGCGCCGAGGGCGCCCAGCTTGCGCGCGATATCGAGCCGGACCTGGTGCTGCTCGATCTGCGCATGCCCGATGAGGACGGTCTGGTGACCCTGGTAGCCCTGAAGAAGCAGCAGCCGGACCTGCCCGTCATCATGCTCACCACGAGCAGCCACGAGAGTGATTTGATCCGGTCTCTGCGTGCCGGCGCCCAGGGCTATCTGCTCAAGGACATGGAACCCGACCATCTGATCGACCTGCTCCACGAGGCCATGGCGGGCACCACCGTAGTGGCGCCTGCCATGACCGGCGTGCTGGCGAAGGTGGTGCAGGGCGATATTCCAGCGCAGCCCGGGCTGTCCCGGTTCTCGGACCTGACGCCGCGCGAAAGCGAGATTCTGGCGCACCTCGCTGAAGGGCAGAGCAACAAGGCGATCGCCCGTGATCTCGGCATCACCGATGGCACCGTGAAGCTGCACGTGCGGGCCATACTGAAAAAGCTCGGCGTGCAATCCCGCGTCGAGGCGGCGGTGCTCGCCGTTCAGGAGGGTTTTTCGCGCTGGAACTGAGATCGCCCCCGCGTGCCGTGCCGGTGGCGTTAGTCCCTCACTCGTGAGATTGTGCAGCCCGACAAAGGCCAGGTTGCTCAGCAAACGGTGAATTGCGCACAATGATGATGCCTCTCGCAAAGCCGCCGAGCACGCCAAGTTCAGCGATCTGCCTCGACACGGCGGCTGACGCTACCGGTGATGTCTCCGTCATCAGGGATTTCGCAACCCACCTTTGCGTGCTTTGCGTCTTGGGCGTGCATTATCCGGCGTGTGATCGCCGCAACGCCTCGAGTGCTCGATGCCCTGTTTTGTTCCGGCTCGGCTGGGTTGGGATTGTGGTAGGTTCACGCAACGGCGCTTGTCGCCGGGCACCAGGAGGTGATGCACGTTGGCCTACTTTGTCTTCAGGTTCGAGACCGCGAAACGGCCTGAGCTCATCGACACGTTCGGGGATTACCGCGCGGCCAAGCGTGCGGTCAAGTCGCTGAGGCAGGAGACTGGCAGTACCGGTGGGTTCGGTATCCGCATGATGTTCGCCACAGACGAGGCGGCGGCTAGACGCCTGCTGGCCGAAAAGCGTGAGCCCAGGCCGCTCGGTGAGGAATGAGGCCATGTCGCCGGCATGAATCGGCTGCTTGAACACTGGGGTCGCGTGATATATAAAAGAGCGAATATATCGAACGGGGGCGAGAATATGGCTGTCCAACATGATCAAGAGCTCGATGCGTGTGGTCTGAACTGTCCCCTTCCGATCCTGCGCGCGAAGAAGACGCTGAACAAGATGTCGACCGGCGATGTATTGAAGGTCGTGGCCACCGACCCCGGCTCGGTCAAGGACTTCGAGGCGTTTTCCAGGCAGACGGGTAACGAGCTGCTCGAATCACGAGAAGAGGATGGAAAGTTCTTATATCTGCTCAGGAAGGGCTGACAAGGCGGCAGGCTCCGCAAGCCGCCTGGAGGAGACCACATGTCTGACAGCAATGCACGATCGCTGGCCATCATCGCCAGCAAGGGCACGTTGGATTGGGGATATCCGCCCTTCATCCTGGCGTCGACGGCAGCCGCTTGCGGCTTCCAGTCGAAAATATTCTTTACCTTCTACGGCCTGCAGTTGCTCAGGAAAAGGCTCGACCTGAAGGTCTCGCCACTCGGTAACCCGGGTATGCCCATGCCGATGGGCATGGACAAGTGGTTTCCGGTGCTCGGCACCGCCGTGCCGGGCATGGAGTCCATGATGACCGGCATGATGAAGAGCAAGATCAAGTCCAAAGGCGTGGCGGGCGTGGAAGAGCTTCGTGACATGTGCGTGGAAGCCGATGTCGGCCTCATTGCCTGTCAGATGACGCTGGACCTCTTCGACTTCAAGCGTGAAGAACTCATCGACGAAGCGGTGCTTGGCGGCGCGGCGACATTCCTGGAATTCGCGGGCGACGCGAATATCACGCTGTTCGTGTGACACCCGCAAAGGCCGACCCGCGGGGTGACGCGGGCACCGTTTCGCGGGGGCGCGGGTCGGCGATACCTCGCCGTCGTGGTCGATGCCGAGTCGCGGGGCGGAGCCGGGGCACGCTGCCCGGCTAGCGTTTCTTGCGCCTTATCTGCTCGTCCTGCAACTCGTGCAAGCGCGCCTGTATCTTGGCATCAGCGTAGTAGTCCCCTGAGCTCGGTGCGCTCATCGCCATCTTCAGCTGACGCGTCGCCTGCTTGAGCTGGCCGTTGAGATAATAGTGCTCGGCGAGCGATGCGTGTGCGCTGCGCTGGTTGCCTACACGGTCGTAGGCAAGGGCGGCCAGCCTGTACATGACCGCGTCCAGACGCTCATGACGCTCGTAGCGATCGAGCGCAGCCAGCGCCTTGGCTGGGCGCCCCAGGCGGATGAGCGCGTCCGCGTATCCACGCGCCAGCATGCGGTTGCCCGGGTAGATTTCGAGATTGTCCTCCAGCACACGCAGTGCTTTCTGCGGCTCTCCCGAACCGAGCTCGACACGTGCGAGCAGCACCTGGAAGCTCACGATATCGTGCGCACGATCGATGAGCAGATTCACGACCTCGCGCGCCTCATTCATCCGGTCTGCAGCGACAAGGGCGAGCGCGTAACCGTAGGTTGCACCGAGCAGACTCGTGTACTTGCCCGAATCGAGCAACTCCCTGAACTGGGAGACAGCTTTCTCGGGGCTTTGCGCGGCATGCACCTGGAGCTTGGCGCGTACCATATGGTAGGCGGTGGAATCCTCATGCTGCCGGTAAGGGTACTTTTCCGAGCGTTCCTGACTCTCTGCGATGCGGGCAGTGGTCACCGGGTGGCTGGACAGGAATTCGGGCGGGGCCGGATAGAAACGCGACGATTCCTGCAGGCGCTCGAAGAACATCGGCATCGCGCGCGGGTCGAGCCCGGCGCTCGCCAGGAGCTGGATGCCGACACGATCGGCTTCCTGCTCGTTGGCGCGCGTGAAGTCGAGCAGCTTCTGTGCGGCCCTGCCCTGCACCGCGGCTGCGGTCGCCACGCCCGCCTGCGGGTTCTGCAACCCGATGGCGAGTGCCGCAATCATGCCGCCAATCATGGGCAGCATCGATTGGTCCTGCAACTCGAACGAGCGCGCGATGTGTTTCTGCGTAATGTGCGAGATCTCGTGGGCGATGACGGCACCCAGCTCACTCTCGCTCTGCGTGGTCGTGATGAGGCCGGCGTTGATACCGATGAAGCCCCCGGGCACGGCGAAGGCGTTGATGACCGGTTCATCGACGACGAAGAACGTGAAGCGCATATCGCCCGCGCCGGTGTGGGAAGCGAGGCGGTAGCCAAGCGACTGCACGTAGGATTCCACCTCCGGATCCTCGATGAGGGCCACGTTGGCACGCATCTCGCGCATGAACGCATCCCCGATTTCGCGCTCGTTGGCCGCAGAAAGCACCGATTGCGAGGAGTCGCCGATCTCGGGAAGCACGACCTGTGCCCTGACCGGCATCACGACGAGCAGCGCCGCAGCCAGGAAGAATGGGGTCAGAGTCAGTTTTCTTCCCCTCAGTGTCAAGATCGATTGGTGGCGAGGAAAATTGACTCTGACCCCAACTTTCCCCGGCGCGGTATCTGCGCGGGCGAGAGCCGGGGTACACGTTTCGCGGGTCATCGGGCTGGTTTCAATCTCTACTGCAGTGCAGTGTCATCATACACTACCTACATGACAGCATTTGCGGCTGATAGTTCTATCGCCGGGAAATCGGCGCATGAGCGCCGCAGAGCAGCCGCGCAAGCGACCATTATGCGTACAATGTGTCCGTGCGCATGGACGATAGCGGGGGAACGAGACGATCATGGCAAAGAACGCATTCTATGCTCAATCCGGCGGCGTGACCGCGGTCATCAACGCCACCGCGGCAGGCGTCATCCAGACCGCGCGACGGTACCCCGACAGAATTGCCAACGTGTATGCCGGGCGCAACGGCATTCTGGGCGCATTGACCGAGGACCTCATCGACACGGGCCAGGAGAGCGAATCCACCATTGCCGGGTTGAAGCATACGCCTGCGGGTGCGTTCGGATCGGCGCGCTACAAGCTCAAGGGTCTCGAGGAGAGCGCGGTGGAGTACGAGCGCCTGATCGAGGTATTCAGGGCTCATGACATCGGGTACTTCTTCTACAACGGCGGCGGTGATTCGCAGGACACCTCCCACAAGGTCTCCCAGGCCGGCGAGAAGCTGGGTTTTCCCATCACCTGCATCGGTATACCGAAGACCGTCGACAATGACCTGCCGGCCACGGACAACTGCCCCGGCTTCGGCTCTGTCGCCAAGTACGTGGCGGTATCCATTAAGGAGGCGGCGCTCGACGTGGCCTCGATGGCGATGACTTCGACCAAGGTGTTCGTGCTGGAGGTCATGGGGCGCCATGCCGGCTGGATAGCCGCAGCCGGCGCCCTGGCGGCGGATAAACCGGGCGATGCGCCCCAGATCGTGCTGCTGCCGGAGGTGGTCTTCGACGAGCGCAAGTTTCTCGACCGTGTCGAGGCTTGCGTTCGCGAGCAGGGGTTTTGTGCGGTTGTCGTCTCCGAGGGCGTTCGCGGCTCCGACGGCACGTTCCTGTCGGAGTCCGCGAGCAAGGACGCATTCGGCCATGCACAGCTCGGGGGTGTCGCGCCGGTCATCGCCGACCTCGTGAAATTGCGCCTCGGATACAAGTACCACTGGGCCGTATCGGATTACCTGCAACGCGCAGCGCGCCACATCGCTTCGCAAACCGATGTGGAGCAGGCCTATGCGATGGGCAAGGCGGCCGTGGAATTCGCCCTCGAGGGGCGCAACGCCGTGATGCCCACCATCGTTCGCAAGTCCGATGACCCCTACGAATGGGAGATCGGGGTAGCGGCGCTGTCGGCGGTTGCCAATGTGGAGAAGACGCTCCCCTCTGCCTACATTGCCGAAGACGGACTCGGTGTAACCGAAGCCTGCCTGCGCTATCTGCGCCCGCTCATCCACGGTGAGTCCTATCCTCCCTACAGGAACGGGCTGCCCGATTACGTGACTTTGAAGGGCGTGGCGGTGCCCAGGAAAGTGCACCGCGAGTTCGTGCCGCGATGACGCTGGCGAGAGCCCGCGAGCTGATCGCGGTGCAGGTATCGATGGGCGGCGGCTACAACCGCAACGCGACGCGCCTGATTCTCGCCGAAGTCAGTCGCGAGCATGGCCAGGCGGCCGTCGACCAGCTTATCGAGGAATTCGAGCTGGCCGAGCGATTCGGGCTGCACCCGGGCGCCGAGTTCAAATCGCCCGGGTGCTGAACGACCCCCCAGCCCGAATGGCCCTCTCGTAGGAGCGGGATTCATCCCGCGAACCTTCCAGGGCACCGAACGCCGTGCCCACCGCGTTCGCGGACTGATTGCGCCAGGCAAAGCTTGGTGAAGGAGGAAGTCATG
>CAZSDY010000088.1:0-13603 GCA_964605765.1 uncultured Ectothiorhodospiraceae bacterium | reverse complement strand
GGAACTGTCCCGCATGCAGGCAAAGCGTCTCTATTCCGAATTCTCTGTCAGCCATCGCCTCGTTCCCCTGCTTGCCAAGCCACTGTAGGAGCGGACTTCCACCCGCGAACGCCGCCGGCACGGCAACCGGTGCCCTGGAAGGTTCGCGGGATGCATCCCGCTCCTACGGCGGCCACCCAGAACTCCCCGGCTTGTCGAGGTCACACCGGCGGCTGGTTTGAACCTGCGAATGTCGCATCGCGTTCAATACGGAAGGTACATGGAGCGTTTTCCCGAGATCACGCGCGTGTTGACGCCTACGAAATTCAGCCCGCCGAACAGCCGTGCGTACTCGATCTTCATGCAGCGGTTGGCCACGACCTCGAGCCCCGCGTCAGCCGCGATGCGCGCGGCGTCGGCGTTTTCGATACCGAGCTGCATCCACAGCACCCGGGCGCCGATGGCGATCGCCTCGCGCGCGAGCGCCACCATCTCCTCGGCGCGCCGGAAGCAGTCGACGACGTCGACGGGCCCGGGCAACGCGTCGAGGCTCGGGTAACATCGCTGCCCCAGGACCTCGCCGTATCTCGGGTTGACGGGTATCACCTGGTAACCGTGGTCTATGAGGTACTTGGCGGCAAAATAGCTCGGCCGGTACCAGTTCGCCGACAAGCCGACCATGGCGATGGTGCGGGATTCCTTGAGTATTCGCCGCAGCGTCGGTATGTCGTCGTGCATGCTCAGTCTCATTCAGGGTAGGCCGAATGTTTACGACAATTGTCCGCGTCCAGTCAAATCGGCGAGCAGCGCGCCGTCGCCGGCACGGGGCGTGACGCAGTGTGCGCGCCGCGCAATGGATACGGGAAAGTCTCCGCTACGCCGTCGCCGTGCTGCGCTGCCGGTGCAGGCCGGGGTCGACGCTTGCCGCCATGGGTGCCTCGTCCAGCGTGCCGCCCAGAAACGCATTTCAGCGAGCTGACGGCCGCGGCCAGGTTGCCTTCGGCGACGTGCACGCATCCGTCGAGGAAATCGAGTGCCGCGACGTCGAAGCTCGCCGTGGCGCGAAGTGCCTTGATGCGAGCGAGCGCATCGGCGCTGAAAAGCGCTGCCATGCCGGCGTTGTCATCTTGCGTGGGTTGGTGCTCTGCGCGTTCGCGAGCACGCTGGTGTGCGATCTCTTTCGCCCGCTCGAGCTCTCGGTGCGTGCCAGCGCGGCTTCCTGCTCACCGATGCGGTAGACGAGCTCAGGATGATGCTGAAATCCTTCACGCCGTTCGAGTCCAGCTCCAGGTTCATGTTGCTCCCCAGCGCCACCGTCTTCGGTCCCACCGGTGCGCTGGTGGCATCGACGAACACGATGCTCGCCTCGGCGGCCGAACCGACGGCGAGTGCGGCGCTCTCCGCGCCGTAGCCGACCCAGCTTGCCGCCTTGATACCGAGCGCGAGACGGCTGCACGCGACGCGCGAATAGGATTCGAGAGCGCCCTCGGGCGAAGTACTTGATCTGCTATTTTCTGCTGCCGTCATGGCTGACTCCTTGCATGTCATTCGTGGCACCGTACCGGCGCGGCGTCGCCTGAAGGCGGTCGTACCCGTGAGCGCGCCCTTTTGCGAGAAGTCAATGCAAGATTAGCGCCATACTTAGGAATGTTCCGCAAAGAACAACAGGTTGAGCAGATAGGGCCAACCGTGTCCCGTCAAAAGTGTAAAAAATTCCGACACATTTTTTGGCTATCGGGTCACAAATTATCCCGTCGAATCGAGCGAATCATGGCAGAAATCTGAAGTACATGCGAAATATCAATAGCTTGTGCAAACAGTCCAGAAAACCTCTTGGCTCGAAACGGTGTAAGATTCTCCGACACTCTTGATGATTGACACAGATCACGCGACGCGGATCACGCCCATTCAACCCGGGCGCTATAATCTTGCGTTCCGACGATCCCACACATGCCGGCCAGTTATCCCGTGACCGCGAACGTGCAAAGCAGCTTTCTGGACCGTACCTTGCGCGGTGCGTGGCGCGCCATCGCCGCGATGGCGAGGGGAAAAACCGCCGAGCCCGTGAGGCCCGATTTGCCCGAAGAGGACATGCAGCGCCTCGTCGGGCAGATCAACGATTGCCTGGAGGCCAAGGGTGGCGAAGTCTCCGCCAGGGCACGCGCGGCGAGACTGGGACGTACGTATTTATCGCTCAACGCCGCGGGCCGCAAGCGCTTTCTCGGTGTGCTCGCGGCACGCTTCAACGTCGAGCCGGCACCGGTGGACGAGGCCATCGCCGCGGTACAGTCGGCCGCGGATGCCGAGGAGCGCCAACGCGCGGAGCGGGCGTTGCGTGAAGCGCTGCGCCCGCCGCGTTTCATCCTCTACAAGCAGTTCACGGCGTTGCCCGAGGGGGTCAAGTTCCTCGTCGATTTGCGTGCCGAGCTCATCCGGCTGGGCAGGGAAGACCCGGTCTTCAAGGTGCCCGAAGCGGAGCTCAAGTCGCTGCTCGCCTCGTGGTTCGATGTCGGCTTCCTGGAGCTTGCGCGCATCGAGTGGGACTCACCCGCTTCCGTGCTCGAAAAGCTCATCGAGTACGAGGCCGTGCATCGCATCGACGGCTGGGACGATCTCAAGAACCGGCTCGGTTCCGACCGGCGCTGCTTCGCGTTCTTCCATCCGCGCATGCCGCGCGAGCCGCTCATCTTCGTGGAGGTGGCGCTGGTCAGCGGCACTTCGGACAACATCCAGACACTCCTCGACAAGGACGCACCGGTCATCGATCCCATCGATTCGAATACGGCCATCTTCTACTCCATTTCCAATGCGCAGAGAGGACTCGCCGGCATCAGTTTCGGGGATTTCCTGATCAAGCGCGTGGTCGACCTGCTGGCCGTGGAATTCAAGGGCCTGAAGGCCTTCTCAACGCTGTCGCCGGTGCCCGGATTCAGTGGCTGGCTCGAGGAAAAGCTCGAACGGGAGCAGCCACAGACGGAGATCTTTCTGCCCGCCGAGCGCAAGAAACTCGGCAAGCTGGCCTCCGACCTCGGAGACGCCGCCACCTTGAAGGCTCTGCTGCTCGAGCCTGACTGGCACGGGAACGCGCAAGTGTCGGCGGCTTTACGCGGGCCGATGCTGAGACTGTGCGCACGCTACCTGCTCGGCGAGAAGCGTGGCGAGCGATTCGCACGCAACGCGGTGGCGCATTTTCACCTGTCCAACGGCGCAAGTATAGAGCGCATCAACTGGCTGGCCGATACCTCCCCCAACGGTATGGCCCAGTCGGGTGGAATCATGGTGAATTATCGCTACGACCGGGGCGAGATCGAGGATAACCACGAGGCCTACCGTGGCGAGGGCAGTATCAAGGCATCCGCGTCGGTGAAGAGCCTGATGCGCGCCAAACGCTGAGCTCGGCAGCACCACGGCGCTTTCAATTCCCGGACGGCTGTCCGCTACGGGCGAGCCACGACAATCCGTGGTGGCTTGGAGCGCGCGCTGTAGGGTGGGATTTATCCGGCCAACCTTGCAGCGCACGAATCGCCGTGGCATCGATGTTCGTGGGATGACTCCCGCTCCTGCAAGCGGCCGTCAGGGCCGGGTGCGCACGCGCGAGACGGCGTCCTTCCACCCATCGAGCAGGGGTTCGCGTTGCTCGCGGGTCATGGCGGGCTCGAATCTCGCCGCGCACTGCCAGCGTTGGGCGCATTCGTCCAGGGACGCGAACACGCCGGCGGAGAGCCCGGCCAGGCACGCCGCACCCAGTGCCGTGGTCTCCGTGACGGCAGGTCGTTCGACGGGCAGGTCCAGCATATCGGCGAGGTAGCGCATCAGCCAGTCGTTGACGGCCATGCCGCCGTCGACCCGCAGTGCCGTTGGATGGCCGCCGGCATCGCGGGCCATCGCCTCGAGCAAGTCGACGGTCTGATAGCACACCGATTCGAGTGCCGCACGTACCAGCGTCTCGCGCGTGCTGGCCCGCGTCAGGCCGAGGATGGCGCCGCGCGCGTGCGGGTCCCAGTACGGGGCGCCGAGCCCGGTGAAGGCGGGCACCAGATACACCCCAGCGGTGGAGTCCAGCGCGGCGGCCAGCCCTTCGCTCTCGGCGGCCGAGTCGATCACGTGCAGTCCGTCACGCAGCCACTGCACGGCCGCTCCCGCGACGAAGATGGACCCCTCGAGCGCGTAACTTCTCCTGCCCTTCACCTGGTAGGCGATAGTGGTCAGCAGCCGGTTCGAAGACACCAGTGCCTGAGCGCCCGTATTGAGCAGCACGAAGCACCCGGTGCCGTAGGTGCTCTTGACCATGCCGGGCTCGAAGCAGGCCTGACCGATGGCGGCAGCCTGCTGGTCACCCGCCACGCCGCCGATGGGGATCGAGGCGCCGAGCAACCCCGGCAGCGAACGGCCAAAATCATCCGCCGAGTCCTTGACTTGCGGCAGCACCGCCGCGGGGATGTCGAAAAGGTCCAGCAGATCGCTGTCCCAGCGCCCATCGTGGATGTTGAACAGCAATGTACGCGAGGCGTTGGTCGCGTCGGTGGCATGCACGGCGCCGCCGGTGAGGCGCCACAGCAGGAAACAGTCCGTGGTGCCGAACGCGAGCTCGCCGCGCTCGGCTCGGGCTCTCGCGCCGTTCACGTTGTCGAGCAGCCAGGCGAGCTTGGTCGCCGAAAAATAGGGGTCCAGAAGTAAGCCGGTGCGCGCGCTGACCAGCGCCTCGTGGCCCTCGCGTACGAGGCGCTCGCACAGCGCCGCGGTGCGCCGATCCTGCCACACGATGGCGTTGTGCAGCGGCTTGCCGCTCTTCCGATCCCACAGCACCGTGGTCTCGCGCTGGTTGGTGATGCCGATGGCGCGGATCGCTCCCGCACCGGGCGCGAATCGCACCAGTGCCTCGCGAGCGACGGCGACGGTACTGCTCCAGATCTCCTCCGCGTCATGCTCCACCCATCCGTCTTCGGGAAAGATCTGCACGAGCTCGTGCTGTGCCGATGCCACGGGGGTGCCGTCATCGCGAAACACGATGGCGCGCGTGCTGGTCGTTCCCTGGTCGATGGCGAGCAGGTGTGCGGGCTCGGTCATGATCGGGTCCCCGGTGTGAGTGGCGCGCCGCGTTGCTGAGCGCTCGTGCAAGAATGAACACGATCCCGGCCCGCGGTCAACCGGCCCCGGTTACATTGTGCGGCGCGCACGCTAATATCGGAGCCCCTTCTCACGGTAGGTGCCGGATGGCGGAGATGGACCCCTGCGACGTGTTGATCATAGGCGGCGGCATCAACGGTGCAGGCATCGCGCGCGACGCGGCCGGGCGCGGGCTCGACGTCGTGCTTTGCGAGCGCGACGACCTGGCGAGCGGCACCTCCTCGAAGAGCACGAAGCTCATCCATGGGGGCCTGCGTTACCTCGAGCACTACGAGTTTCGCCTGGTGCGCGAAGCGCTCGGCGAGCGCGAGGTGCTGCTGCGCGCCGCGCCGCACATCATCTGGCCGCTGCGTTTCGTGCTGCCTCACCATCGTGCTCTGCGCAATCGCTGGCTGATCCGCGCCGGGCTCTTCCTCTATGACCACCTGGGCGCACGCCGGCGCCTGCCCGGGTCGCGGGGGGTCGATCTCCGCAAGCATCCCGCCGGCGCTGCGCTGCGCGCGTCGTTCAAGAAGGGCTTCGCGTACTCGGATTGCCGGGTACAGGACTCGCGCCTGGTGGTGCTCAACGCGATCGACGCGCACCGCCTGGGCGCGCGTATCCTGACGCGTACGAGCGTGGTCTCGGCCGCGCCCCGCGGTAATGTGTGGGAAGTCGCGTTACGCACTTCGGAGGACCGCGCGGAAACCACGATTCGCGCGCGCGCCGTGGTCAATGCCGCCGGCCCATGGGTGAACGAGGTGCTTGGCGAGTGCCTCGGCGTGGCGAGCGACAAGTCGACGCGTCTGATCACGGGCAGCCACATCGTGGTGCCGAGGCTGTTCGCGCACGAGGACGCCTACCTATTTCAGCATGGCGACGGGCGGGTGGTGTTCGCCATACCCTACGAGCAGGATTTCACCTTGATCGGGACCACCGAGCGCGACTGCGACGAGAATCCGGCGCAGGTGCAGATCACGGAACAGGAGATCGGCTACCTGTGTGCCGCTGTGAGCGAGTACTTCTCGCAGCCCGTGCTGCCCGCGGACGTGGTATGGACCTACGCCGGGGTGCGCGCACTTTTCGACGACGCGCACCGAAACTCGTCAGCGGTCACGCGTGACTACGTGCTGGATCTGCGCGAAGGTGGGGGCGCTCCCCCCCTGCTGTCCGTGCTCGGTGGCAAGATCACCACGTTCAGGATGCTTGCCGAGCAAGCGCTGGAGGCGCTAGGTGGTGCGCTTCGCTTCGATTCGCCCGCGTGGACGGCAGACGCGGCCCTGCCGGGCGGCGATATGGAGAACGCGGATTTCGACGCGTTCGCGAGCGCTCTTGCGGCACGCCACCCGAGGATGCCCGGGGCGCTCCTGTCGCGTCTTGCGCGCAATTACGGGACCCGCGTGACACAGGTGATCGGTTCGGCCGACGATTGCACGGCGCTCGGCGAGGAGGTCGCGCCCGGTCTGTACGAGGCGGAGATTCGCTACCTGATGAACGCCGAGTGGGCGCGCACCGCCGAAGACGTGCTGTGGCGGCGCACCAAGCTCGGTTTGCACCTCAGCGCGCCGCAGCGCGACCGCGTGGCGCGGTGGATGGAGCGCCATGCGACGCCCGCGGGCGAGGCAGACAGGAGCCATGGCCCTTGGCGTCCCTCATCGGTGAAATCTCGGGCAGAACGACAGAGATAGCACTCCTCCAGCAAACGGTGGATATCGCAAAGTGATGATGACTCTCGCAAAGCCGCCAAGCACGCCAAGGACAGCGATCCGCCTCATTACGGCGGTTGACCCGACCGGTAGAGCCTGCGTCATCAGGGCTTCCCGGAACCCGCTATTGCCTTTGCGTGCTTTGCGTCTTGGCGAGAGCATCATTCGGCGTGTGACCGCCGGCGCGGTGAAGCCGCAACGCCTGGAGTATTCGATGCCCTGTTTGGTTCCGGTTCGTACACGTTAGGCTATCGCATTGGAAGACGACGCCGCCCTGTTCGAGGTGTTCCTGGTGTTTTCCGGCGCCGCGGTGCTCGGCGGGGTGGCCCTGTACGCTCGCCAGTCGCTGCTGGTCGCCTACATCGTGCTCGGCGGTGTGCTGGGCCCATGGGGAACCGGGCTGGTGGCCGATGCGAGCACCATTCAGGGCATCGGCCGCGTCGGCATCATCTTCCTGCTCTTCCTGCTGGGGCTGAACCTGCACCCGCAGAAACTGATGCGCATGCTGGGCGAGGCAACCACGGTCACGGCCCTGAGCGCACTGGTGTTCACCGTGCTGGGTGCAGGTATCGCCTTGGCATTCGGCTACAGCTTCACCGAAAGCGCCGTTGCGGGCGCCATGGCGATGTTCTCCAGCACCATCATCGGTCTCAAGCTGTTGCCCACCACCGCGCTGCATCACCGGCGCGTGGGCGAGGTGATCATCAGCGTCCTGTTGCTCCAGGACATCATCGCCATCGTGATGCTGGCGCTGCTGCGGGGCGCGGCGAAGCCGGACGCCGAGTGGTATGCGCTGCTCGCGCTGGTCGCGTCCCTGCCCTTGCTGGGTGCCCTCGCCTACCTCATCGAGCGCCACCTGCTGGAGCGCCTGATTCGACGCTTCGATACCATTCACGAGTACGTGTTTCTCACCGCCATCGGTTGGTGCGTGGGCTTCGCGGAACTCGCTCATGTGCTGGGCCTTTCCCACGAGATGGGCGCATTCATCGCCGGGGTGGCGCTCGCGACCAACCGCGTTTCCACGTATATCGCCGAGAGCCTCAAGCCGCTGCGGGATTTCTTTCTGATCATGTTTTTCTTTTCTCTGGGCGCGAGCTTCGAGCTCGCGTTGCTGCCGGCGGTGATCGTGCCGGCATCCGTGCTGGCCGGTGTGATGCTTCTCGCCAAGCCCTTCGTGTTCAGGACGCTGCTGTTCAGGCACGGCGAATCGGAGAATATTGCCCGGGAAGCCGGCGTGCGCCTCGGCCAGGGCAGCGAGTTCTCCCTGATGATCGCGGTGCTCGCGGTGCAGTCCGGGGTCATCGGGGAGCGTGTCTCCTACTTGATCCAGGCAGCCACGCTGATCACTTTCATCGCGTCGTCCTACCTCATCATGTTGCGCTATCCGACGCCCATCGCGGTCGACGATCGCCTGCGCCGAGATTAGGTGAACGCGCCCCTGCACATGCCGCATGGCACCCCCCCCTACCGGAGCTCGATCCTGATCGCGGCGCTCGCCGTGCTGGTGGGCGTCGTGGCCGCCTACGGCGCGCTCGGCTTCATCGTCGTCATTGCCGCGGTGCAGCACGTCTTCTATGGATTCACCCATGGGCACGTGTACTCCGGTGTCGCGCAGCTGCCGTGGTGGCGCGTGGTTTTGGCTCCGGCGCTGGGAGGACTGCTCGTGGGACTCGTGGTCTGGCGATGGATGCCGGGGTGCAGGAACTACGGGCCCGCCGACGCCATGCAGGCCGTGCACCAGAACGACGGGCGCATGTCGATCGGGATCGGGCTCGGCTCGGCGGCGATGAGTGCGCTCTCCATAGGCGCCGGTGCGTCGGTGGGGCGTTACGGCCCGGCCGTGCACCTGGGGGCCACTATCAGCGCCTGGGTGGCGCACAAGCTGGAGCTGCCCCGCGCCGAGCGCCTCGCGCTGCTCGGCAGCGGCGTGGCCGCGGCCATTGCGGCGTCGTTCAACGCGCCGCTCGCGGGCGTGTTGTTCGCGAGCGAGGTGATGCTCGGCGGGCGGGCGTTGCGATCCTTCGTGCCGGTCACCATCGCCGCCGTCGTGGGCACGGCCGTTGCGCGCCTGCACCCGGGCGCCACCGAGCAGTTCAACCTGTCCGAATACCGAATAGAGCATGTTTACGAGTATCCCCTGTTCGTGCTGACCGGTGTCCTCGGCGGCTTGTTGTCGGTTGCCTTCATGCGCAGCATGGACCTCTGCACGACCTGGGTGGGGCGCAGCCGCGTCGTGCCGTGGGCGCGTCCCATGGTTGGCGGCTTGCTGCTGGGGTTCCTGGCGCTTTGGTTCCCGCACATCGTCGGATTGGGCGACGAGGTCATTCACGACGCGTTCGGCCAGCTCTTCCCGCTCGGTCTGCTGCTGGCGCTGGTGGCGGTCAAGCTGGTGGCCACCTCGATCAGCTTCGGCTTCGGATTCTCCGGCGGCGTGTTCGGCCCCGCACTGTATCTGGGTGCCATGATGGGAAGCGCGCTCGGCAACGTCGTGGCCGATGTCGCACCGCACGTGACGTCCTCGCCGACGATCTATGCGGTCGCGGGCATGGGGGCGGTCATCAGCTGTGTGATCGGCGCGCCAATCACCACCATCCTCATCGCGTTCGAGCTCACCCACAGCTACGCCCTGACCACCGCGGTGATGCTGGCCGTCGTGTTCGCGGGGCTCGCGCGACGGCGATTGTTCGTCTACTCCTATTTCAAGTTCCAGCTCGCCAAGCAGGGCATCGACGTGGAACTGGGGCGCGAGGCGCAGATCCTGCGCGCGCGGCGCGTGGGCGAGGTGCTCTCGCAGGCGTTCACGACCGTCGCACCGGGGCTATGCATCGCACGCGCGGAAGAGGCTTATCTGATCGGCACCGGGCGCGAGCTGCTGCTGGTCGACGACGGGCGCCTCGTGGGGCAGGTGGGCCTCGCCGACATCGTGAAGGCGCGGCACGCGGGGCTCTCCGCGCGGCCCGTGGCGGAGATAGCCGTGTCGCCGCCGCTGGTTTTGCGCGTGGGCATGAGCCTGCACGAGGCGATGGAAGCGCTGCGCGGCTTCGTCGGCATCAGTGTGCCGGTGGTGAGCGACGAGACCGGTATGCGCCTCGTGGGGGTCATTTTCGAGAGCGCTGTCATCGAGGCTCACCACGAGGCGATAGAGGAGGCGCGGCGCGAGGAGCGCGGCGTGTATTGAGCGCACGCTCTCCGGGCCGTGCGATCGGCGCCCTGCGGGGTTATGCTTCGATCGCGGTTGCCGGGCCGGCCGGTGAAGCGCGTACCGCGCAGCCGGATGGTGGGCGATCGTGTCGCGGTGGCGCGAGAGCAATCGCCGCCGCTCAGCGCGCGGCTTCGTCGACGACGATGACCGCGGCGCCGTTGAAGCGCCCGTGGCGCAAATCCTCGAGCGCCTCGTTGGCTGCCGCCAGCGGGTAGGCGTGCACCTCGGTCCTGATCGGCACAGTGGGCGCCAGCGCCAGGAACTCGTGTGCGTCGCGCCTTGTCAGGTTGGCGATCGAGCACACGCTGCGCTCGCCCCACAGGCTGGCGTAGGGGAACGAAGGGATGTCGCTCATGTGGATCCCGGCGCACACCACCGTGGCGCCCTTGGCGGTCGCCGCCAGCGCTGCCGGCACGAGCTCGCCCGCCGGTGCGAAGATGATGGCGGCATCGAGCGCCACGGGCGGCGTGCTCAACGAGTCACCCGCCCACAGTGCGCCGAGCTCGCGCGCGAAGGCCTGTCCGCTCGCGTCTCCGCGGCGTGTGAAAGCGTACACTTCGCGACCCTCGTGGACCGCCACCTGGGTGAGGATGTGCGCCGCGGCGCCGAAGCCGTAGAGGCCGAGCCTGCGCGCGCGGCCGGTCCTCCCGAGCGCCCGGTGGCCGATGAGCCCGGCGCACAGCAGAGGCGCCGCCTGCAGATCCGGGTAACCGGATGGGACGGGAAAACAGAACCCGGAATTTGCCACGCAGAACTCTGCGAAGCCACCGTCACGCTGGTACCCCGTGTAAACCGCCGAGTCGCAGAGGTTCTCGCGTCCCTCGGCGCAAAATGCGCACGCGCCGCAGCTCCCGCCCAGCCACGGCACACCGACGCGCTGCCCCGGGGCAAGCCCGCGCACGCCCGTACCGACCTCGACGATGGTCCCGATGATCTGATGGCCGGGTATCACGGGGCACCTGGCTTCGCTGAGATCCCCGTCGAGCACGTGTAGATCGGTGCGGCACACGCCGCAGGCGCGCACCTGGATCAAGATCTCGCCGCGCGCAGGCACGGGGGCGGGCACATCGACGAGGCGCAGCGCAGTGCCCGGTGCATCGAGGAGCATCGCCTTCACGAATCGCGATCCCGTATCGCCAACCGGAGACGCATTCTATCAGCAGTTTGCCCGTGCTCGAGCCCGATGCGCCGGGGCGGTTTGGGGTGCCCGCTGTAGGGCGGGATTCATCCCGCCTGGCAGCGCTGCCGTTTAGCCCCGCAGAAGTTTCGAAAGGCGCTGGCGTTCTACGGCAAATACGTATTCAAAACACCGCACCGGGGACCTATGTTTGGAGGTAGATGCTGTTTCGCCCTTAGTGCATTGACGGAGCACCAACAGGCGAGAGGCGACACGCGAGAGCCGCACAGTGAGAGTTGACTGGAGAGATGCAATGAAGACCAACATTTACGCTAGGGCGCTGGATTCCGCCGCGGGCATGGACGACGAGCGCGAGGTAAGGCTCGCGGTCGGGACGTTCAAGATTGTCGGCTGGCTCGGGGGTGTGGTGAGCGACCTCGCCGTTGCCGTTGCCGAGCACCACCGGCGCCGCGTGGCGATCCGTGAGCTGACCGCTCTGGATGATCACATGCTGCGCGACATCGGTATCGAGCGCAACCGTATCCGCGACGTCGTAAACGCGCAGATCGGAGAGAACGTCGGGGCGCGGCGCGATCGCCACGCGGTACCGGAGGCGGAGAGGTATCTGGTCGCCTGAGCGGCACGGCTTCCGACCGAATCACATCAGCCAGGCAGAGTGGCCGAAGGAGCGGGCTCCAAGCCCGCTCCCGGGACCGGCTCCGACCATACACATCGGTTCTGCGAACCAATTGGCGCGCGCGGGGGTCTAATCTGTTGTCGCTTCGATGCAGGTGCTTCCCGCCGGGCGCGCCGTCTGATTCCGCGCGTGTGCGAAACTGAGCACCTTGTCGCGTTCTCACGCGGGGGTTACAGTTAGTCTTGAAGGTAAGTGCACGCGGTGTATCGCGAAGATTGCGTAAGCAGGTTTGCGAGGTGTAGAGCCAATGAACGGTCGAAGCTTTTCAGCAGTGCTGGGTGTGTCGCTGTGTCTGGTTCTGGCGCCATCGCTGGCGCGCGCCCAGTGCCAGGAGCAAACTGGTAACAGCGAGGTCGTCGGGACGTTGCTCGGGGCGGCGCTGGGTGGCCTGCTCGGCTCCCAGATCGGGTCGGGGACGGGCAACAAGGTGGCCATTGGGGCGGGTGTGCTGGCGGGCGGATTCATGGGCAACCGTGTGGGTCAGTCGCTCGATTGCCGTGATGTGCAATATCACAACGGTACGGCACAGAACTCATTCGAGACCCAGCGATCGGGCACCACGTCACAATGGGCGAACCCCGACTCGGGGCATGCCGGATCCGTGACGCCCACCCGGACCTACCAGCGTACCGACGGCGTGTACTGCCGGGATTTCGAGCAGACCATCACCGTGGACGGTGACACGGAACTCGCCGGTGGCACTGCCTGCCGGCAGGCGGACGGTACCTGGCAGATAGTTAGCAGCTAACCAAGATTCCGGGTGACAGTATACCAGTCACTGGAAGACGGCCGTGACTCGCCAGCCGGCGCTGCTGAGGCAGAGGCGCAGGTGCGTCGGTTCATCGCCGAGCGTGCCCAGTCGGATGATGAACCGATTCCAGGATTCGAAAAACGCGTAGTCGACACTGTCTGAGAAGCCGGATGCGCCATGGCGTCTGGCGGCTGCATCCAGCGTTCCGGCGATCCAGCTCACGTCCACGAACTCCTCTATCGCCTCCCCGCCCAGGTCGTTCAACTGGTCTTTTACCCAGCCGAGCACCGTGTGCGAATTGCCGCCCAGTGTGCTGCTCATGTCACGCTCGATGTTACGCTTCATCTGCGCGCGTATGGCGGTGATGTCGATGAGTTCGACGAGCGCGGCCTCGTCGTCGTGCGACAGGGCTCTGTCGAGCCGGTAAAGCGTGGTATACGGCCAGGCGACGAAGATGGCAAAAATCAGCAGCAGGGTGGCGGCGGCGATTTTCATGCTGGAACGCAGATCTGCTCGTGCATGGGCTCGGGTGCTCTTTCCTGATGCATTGTCACCGCTTAGCGGCTAAACTGCGAGGCGCTGCAGTCATTGGTCTTATCGGTGGTTCCTCTAGAGTTGACTCCGTTGTCCTTTGAGTTTCTGCAGAAAAAAGCGAAAAGTGGATTCCCAAGCCGAGGTTTTTTGAGATGCAAAATGGAACGGTTAAGTGGTTCAACAATTCCAAGGGCTACGGCTTCATCGCACCGGAAGGCGGTGGTGAGGACGTTTTTGTGCACTACTCTGTGATAGGGGGGAATGGTTTTCGAACCCTCTCCGAAGGGCAGAATGTGCAATTCGAGGTGGAGAAGGGACCCAAGGGACTGCATGCCAGCCAGGTGACGCCGACTTAAGCGGCGACCGGCCCCGTTTTTTCCGAAACCCCGCCGCCATGGCGGGGTTTTTTTTGGAAAAGGGGCTGGAAAAGGGGACATGCTACTTTATTTGCCCCTGTTTTTTAGTTGACCGCTGTTTGCCTCGCCAAAAAAGTAGCATGTCCCCTTTTCCA
>CAZSDY010000087.1:11231-13623 GCA_964605765.1 uncultured Ectothiorhodospiraceae bacterium | reverse complement strand
ACAGCCTCGGACTGCGGCTCGGTGAAACCCTCAACCTCGAAATCGGCGACATCGAAGCAGCACTCGACCTCCTTGAGCATGACGTGGTCCCGCTCGCTTCGATACCGGGGTCTGCTGGGGCGCATCGTGTCCAGCGACTTATTCTGAGGCGCTTCCCCTACAGCGTTGTCGTTAAGGAGCATGACGATGAATTGCTCGTCGTTGCCTTCGCTCACCATTCCAAACGTCCGGGATACTGGCGCGAACGCCTGCGCACATAACGCTTCACATCACCGGCAGCAAAAAGCAGAGCGAGGAACGAGCGGCGCTTCTTGCTGGCCGAGTGTATGTGATTGTTAGAAATTATATTTTTCGATTTTTGTCTTGATCAAAACAATAAAGCTGTTCGTCCATTTCCCGTAATAGGCGTTTCTTGTTTTTTGCGTCAGATTGTAGTGCCTGGGCATACCCTTTGTACCTTTCAAAAGTGTAGGTGGTGTAGTAAGGCTTGCTTCCAGTAAAGGCTCGGTACGCCCGGACATCAATAATTGGAAAAACGTCGGGCCTAAGAAATTTCAGGATGGCACTAGCCGTAGGAAAACCGATACCATCTGAAGCCACTAGCCCTTCGATTGCCTCCTTAACTATTTCATCTTCAAACGTTAAATTATTTTGGGATGCGATAGTTCTCAATTTATCAATAGTTTCATCTGAAACGTTCAGAACTCTATCTATTTTCCATAAGGCAATACGGCGCAGGTCGCTAATGTCAATATTTTCATTGTTGTTAGTTTGCGCATGTAGTTCAGCAGTTTCCGTATCATTGTAATGAAACTCATAATTAAGCTGATCTGTGTTCGAATTGTATTTCGTGTAAGTCCGCTTTTCTCTTTTTGCCATTCCAGATAACCGTATCTTGATTTCTAACTCGTTAATACCCGGACGTGGGAGTCCATGTAATAATATTCTATAGATGGAGCAGCGAGTCCGCCTAATCCCAATATGGGAGCCAATAGGCCGACACCAGGTCAAGGCCGGCGCTCATGCCCCATCAACGTTCGCGCCCGCGCGAGAACTACCGTCCGCAATCGGAGCGACTCATGGACCCGATCCGCGAGATGCTGCGCTATCACCATTACGCTACCCGGACGGAAGTGGCCTATTGCGCCTGGAAAAGGAAGTTTATTCGCTTCAATGGTCTGCGTCATCGGCGTGCTCCAGGAGTTGCTCGGCCACTCGGGCGTCACCACGACCCAGGTCTATATCCATGGCATGAGTACGGATCTGGCGGGTATCGAAAGCCCCCGGTCGGCATTCCTCTGGTTGGCTGACTGCCAGCTATCGGCCCAAGAGTTCCCCTGGCTGTCTCCCACCCTGAAAGAGAATCATTCCAGAAACGTTTCCGCGGCAACGTTTCTGGAATGATTCCCATCTACATTTTCCCTTCCCACAGCGCACGGCTCACTTTCGCTTGCCTGTGTAAAGCGAGCAAATCGAGTTTGATCGATCCCCGGATGCCCGGCGCGAGGTACGAGCGTCCGGCACCTAAGCCCTGACTGGCACGGAATTTAACTATCAACAGCGCGCTCCAACGTATCAACAACCCATTGATTCAGGCTCTTTCCGTCTGCGGTCGCGGCGCTGGCTATATCAGCATGAAGGCGAGAAGGTACGCGCACATTGAACTTACCGGAATACTCCTTTCTCGGCTCAATACCGCGTTCCCGACACGCCTCGAGGAACACCTTGAGCGAAATAGCGCCTTCCCGTTTAAGATTATCAATATCACTGGCATAAAAATCCGCACCGCCATTCAAGCCCACGAACTGGCCTCGGAACATCTCGATTTCTGGATCGTACTTGATGACGGCGCGGAAGCCGTCGATTTCCATCAAATTCATCATGGCGCCACCTCGTGCTCTTTTAACCAGTCGCGGATATTCGCTACCGCGCCCTTATCCGTATCAGGGCTAGGATGCGGGCGATGGAACACACGCACCTCGCCATAAAGAAACACCTCGATACGGGAACCTTCCCGCTCAATCAACTCCGCACCAAGGGCCGTAAACAACGCCTCGATATCGCGCCACTTGATGTTGGCGCTAACCGGGCGGGCGAAGAGCAATTCCAGTGTTTTCTGGTGCTTGCGCTTCATGCACAGAATAGTACCACAATATAGTACCGTCCTAAAATATGGATTGACCAGGCTCGCCAAGATGATTGTGCTGAAATCAGTGCCCCTAGGCATGTTGCCCTATGGCATCCTGCTCGACGACTGAGCCGATGCATCGCCCGTCTGAAAGCCCGACTCCACAGGGTTCTGTCTTCTCACACGAGCCATCCTCGATGTTCGCGGCACACGCAAGCGCGAGCAAAGCGGATACAATGGCGCTCACGCGCGCCACACCGCACC
>CAZSDY010000087.1:7194-11131 GCA_964605765.1 uncultured Ectothiorhodospiraceae bacterium | reverse complement strand
CACGCAAGCGCGAGCAAAGCGGATACAATGGCGCTCACGCGCGCCACACCGCACCCCCGGTGAGCGGCCGGCAAGCGGTGGGGGTGATTGTTCATGACGCGCGGCAATCGGACGGCGACTCGCGCGGGCCGCGAGCGCCCGGGCGGGAATGCGCCGTTCCTGCGAGCATAACCACGCTTTACGGGGCCGAGTGAACCTTCGGGAGGGCGGGCGCAATGAAGGCATATCTGCTGATTGGGCTGGGCGGCTTTCTGGGCGCTAACGCCCGCTATCTGGTCAGCACCTGGAGCGCGCACCGTATCAGCGCATCGCTGCCATGGGGGACGCTCATCGTCAACGTGACGGGCAGCCTCATCATCGGCGCCTTCCTCGCCTGGACCTCCGAGCGGGTGTTCGCCGATCCGGCCTACCGCCTGCTGATTGCCATCGGCTTCTGCGGCTCGTTCACGACGTTTTCCAGCTTCGCCTTCGAGACCGTGACGCTGTTCGAGCAGGGTCATCTGTGGGTCGTGGCCGGTAATTTTGTCATGAACAACCTGCTTGCCATGGTCGCGGTCATGGCAGGGATAGCCCTGGCGAAGCTGGTCTAGAAAACCGGGGTTGGAAAACCGGGGGCAGACCCCGTTTTATCGGTATAGGTCATGACATCCAACAATCAACTCGTCTGTATCTACATCAACGAAGGCGACGAGTGGCGCCGCAAGCCTCTGCACCTCGAGATCCTGACTCTGCTGCACCACGAGGGGCTTGCCGGGGCGACCGTGGTGCACGCGGTGGCGGGGTTCACGAAGAGCGAGGGCGTGCACACGAGCTCGCTCGTCGACACCGGCGGGCAGCTGCCGCTCATCATCCAGTTCGTCGACAGCGCCGAGCGTGTCTCGGCGGTGCTGCCGCGGGTGCGCGAGATGGCCCCGCATCGCCTGATCACCGTGCAACCTGTCGAGGTCTACCGATAATCGGTCTGACCCGTTTTGTTCACGAAGCCCGCCTGTTTGTCGATCACGTTGAGCAGGGGAGGTTCCTCACGATAGCTTATCAGGTTGGCGAGGAATCCTCGGCGGTGTGGCTCGCACCCTGCACGGCGTTTGATGCCGTGGACCGTTCACGAGCGTAGTATGCTCCCCGTGCAGGGTGTGGTGCGTGCGTTCACGGGAAACAGCAAGCGGTCGCCATGTCGGAAATGCGGTTTGGCACCAAGCGCTCGCGCTCGCGGGCAGCGCTCCTCACGGCCGGTGCCTATCATCTGGTGCACGACGGCTACACGGACGTGCTCTACGTGCTCATCCCCGTATGGCAGTTGGCATTCGGGTTGAGCCTGTCCCAGACAGGGTGGCTGCTCACGGCCTATCTGCTGGTCATGGGTGTATTTCAGTTGCCATGTGGCCTGCTCGCCGAGCGCCTCGGTGAGCGCAGCTTGCTCACCGTTGGCACGGCGCTCGCGGGGGCAAGTTGTGTGTTGCTCGGCTGGGCCGTCGGATTCGTCTCCCTGCTGCTCGTGCTCGTGCTTTCGGGTCTGGGCTCATCGGTGCAGCATCCGCTATCCTCATCGCTGGTCTCCAGCGCGTATCCCGCCCACGAGCGCCGCCCCGCCCTGGCCGCCTACAACTTCAGCGGCGACATCGGCAAGGTGTTGTTTCCCTTCTGCGCAGCGGGACTCATCGTGTGGTCGGGCTGGGAACTGGCCACGGCCGTGCTGGGTCTTGCCGGGATGGTGCTCGCCGTATCGGCTCACCCGTTGCTGCGCAGGCTGGATCTCGGCTCTCGCGTCATGGCGGCGGATACGCCAAAGAGGCCGATGCGAAGCTGGGGTATCGAGGAACGGGCCGGGTTCGGGATGCTCTCGGCCATCTATGTCATCGACATGGTGGTGCGCTACGCCTTCCTGCTGTTGCTGCCATTTGCGTTGATTGGCAAGGGCCTGGATCCCGAGCACGTAGGCTTCGGGCTCACCCTGCTGTTCGTGGGCGGCGCCGCGGGAAAATTCGGGGTGGGTTATCTCGCCCATCGTACGGGCGTGATCCCCGCGGTGGTCCTGAGCGAGGTGCTGACCGGCGTGAGCATCTATTGCGTTCTGGTATTGCCGCTCGCCGCGGTTCTGTGGTTGTTGCCGCTCGCCGGTGTGGCGTTGAACGGCACCTCCTCCGTGCTGTACGGGTCGGTGGCGGAATTCGTGCGCGAGGAGCGCAGGGCGCGGGCGTTCGGGTTGTTCTATACGATTGGTATCCTTGCGGGATCCCTCGCTCCACTCGGCGCCGGGGCGGGGGGAGACTGGCTGGGCATAGAGACCATGATCACGGTCACGGCAATACTGGCGTTTGCGACCATTCCGCTTGTCGTTGCGATGCGACCGTCGCTGCGCCGTGCCGCGGGATTGGCCGGTAATTGAGGCCCTCGATCCGCTGAGGTGATATTGTTGCCGCACGCGAGTCAGTGAGGCGCTTGTCGATGTTCTCTGCGAAACATATCGGATTACTGATCGTCATTGTGACGCTGGTTGCAGGGAACATCGTGCTCTACACCAAGAATTCCTCCTTGCACGAGGACGTCGAGGCTCTGTCGGACGCATTGACACGACCTTCCGACAATGAGGCGCAGCTCGAGCACAAGCTTTCCGTGCTAAGCACGAAGTTAAGCACGCAACGCGAACAAACGGATCGATTGAGCAAACGGGCTAAAAGCCTGGACGAACTGTCGATCAAGCAGCGGCGAGAAATCGCGCAGCTCGTGCTCCAGGTGAAGGCTCTGGAAACCGAAGCCCGCCGCAATAGAGACGAGGGCAAGACATCGACGCAGATTTCGGAAACTCGAGCCACTTCATTGCAAGAAAGCTCTTCGGAGCCGAACTCTTCGCAACTCACCTCTTCCCAGGCGTCACAGGATTCGGTCAGTGAAGGCGGTGACGTTGAGCATGTCGTCAAGCGCGGGGATCTTTTGCAGGACCTCGCGCGCCGGTATTACGGAGATCAAACCGCGTGGCATCGCATCCTCGCGGCCAACAAGGATGTCGTCAAGGACGCTCGTTCCTTGCGACCGGGGATGGTATTGATCATACCCGGGGCGCGCGAATGACGGGCTGCTATAGCGGGAAGACCGTCAGGTCACCGCGGCAATCGGCCAATGCGTTTGCGCTGCTCAGCACGGCCACGCTCCCCTCCTGTGCCCGTAGATATGTCTCTGCAACCCGCCTCAGGTCATTCAATGACACGCTGAGGATCTGCTCACGGAAGCGTCGGCGCTGCTCCGGGGTGCGACCGTGCAAGGTACCGAAATAGGCTTTGACCGCCTCTCCCGCCGGTGATCCTGGCCGATCGATGCTGCTCACCACCCCGAGAATCGCTTCTTCCAGGCTCCTCGGGTCATGTTCGGTCTCGAGCATCCACGAGACCGACGCGTCGAAGTCGTCGAGCGTTTCATCGAGACGCGGGTCCCTGTAGGAGAAAAAGCAAAACGAAGCGGAGTCCGAGTCGTAGCTCGCGCCCGCGCCGTACGCGCCGCCCTGCTCGCGAATGGTTCGATGGAGATAGCCGTTGCGCAGAAACGGACCGAGCACGCTAAGGGCTGCGGCGTCTGAATGCGCCTGGGGAACCGTGGCAAAGGCCTTGGCGTTGAAGCTCACTTGGGTATTCGTCGACCAGCCTACTCGGGAACTTCCCCCGGGTTGCGGGCAGCGAAACTCGCTCGCGTTATCCGGCTCATCCATTGCTTGCCACTCGGCCTGCATGGCACTCAGCATGGTCTGCTCATCACCGTCCTCGCCAACCAGTAGTAACTTCCTCGGTGCACGTCGAAGTGCGTCGTGAATCGCTTCCATCTGGTCTGCAAGCGTCGACACGCCCCCGGGGTCGTTCAGTGACTCGTCCAATGCCTTCAGCCGCTTGATGCCCTCCAGCCCACTCCAGCAGTGCGACATCGCCGCCGAAGGTGCGAGACCCGCGCT
>CAZSDY010000087.1:5094-7094 GCA_964605765.1 uncultured Ectothiorhodospiraceae bacterium | reverse complement strand
GAGAAAACCGGCAGCAGGTCGCGCATCTCCGGCTCCAGCTCGGGCAGTGACACGATCACCTGCGCATAGACCAAGCCATTGGTTGCTTGTGAGTACCAGCTCGTCTCCATACCGGCAGCGTGGTGGCGCGACTCGGCAGGGATCTTGAGCTCTGCCGGTACATCATCGAGGGTGACCCTTGGCAGGAGCTCCGGGTCATCTTCGCTGTTTTGCCTTGTCTCCAAGCGCTGAGCCAGATCGATGACAGCTTGCTGTTGCGCTTCGCTAAGTGCCGACTTGATGCCGGCGAGCGCGGACTTCTCGGCATCGAGCCGACGACGGTCGAGCCCGGTGTCGGGGGCGAACGTGAGCCGCACCCGGTGTGGATTATCGAGGAGCAGGCGGCGGGTGAGGTCGGGAATGTACCGCGGGTCCTGAATGGACTCCCTGAGCTGGGCGAGAACCGGTTCGATGTTCAGAGCGGCTACCGGATCACCGCCGTGGATGGCGGGGGTGAGCGCATTCACCATGAGCTGCAGCCCGTAGGGAAAATGATCGCCGCCCACTTCGCGCTGGGAAAGCTCCAGCTGATGCAGTTCCGATTCGATCTGCTCCTGGTCTACACCATGCTCGGCCACCTCGCGCAGTACCTCGAGAATCAGACCCTCGATCGCATCGCCATGTTGCGGCTCGCTGCCTTCGATTCCGCAAACGAAACTGGCCTCGCGGGTCGAGTCGTCGAATCCACAGATAGGCGCGGGGGCGGAACCGAGCGGCGACGTTTCCAGAGCGCGACGCAGAGGCGAGGCGCTGTCGCCAAGCACCACGCCTGACAGTAGCTCGGCCTCCAGAGTCTGCACCGGATCGGTGCTTGGGCCCAGCAACCAACCAAGCACGACGTAGGTCTTGGCGCTCGGATCCTCTTCATCCGTTGCGTAGTGATCCTGGACCTCAAGCGGGCGAGGGTAGCGATTCTCGTCAGTCACGCGAAGGTCGATATCCTGCGCTTCGAAACGATTGAGCGCGAGTGAATCGAAGTGCTGCTGATGATGAATCGCCGGCAAGTCGCCGTAGGTCATGAAGATCGCATTGCACGGATGATAGTGCCGAGCGTGAAACGCCTTGAGATCGTCGTAACTGAGGTCCGGAATGTGCTCGGGATCGCCTCCCGAGTTGTAGTGATAGGTGATGGTCGGAAACAGCGCCGCCTGCAGACTCTGGTGCAACGCGCTCAGCGGCGAGCTCATGGCACCCTTCATCTCGTTGTAAACCACCCCTTTGTAAACCAGATCACTGCTCCGATCGCCCGTTTGGGCGAACTCGACCCGATGACCCTCCTGAGCAAAGTCGAGGGGGTCGAGCTTCGGGAAAAAGACCGCATCCAGATATATCGACAGGAGGTTGTCGAAGTCTTTCACGTTGCGGCTGGCGAAGGGGTAGGCGGTCCAGTCGCTGGCGGTGAAGGCATTCATGAACGTGTTGAGCGACCGGCGAATCATCATGAAGAACGGATCGCGCACCGGGAAGCGCTCACTACCACATAGGCTCGTGTGCTCGAGGATGTGGGCTACGCCGGTCGAATCCCGGGGCACGGTGAGAAATGCGACCAGAAACGCGTTGTTGTCATCGTCAGCGCCGAGGTGCAGATGTCTTGCCCCCGTCACCTTGTGGCGGTACTCGGAGACATCCAGGCTGAGTGCGTCTATGTGCGCGGTGCGAAGATGCTCGAAAGCAGGATGGGTCACGGAGGTCTGTCTGGAGTTGGGAGAGGTATTCATCGCGCCTGTTCGAATCGCCTTAAGATTCGACCAGCCTACCGTTTGTAGCCGTTTGGACTCAACCGAATCTGTAGTCTCGGTAACACTCGCGATCTGAACCTGCCGTTGCCGGTTGCCACGTCATTCGCGACGGTGCGGTCTTGGCAAAGGTCACCGCACCCGCGACGTGCAGTTGCACACGGGCGGCGGCCAGATGCGGCCCGTGCGTTTGTGCCGGTCGGGATTCACGCTGTGCTTGTCGCA
>CAZSDY010000087.1:0-4994 GCA_964605765.1 uncultured Ectothiorhodospiraceae bacterium | reverse complement strand
GCCAGATGCGGCCCGTGCGTTTGTGCCGGTCGGGATTCACGCTGTGCTTGTCGCAGCCGATACCACGTATCGATGAAGATAGTGTGATGCTCGGTGCGTGCCAGCCACGACTGAATGGCCAAGATGAACTGTCCCGTTTCGGGGCATACGGACCAGGGCTCCGGCCAGTGACGGTGCGGTGCGATGGCCTCGGGCGTGTCTGGGGGCGAGAACTCTTCGGGAAAACAGTAGGGATGCACCATCTCGACAATGGACTGAACGGTGATATTTCTCAGCTTCATGCGCGGGGCCCTGCGGTGGCACTACCACTCGGCCCGGCTTTGCCAGCGATGCCACGCCAACCGTGCACGGACCGCTAGACCGAGGAACGGCTCGGGCGGCAGGCGCTTCGGGTTGGAAAGCGCCTGGACATCGCGGATCAGGTCCGACTCGGCGCCCAGGGCGAACTCGGCGAGCAGCTTGCCCGAGATCGTGCCCCGGGGCATGCCGACCCCGGAATAGCCCAAGGACGCAAAGACGCCACGTTCGAGCCGGCCGAAAATCGACGCCCAGTTCCGCGTCATGCAGAAGACGCCGGCCCAGGTGTATTCAAACTCCAGTTTGTCGAGCATGGGGTAGCGCTTGCGCAGCCCCTTCGCATGCGCCGCCACAAGCTCGCTTCGCATGCGCTCGCTCAAGCGGAAATCGCCCGAGTAATAGGTGCCATGACGGACCAGCATACGGTTCGAGAGCGTACGCCGCACCGTCGCATAACCGGTGATTCCCCAATCGGGCGCGCCTCTCATCGCCGCCTGTTCGTCTTCGGTGAGCGCTCGCGAGAGGCTCGCGCATTCGATCAGCGGAAACACGTCGTGCCGCAGAAAGCCGAGCTTGGTGATGAATGCATTGGTGGTGAACAGTACATTCGCGGCGCTGATCGATCCCTCGGCGCATTCGATCTGCACCGGCGAACCAGGCTCGACCCGGCGCACGGGCGACTCCTCGTAAACGCTGACATTGTTGGGCAGCGTTTCCCCGAGCCCGCGGCACAGCGCCGCCGGGTTCACCAGCACGGTGCGCGGGGTGTATACCGCCGCGTGGTAGTGGCGTGTTCCCACCACGTCGGCAAGAGCATCGTCCTCGAGCCATTCGTAGGCCTCGTCAACGGCATCGAGCGTGCGGCAGGTGGCGTGGAGATTCTTGACCCGCTTGCTTTCGACGACCGCGGTCAGATGCCCCCGCGGCGACCACTCGCAGTCAATGGCGTGCTTGCGCACTTGGCATTCGAGCTCGGCGAGTCCCGCGATCACCAGCCGCGAGATGCGGCGGTTGGAATCCACATGGATCTCCTCGGAAAGGTGCGGGGTGTCGATGATGAAGCCGGAATTGCGCCCCGAGGCGCCGTATCCGACCCGGTACTCTTCAAGCAGGATGATGCGTGCCTCAGGCGCGAGTTCAGCCAACCGGCGCGCGGCAGCGAGACCGGTGACACCGGCGCCAACCACGACCCAGTCGGCGACTTGCCGGCTCTTTAGACGGTTCGCCGGCGCCGGCCGCGGCAGTATTGCGTACCATCCAGGCGCATGGCGCATGTCGGTTGTTGCTGCGAGCTCGCTCAAGTCCCGAAATCCAGATATCTCGACCTCGTCGACACATTGTCGTTCTATGTAAGCGAACGAGCAACGCAGCCAGGCGGGATGGATCGGCGCTAAAAAGCATGGCGTTATTGTTTCGCGAGCCCTAAGCTCGAGCGGCTCCCAGGTTCAACGCATACGCGTTCCACCACCCGCCTCTCCTGTTGCCGTCGGGCACGATTCGTCGCCATGCGCCTCGGCGTTCTTCTCGCGCAGTATGGTGTCGTAGTGCTCGAGCTTTTGCTGCACCCTGGCGTAAACGCTGTTCGCCGGGAAGTGGCCGCTCTTGCGCCGCCTGCCCGCCGGCATCCCGGTGAACAGCGCCAGCGCGTCATCGACGTGGCGCACGCTCCAAAGATGAAAACGTCCCTTGGCGATCGCCTCGGCCACCTCGTCGCGCAACACGAGGTTGACCTCGTTGGCCGCGGGCAGGATGACGCCTTGCGTGCCGCTGAGCCCCGCCCGCTGGCAGGCCCTGAAGAACCCTTCGATCTTGTGATGCAAGCCACCGATGATCTGCGCCACGCCGATCTGGTTGATGGACCCCGTGATGGCAATGTCCTGTCTCAAGGGCAACCCGCTCAAGGAGGAGATGATCGCGCAAAGCTCGGCCAAAGAGGCCGAGTCACCTTCCACCCCACCGTAGGTCTGCTCGAAGGCGACGGTTGCGGAGAAGGAAATCGGAAACTGGTCGGCGAACAGCCCGTGCAGGTACCCCGCGAGTATGAATACGCCTTTTTGCTGTATCGGTCCGCCATGGCCCGTGAGGCGGTCGATGTTGACGACACCACGGTCGCCGACGTAGGTGCGTGCCGTGACCCGCGCCGGCGTGCCGAAGACATGATCGCCGAGATCATGGACGGTGAGCCCGTTGACCTGTCCCACGACCGAGCCCGACGTCTGGATCAGCACGGCCTTTTTCTCGATGAGCTCCTGGCTGCGGTCCTCGAGCCGGGCGTTGCGTTCGCGGCGCTCCGCGATCGCCGCCTTGACATGGGCGGCGGTGATGAGGCGCTTGCCGTTCTGCGGCAGGCGCGCGCCCGCCTCGACCATGATGTCGTCGATCAGCTCGATAGTTGCCGTGAGCTTGGTCCTGTTCTCCGCCCAGCGTGAGCTTTGGCCCAGCAAGGTCTGCACGGCGGATGCATCACAGGCCGCACGCGCGTGCGTCTCGCATGCCTGGCGAATGAGGCGGCACAGCACCACGATGTTGCCCCTGCTCGCGGGCATCGTCGGATCGATGTCCGCCTTGATCTTGAAGTAGCCCGGAAACTCCGGATCCATTTCGAGAAACTGGTAATACCAATAGGGCGCGCCGACGATGACGATCTTGATGTCCAGCGGGATCGGCTTCGGCCGGGGAGCGCTCGTCATCGGCAGCGAGCCCAGACGCTGCGGCTCCTCGATGCGAATCTCCCGGTCGCGCAGCGCCCCCTTGAGAAACTGCCACACCAGGGGCAAGTGCGCGAGAGCCTCCGCGCGCAGCACCAGGATGCCGCCGTTGGCCCGATGCAGGGCGCCCGAGCGGATCATGGCGAAGTCGGTGGTGAGCACGCCGTTCTCCGTGCGGTACTCCATGGCCCCGAACAGGTTCTGGTAGCTCGGGTTCGGCTCCACGATGACCGGCTGCCCGGTGTCGTCGGTGTTGTCGACCAGCAGGTTGACGGCGTAACGCCGCTCGGCGGGCGTGTAGGCGCCGCTGCCCGCCGCAGGCGGTTGCCTCTGCGGCGTGCCCGCCCCGGGCTGGTCATCGACGAACAGCTCGAGGTGGTCGAGCACGTCCTCGCGCAGCTCCACGATCCATCTCGCAATGCCCTTCAGTCCAACAAAGTCACGCGCCAGGGCATCGAGCGCCGGGCTGATCGCGCGCCCGGCGATGTGCCTTCGCTCGTGCGCCGCCTGCTCACGTAGCTCGTTCTGTGCTTGCAGGGTTTCGCGATCGAGCGCGATCAACGCCTCGTGCACGCCCTCCACGGCCGCGTTGAACACGCGCTGCTGCCGCCGGTTCAGACCTTCTAACGCAAGCGGATTGCCGGCGTCGTCAAGCGGCGCCGCAACGGGACCGCTTGGCGTAAGCTGTAATCCGATGCCCTGCTTTCGCGCGTCCTCTATGATGGCGCGCGTCTTAACCTGCACCTGCTCCTGGTGCTTGGCGCTGCGCTTGCGCAGCGGTTCGCCGCTGGCGGGGTCCTGTAGGCTCGAGCGGATCACCTCGTGCATATGGATGACCAGTTCCGACATACGCCGGCGGAAGCGCCTCCCATCACCTGCCGCCAGGCGATAGGGCTTGGGCTTGTGCGGGCGCCTGAAGTTGTTCAGATAGACCCAGTCCCCTGGCGTCGTCTTGTGACTGCTCACATAGGATTCCAGGTACGCAAGCGTGGCGGTCATGCGCCCGCTGTGTGGTTCGCCGAGGACGAATACGTTGAAGCCCGGCTCGTCGATGCAGAGACCGAACTCGAGCGCATCGCGCGCCCGGGAATGCGAGGACAGGTCGAAGGGGAAAGCCTGTCGGGCGGCGCGACCTGATGCACCGACCTTGTGCACGGGAAGGCCCACTTGGCGGGCATGGAGTTTCTTTGCGGACATCGAGCGTTCCTCGTCATGCGGTGTTCACCGAAGCGACAAGATAAATGACACGGACCGGCAAGTCAGCCGCGGGATTGCACCGGGCACTGCCGGGACGCGTCTCTCGACAGGATCACGGCGGGCGTGTCGGATTCAGTCGCGGCCGTTCGCGGGATCGTCCGGCAGATGGCTGAGGCCCTCGGCAAGGCTCTCGATGTCCGCCCGCCCGCCACGCGGCGCCTTGGCCTCGCTCGACAGCAGGTGGTACAGCGAGGAGCGGATGCGTTCGGCATCGTCGGCCTTGCGGGCTATCTCCGACTTGACCCGATCGAGCGCGACACGGCTGGCGTGGCTCTGACCCAGGCGGCGGATGTGGGCTTCCTGCTCCTCATCCGGTGCGGCGCCGGGAATACCGCCGGCGCGCAGGGCGTGCGCCAGTTCCTCGCCGGCCGCCGCCAGGCGCTCGCCCGGACCTTCATGGTTTTGGCTGCCGGGCGTATCCGCCCCCTCGGTTTCAGCGGGCATGAGCGATTGGCCCAGTATGGTCTTGCGCACCCCCTCGGCGCGGCGGCGCACCGCGGCCTCGTTCCACGTATCGGGCGGTGCGAGCCCGCTTCGCTCGAAGCGGCGCCTCGCGCCCGCACGCCGCCAGCGCGCATCCTGCCCCGACCCGAGCAGGGCGGATGCGGCACCGACGGGAGCGAGAATCAACAAGAAGGCGAGATGGATGGCGACCGCGGCCACCACCGTGGCGGCGCCGAGCGCGAGGAGCACGTAATGCGCGGCTCGGGGCGTCGTGCGCGTGCCCTGCGC